>NZ_JAKMQT010000009.1:0-44645 GCF_025771725.1 Campylobacter sp. IFREMER_LSEM_CL2151 | reverse complement strand
AGGTAAAGTTAATATTTGTAATAAGTATTATTAAATGAAGTAGGAATATAATTTTGTATTTTGGTATATTTTAAAATAAAAATTATTGGCTTTATAAAAAATATTAATTTTTATAATGTATTTTATCTTTTTATTTTTGGAGGATATATGAAAAAATTATTTTTAACTTTATCGCTTGGTTTTACAGCTTTATTGGCTAATGAAAAATTATTAAATATTTATGAAAGTCCTACTTGTGGATGTTGTGATCTTTGGGCTGATTATATGAAAGATAAGGGCTATAAAGTGCAAATACATAAAAGCGAGGATTTTTTAAAAATAAAAGAAAAAATGAATATTCAGCCTATGTATCAAAGTTGCCATACTGGCGTAATTGATGGTTATGCTATAGAAGGACATGTTCCTGAAGATGCAGTTGCTTGGCTTTTGAAAAATAAACCTGAAGATGTTATAGGTATTTCTGCTCCTGGTATGCCTCAGGGAAGTCCTGGTATGGAGCAAGGTTATGAAGAAGAATATCCTGTGGTTTTAATGCTTAAAAATGGAGATTATAAAATTTATGGGATCTACAAAGGACATAATTTAATCAAGACAAACTAAGTAATTTTGCTTAGTTTATCTTATATATTAATGGTATTCTTATATGAAAAGTTTTTTCATATTGTGGAAAATTCTTAGATGCTATACGTATAGTTTCTAAGGCACTATCGTTTAGTAATTTATATTTTGATGGTTTTAATATTTTTAAGTTTAATAGGTTTTTATCTTTAGTCCATGTGAATTCTACTAAAATTTCGCCACTCATTCGCATTTTTTTGGCTTGTCTAGGAAATATTAAAGCTTCATCTATAGCTTGTTTAACTTCTTTTAAAAGTTCATTGTTATTAGTTAAAGATATGCTTTCTTGAGAAGTTATTGGAGTGTTTTTTTCTTGTGCTATAGTTTTTTGAGGTTTTATTTTTTCATTTAATTGATTTATTGCTTTGGTATTGGTTAAAGTATTTGTTTTTTTAGGTTGAATAATAGCTTTTTCTTTTGTTTGTTCTGGCTTTTTTATTTTTTCTTGTTTAGGTTGTTCGGTTTTTACTTTAGGTGAATCTTGTAAAAATTGTTTTATAGTTATATTAAATTTTTCTTCTTTTGAAGCGCTATGTTGTATATGTAAAAAACTCTTAGTATAAATAAAAACAAAAAATAAAGGCAAAAAGAGAAATAAAGTGATGAAAAAGGATTGATTTTTATGATTGTTTATAAATGTTTTCATCTTTTTTGCTCTGTTAAAATTTGAAAATTTTCATGATTTTTATTTTTTAAAATATCAATAATTTTTACAAAACTTTCAAATTTTGCTTCTTTATCACTTTTTAATTCTACTAATGTTTTAGAATCTATAGTGTCAAATTTTGCTTTTATTTCTTCTAAGGAAGCTGTTTTTCCATCGATATAAAATTCATTTTCTTTATTGATTAAAATACTCACTTTGTCTTTATTTTCGTTTATGGAATTTGAATTTTCACTTTGAGGTAGATTGATTTTGATTTCACCATGTGCGATAAAAGTGGATATGCTTAAAACAATAGCTAGTAAAACAAGCATTATGTCTATAAAAGGAATGATGTTTAAACCTTCATTTTTCGGTAATTTAAGCATTTTTATCCTTAAAAATACGATATGCATTACTCAAGGTTGATATTTTTCTAAGTAATCCATTATAAGCCATCAAAGAAGGGATGGCAACTAAAATTCCTAATGCTGTAGCCTTTAAAGCTAATGATAAACCAATAACAATAGATTTAACATCAATATTCCCACTTGCTCCCATGTCGTAAAATGTAATCATAATCCCTATTACAGTTCCTAAAAGTCCTACATAAGGAGCATTAGTATAAATAATATAAAGCATAGTAAGATTTTCACTAATTGCATCATCAAATTTTTCTTGACATTGATAGTCATTTAGTTTGATTTTTTTAAAAAACAAGATACGTTCTATAGTACACCATATGGCAATAAATGCCATTACCCCTAAAACAATAAATATAATTAAGTCAATATAAGTTTTTAAAAATTCCATTATACCCTCATCTTAAAATTTTTTGTGATTATATTGCTAAAAATTAAATTTTTTATTAATAACAATTATCATAATTGATACAATAAATTTATTTTAAATTAATAATTATTATCATAATATTCCAACTTTGAAAATTTGTTTATTAAGAAAGGAAATAATGAAAAAACATTGTTTATCGTTTTGTGTTGCTAGTTTTTTGGTCTGCAATGCTTTATCACAAGAAGTTTTATTAGATAGTTCCATAGTAAGTGCTTCAGGTTTTTCTCAAGATATTAAAGAAGCCCCTGCTACTATAAATGTGATTAGCAAAAAAGATTTAGAAAGCAAGCCTTATAGAGATGTTGCCGAAGCTATTGCTGATATTCCTGGTGTAGATTTATTTGCTAGTAAGGGAAAAACTGGATCTTATAATATCACCATGAGAGGTATTACTGGATATACTTTAATTTTAATTGATGGACGCCGTCAAGGGATAGGCGGGGAAGTTGGGCCTAATGGTTTTAATGAAATTTCAAATTCATTTTTGCCTCCAATTTCTAGCATAGAAAGAATAGAAGTAATCAAAGGACCAATGAGTACTTTATATGGTTCTGAAGCTTTAGGTGGTGTTGTAAATATCATCACAAAAAAAGTAAGTGATAAGTGGGAAACATCGGTCAGTTTAGATGGTATTTTTAATGCACATAATGAATGGGGCAATACTTATGGTACAAGTATATATTCAAGCGGTCCATTGATGAATGATCGCCTAGGATTAACCTTACGTTTTAGAGAGTTTTATAGGGAACAATCTAATGTTGAATTTAGTAATGGTAGTGGACAAAGAGTGCAAGGCGATCAAGCTCAAAGTCCTACAAAAGCTAATAATTTTAATTTAGGAACTAGGTTAAACTATTTAGTAGATGATTATAATACTTTGATATTTGATATTGATTTTTCAAGAAATCATTATGATAACAAAAAAGGCCAACTAGGAACGCTGACTAAGCCATCTGGTGATAACGGGGCTTTAACAGGTGGTTATACAGATACTATGCAAGTAGATAAGTTGGTAACTTATTTAAGTCATGAGGGTGTATATGAAGACTTTTCGATTACTTCTACCTTGCAGTATAACCGTGTAAGTAATGATGGTCGTGAGGTAGTTGGTCAAAAAACACAACCATTTTTAGGACAAAATAGAGATATAGTTGCTGAAGATATTATCGTAGATACAAGATCAGTTATTCCTTTAGGCCAAAGTCATATTTTAAGCGTGGGTGGTGAATATAGACTTGAAAAAATGCAAGATAAAATTGCTAATCCTACAAATTTTGATCAATATTTATTAGCTCTTTTTGCAGAAGATGAGTATAGTATAAGAGATGATTTAAGATTTACTTTTGGCGCAAGATATAATCATCATGAAATTTTTGGAAATAACATTTCTCCAAGGGCTTATTTGGTTTATAATCCTACTAGCGAACTTACTTTAAAGGGTGGTGTTTCAACGGGCTTTAGAACTCCATATGCTAATAGATTGATAGCTGGTGCTTATAATTATAGTGGACAGGGTAAATACCCTATGTATGGAAATCCAAATCTAAAAGAAGAAACATCGCTTAATTATGAATTAGCCGCTGTTTATAATAATGATTTATTTTATATTTCAGCTACTGGGTTTTTGACAAATTTTAAAGATAAAATTTCTAGTCAAGAATTTAGTAAAAATAGTATGATTTCGGGTATTGGAAAATGTGAAGCTGGTACATGTTATCAAGCGATTAATCATGGCAAGGTTGAATACAAAGGCATAGAGCTTGGAGCAGGGATTACCCCTATAGAACATTTAAATCTAGATTTAGCTTACACTTATCTTGATAGTGAAGTAAAAGATGCACAAAATAAAGCTGTGATAGGAAAGCCAGAAGTGGATAGTTTAAAACACAATATCATGTTAAAAGCAAATTATAATATCTTTAATAAATTCACTCCATGGGTAAAAGGTGAGTGGCAAATAGATCGTTATATGGGCGATACAAATATTAATAGAGAATATTATCAAGATGTCTTTTTAGCTTCTATGGGTGTGCGTTATGATATCAATAAAAATTGGAACATCAATGCAGCAATTTATAATCTTTTTGATAAAAGTTTCACAAATGATTGGGATTCTTATAAAAACAAAGATGATGAAGATACTTGGGTAAATACTTATAACCGTATAGAAGAGGGAAGAAGAATTTATATTTCAATCAATGGTAGTTTTTAATTTTGTATTGTCGGAGAACCAAAGAGCTTATTAAGAGCCTCTTTGGTTTCGTCTTTAGGATCGTATTTTTTAGCGTCTTTTTTAAAATTTTCAAAATGCTCATTTAGATTTGGAGTGTTTTTTACTTCTTGTTTTATGGGAGTTTTGAATATATCTTGTAGTTTTTGAGTATCTATGGTTTCTATTTTTTGGATTTTAATTTGTGCTTTTTCTCCAAAAAGCTCATGAAGTAATGTTTTGATTAATTTAAAACCATTGTTTAAAACCATTCTATCATCATCTTTGGCATGTGAGCTAATGCTTAAAATGTCATCTTCAAAAGAAACAAACTGTGTGGTTTTTTTGAAAACTTCAGCTAAGTCATAATCTCTTTTATATATTGCTTTTAAGAGATTTTCATAAGGACTAAGTTTTTCTTCTTTAGGGGTTTGTTGAATAGAAGGAGTTTCTTGTTGTTTTGGATTTGGCATGCTATCTTGCTTTGAACCTTTAATAGCCTCATCAATGCTTTTTAGATAAGTTGCTTCTATAAGCATGAAAGCCATAACACAAAGCACAAAACTATCATCATCACTAGAATTTAACATAGTCTTAGCGCGTGAAAGAATTCTAAAAAATCTTTCATAAATTAACATAGAAAAAAGATTATTTTTGGTAAAAAATGCTTCTTTTAAAAAAAATATCATCTCATCAATGACATTACTTGCTTCATAATCTTCAAATTCTTTTAAAAACTCAAGAACTTTATCTTTATCATTGGCTAAAATGGTTTGATAAAATTCTTCAATTTTAGCTGGGTCTAAAAAGCCTAGCATCGCAGTGATTTTTTGTGTTTGTATATCATTTTGACAATATACTATGGCTTGATCTAGCAAGGTTAAGGTATCTCTTAAGGAGCCATTTCCGCTTCTTGCAATGAGTTTTAAAGCTTCTTTTTCATAACTAATATTTTCTTTTTCCAAAATCCATTCAAGATGATTTAAGATATCATGGGTAGAAATTTGCTTAAATCTAAAATGCTGTGTTCTTGAAAGAACCGTAGCAGGAAGTTTTAAAGGATCGGTTGTTGCTAGTATAAATTTTACATAACTTGGTGGCTCTTCTAAGGTCTTAAGCAAGGCATTTGCTGCTTGTGGGGTGAGCATATGCACTTCATCGATAATAAAAATTTTAAATCTAGCTAAAGATGGAGCGTATTTGACTTGCTCGATAAGTTCTTGTATATCTTCTAAGCTTCTATGGCTTGCAGCATCCATTTCTATAATGTCTATATTAGAACCACTAAGTGAAGATAAACATTGAGAACATTCACCACAAGGGTTGGCACTTGGTCCCTTTTCGCATACTAGAGCTCTTGAAAAAATTCTTGCACTTGAAGTCTTTCCGCTTCCGCGTAATCCTGAAAACAAATAAGCATGTGCTAAGCGATTATTTTCAAGAGCATATTTTAAGCTTGTAGAAACAGTATTTTGCCCTACAAGCTCATTAAAATTTTTTGGTCTGTATTTAACAGCAAGAGCTTGAAGCATTACTACTCATTCATGATAGATAATAACTCTTCATTGCTTTTAGTTTTTAGCATTTTAGAGTATAAGAATTTTAAAGCCTCTATATCATCCATTTGTGAAATAGCTGATCTAATTGCCCAAATTTTTTGAAGTTTTTCAACACCTTGGAGTAATTCTTCTTTTCTAGTTCCTGATTTTATGATGTTAATTGCAGGGTAAATTCTTCTGTCTGAAATATTTCTATCAAGAACGATTTCACTATTTCCTGTTCCTTTAAATTCTTCAAAAATTACTTCATCCATTCTTGAGCCTGTTTCTATTAAAGCAGTTGCTATAATGGTTAATGAGCCACCATGCTCTATATTTCTAGCTGCACCAAAAAAGCGTTTTGGTTTATGTAAGGCATTTGCATCAACTCCACCGCTTAAAACCTTACCACTACTTGGCGTAGCAGTATTATAAGCTCTTGCTAATCTTGTAATAGAATCAAGTAATATAATGACATCTTTGCCTGTTTCTACCATCCTTTTTGCTTTTTCTATAACAAGCTCAGCTACCCTAACATGATTATAAGCGGGTAAGTCAAAAGTTGAGCTAAAAACTTCGCCTTTGACACATCTTTGCATATCTGTAACTTCTTCAGGGCGCTCATCTACCAAAAGCACAATCAAATGAGCCTCTGGGTGATTTTTAGCAATAGCAGTGGCTAATTCTTTCATTAGCTCAGTTTTACCAGTTCTTGGAGGTGCTACAATTAAGCTTCTTTGGCCTTTTCCTATAGGGGCAAATAAATCAAGCATTCTACCTGTTAGTTTTAAAGGATCGTATTCTAATTTGATTTTTTCAGTTGGAAAAATTGGAGTAAGATTGTCAAATAAAGGTCTTTCTCTAGCTTCTTTTAATGGAAGATAATTAATTGCTTCAATTTTTAATAAAGCATAGTATTTTTCTTGATCTTTTGGTTCTCTAACTTGACCGGTAACTATATCCCCAACGCGCAGAGCAAATTTGCGAATTTGTGAGTTTGATACATAAGCATCATTTACGCTATCGCTTAAATTTGAATCCATTCCACGCAAAAAGCCATAGCCTTCAGGTGAAATTTCTAAAATCCCTGTAAAGAGTATAAAACCACCTTTTTTGGTTTGTGCTTTTAGAATTTCAAAAATAAGATCTTGTCTTCTAAATTCTCTTGGGTTTTCTATTTCTGCTTCATTGGCAATTTTAACTAAGCTTTCTAGATCAAGCAACTTTAAATCTTCTATCTTATAACCTTCCACCGGAATGTGTGTTCTTTGATGTTGTTTTTTTTCTTTTGTATTTTCCATATATCCTCTAAAATGTAGAAAATGTAGTATTTAATAATGAATAAGAGATTTTATTCAAAAAAATGCTTCTTTGTCAAATTTTTAAAATTATAATATAGCTTTGTAAATAATTTTTAAAATAGTGATTTTAAAAAAATGATAAAATATTGTAAAAAATTATTGAAGAAAGTATAAGATGAAATGCAAACACTGTCAATTAAGTTTTAGACAAGATCAAATGATAGAAAAAAATGGAAATTATTTTTGCTGTAAGGGTTGTGAGAGTGTTTATGAGATTTTACAAGAAAATAATTTGGAAGAATTTTATGAAAAACTTGGCAATCAAACTCTAACTCCTGCGATAATAGAACATAATGTTAAAGATTATGAAAAATACATACAAAAAACCAAAGAAGGTTTTAGTGAGATTTTTTTACTTATAGAAGAAATTCATTGTGCTGCTTGTGTTTGGCTTAATGAAAAAATTCTCATTAAAAGTGAAGGTGTGATAGAAATTGATATTAATTCTATTACCCATAAAGCTAGAATTGTTTTTGATGAAAAAAGCATAAATTTAGCAAAAATTATCCAAAGTATAGAAAGTATAGGTTATAAGGCTAGTGTGTATTTGCCTACAAAAAATGAACAAAGAGCAACTCAAACCAAAAGAGATTTTTATGCAAAATTAATAGTTGCCATAGCCTGTGTGATGAATATCATGTGGATATCTGTAGCCAAGTATGCTGGGTTTTTTAGTGGCATGGAAGCTGATACTAAGGATATTTTGCATTTTGCTGAATTTTTACTTTGTACTCCTGTGCTTTTTTATACAGGCTCAATCTTTTATAAAAATGCCTATTATGCTTTGAAATTTAAAAGTGTTAATATGGATACTTTGGTAATTAGTGGGGCAAGTTTAGCTTATATATATTCAGTATGGGCGATGTTTTCAAGAGCTTCACAAGTGTATTTTGATTCTGTAGCGATGATTATTTGTTTTGTTTTTATAGGAAAGTACTTAGAGCTTTTAAGCAAGAAAAAAGCTCTTGATACGCTTGATCATTTACGATCGTTTTTAAGTAGTGAAGTAAGGGTATTAAAAAATAACAAAATAGAAAATATCGATATAGAAGAAGTGCAAATAGGAGATATTGTAGAGTTAAAAGAAGGTGATAGGGTTTTAATAGATGGAATGTGCATTAGTGGTAATATTAGCTTGGATATGTCTAGTTTAAGTGGAGAGAGCTTACCGCTTGATGTGCAAAAAGATGATATGATTTATTCTGCTTCTTTAGTTTTAAGTGGGAATGCTTTATATAAGGCAAATGCACTTTATAAGGATTCTAAATTAGCTAGGATTATTAATTTACTCGAAAACTCAAGTACTAAAAAAGCCAAAATAGAAAAAATGGTACAGCAAGTAAGTAAGTATTTTTCACCTATTATTTTAACTTGTGCTTTACTTTGCTTTGCTTTTACTTTTTTTGTATTAAATTTGGGTTTTGAAGAAGCTATGATACGCATGGTTTCTGTGTTAATTATAGCTTGCCCATGTGCTTTAGCTTTGGCTACTCCGGTGAGTTCTTTAGTAGCAATTAGTGCTGGTTTGAAAGAAAAAATTTTATTTAAAGAAGCAGGTGTTGTGGAGGATTTGAGTAAGTGTAATGTGGCTGTGTTTGATAAAACAGGGGTTTTAACAAAGGCTAGTTTAGAAGTTAAAAAAAGCTTTTTAGATGAGAGGTTAGATAAAAATGAGTTATTAAATTTCTTACACCTAACTAACCACCCAGTGGCTAAAAGCATTTTGAAATTTTTAGATAGAAAAATAGATAGTAGAATAGAATTTGAAAAAATTCAAAATTTTCAAGCAAGAGGTTATAAAGCCTTTTTGGGTAAAGATGAATTTTTGGGAGGAAATGAGAGATTTTTCAAAGAAAACCATATACAAGTACAAGAATTTCAAACCACGCATTTTATATTTGCTAAAAATAAAACTGTATTAGCAGTTTTTGAATTAGAAGATAGTATAAGAGAAAGCTCTGAAGAGTTGATTAGATTTGTGAAAGAATGTAAAATGCAAATTTATATGTTAAGTGGTGATAATTTATCTGCTGTGAGTAAGGTGGCTGAAAAATTAAAAATAAATAATTTCAAAGCCACATGTATGCCAGAAGATAAAATGCAAATAATAGCTAATTTAAATCAAACAGGTAAGGTTTTAATGGTAGGAGATGGAGTAAATGATGCTTTAGCACTTTCTTATGCAGGTGTTGGGGTTTCTTTAAAAGAAGGTTCTGAACTTGCTATGGAAAATAGTGATATTATATTGTTAAAAAATGACCTAAAAAGCTTACAAAAAGCCATACAAATAGCTAAAAAAACTTATCAAATTATTAAACAAAATTTAGCTTTTTCTTTATTTTATAATGCTTTGAGTATGCCTTTGGCTTTTTTTGGTTTGATTAATCCTTTAATTGCGGCTTTATCAATGTCTTTTAGTAGTATAATAGTAATTTTAAATGCTCTAAGGATTAAAAAATGAATGGTGTTTTAATGATGATGATAGGTGTTTCTTTAGTTGCTTTGTTTTTAGCAATTTGCGCTTTGCTTTGGGGTATAAAGAATAAACAATTTGATGATGATTATAAATTTACTACTTTAAATGATAGTGAAGATGCGTTAAACGATGCGGTGATTTTAGAAAAAAGAAAAAAAGAAGCTTTGGAAAAGAACAAAAAACAGCCATAAAGGCTGTTAAATTATTTTTTTAAGCTTTCAATATAATCTTCAATTGCTTTGAAATCTGCTTCTGTTAAACCTTTAAGGTTAATTTTCATGATCGCTCCTTGACCATAAGCATTTCTTTTACCTGCTGCATAATCTTTCATGTATTGTAATCTTTCAGCTGCAGTTAAAGTATTTAAAGCAGGAACTTTGTTAAGGTAAACTTTATCTGCTTTAGCACCATGACATACTGCACATTTTTTATAAAGTGTAGCACCATCTGCAGCAAAAGCTGAAACACCAAGACATGCTAAAGCTGATAAAACAAGTAGCTTTTTCATTGTATCACTCCTATATAAATTGAAAATAAAATGTGTTTAATTATAAGCTTTTTTTATTTAAAGTCGCTTAAAAAACTTTTTTACTTGATAAATTATAAAATCTTAAAAAAAATTCATTATAATTTTTTTATGAAAACAAAGGCGTTATTTTTAGATAGAGATGGGATTATTAATATAGATAAAAAATACGTTCATAAGATTAGTGATTTTGAATTTTGTGATGGTATTTTTGAACTTTGTGAATTTTTTCAAAAGCAAGATTTTTTAATTTTTGTAGCTACTAATCAATCAGGTATTGCAAGGGCTTATTATAGTGAAAAAGATTTTGAAATTTTAAGCTCGTATATGCTAGGTGAGTTTTTGAAAAAAGGCATTAAAATAGAAAAAATTTATCACTGCCCGCATTTAGAAAATTGTGAATGTCGTAAGCCAAAACCTGGCATGCTTTTAAAAGCACAAAAAGAATTTGATATAGATTTTTCACAATCTTTTTTTATAGGGGATAATTTAAGTGATATGCAAGCTGGAATTAATGCTGGTATAAAAAATCTATTTTTGATTAATGAAAATTATAATGATGATGAAAACTATAAGGTCTTTAAAAATTTAAAAGAACTTTTGCATTATTTAAAGGATAAAAAATGAAAATAGTGATAACGGGTGGAGCAGGTTTTATAGGCTCTGCTCTTGCTTTAGAACTTCAGGATAAACATGAGGTTTTAATTGTAGATAAAATGCGCTCAAGTGCTACTTTTGAAAATGGAAATTTAGAAAGTTTTGGTCATTTTAAAAATATTTTAGATTTTGAAGGTGAGCTTTATGTGGGTGATATTAATGATGAAAAAACTTTAAAAGTTATAAAAGATTTTAAACCCGATGCGATCTTTCATAAGGCTGCAATTTCAGATACAACTGTTTATGATCAAAACAAAGTTTTAAAGACTAATTTAAACACTTTTAAAGATTTTATAGAACTTGCCTTAGAGCTTAATGCAAAATTAATCTATGCAAGTTCAGCTTCAGTTTATGGAGATGCACCAAGCCCACAAACTGTAAATTTAAGTGAAGCCCCTAAAAATCCTTACGCATTTTCAAAGCTAATGATGGATAAATTAGCAAAAAAATACTTTGATAAAATGCATATAGTCGGGCTTAGATATTTTAATGTATATGGCAAGGGAGAATTTTTTAAAAATAGCACTGCTTCTATGATTTTGCAATTTGGACATCAAATTTTAGCGGGTAAAAGTCCGCATTTATTTGAAGGAAGCGATCAAATTTATCGTGATTTTGTGTATATTAAAGATGTTGTGAGCGCAAATTTGCAAGCTTTAGAAGCAAAAAGTGGAATTTATAATGTAGCTACAGGTAAGGCAAGAACTTTTCAAGATATAGTTGATATTTTACAAAAAGAATTAAACACTAATTATCCTTGTGAGTATATTCCTAATCCTTATAAAAACGCTTATCAATTTCATACTCAAGCAAAATTAGATGAGAGTTTTTCATATAAAGCTAAATTTAGTCTTGAAGAGGGAATAAAAGATTATTTAGATGAGATTAAAAGGCTTTATGAAAAGGAAGTAAATGCTTGATTTTTTAAGTTCTAAAAAGCCAAAAATTTTAGTTGTTGGGGATTTTATGGTAGATCATTATATATGGTGTGATTGTACTAGAATTTCTCCAGAAGCTCCTGTAATGGTGATGAAATCACAAAAAGAAGATAAAAGACTAGGTGGAGCTGGTAATGTGTATGCAAATTTAAAAAGTCTTGGTGCTGAGGTTTTTGCTCTAGGACTTGTGGGTGATGATGAGAGCGGGAGGTTTTTAAAAGAGAATTTAAATGCAAAATTATTAGTAGAAAAAGATAGAAAAACCCCTCTTAAGAGCAGAGTTTTATCGCATTCTCAGCAAGTTTTAAGACTTGATGATGAGAATGATTTTGATACTAAATTAGAAGATGAAATTATCAAAGAGTATAAAAAAATCGCAAAAGATTATGATGCAATTATTTTGAGTGATTATGCTAAAGGAGCTTTAACTTCGAAAGTCACAAAGGCTTTGATAGAGCATGCAAATACTTTAAATTTACCCATTTTGATTGATCCAAAAGGAAACGATTTTAGCAAATATCAAAATGCAACCTTGTTAACTCCAAATAAAAAAGAAGCTATTCAAGCTTTGGGTGTAGAAAAAATTGATAATTTAGAAAAAGCTTTGAAAAAATTAAAAGATGATTTAAATCTAACTTATTCTATTATAACTTTATCTGAAGAAGGAATAGCACTTTTTGATGAAAAATTACATATTATTCCTGCAAAAGCTTTAGAAGTTTATGATGTAACAGGAGCTGGAGATAGTGTTATAGCTATGCTTGCTTATGCTTTGGCTTTAAAAGTTGATATTATAAAAGCGTGCGAGCTAGCAAATGATGCAGCAGCTGTTGTGGTAGCAAAAGTTGGAAGTGTGAGTGTAAGTTTAGAAGAGATAAAAAATCTAAAAAAAGCTTCTTTTGAAGATAAACTTAAAAGTAAAGAAGAGCTTGTAAAATTAATACAAAATCAAAAAGTAGTTTTTACCAACGGATGTTTTGATATTATGCATTATGGTCATATAAAATATCTTGAAAAAGCTAAAAAATTAGGAGATATTTTAGTTGTAGGTTTAAATTCAGATGAAAGCGTAAAAAAACTAAAAGGAAACTCAAGACCTATAAATTTAGAGTTCCAACGTGCATGTATGCTTGCAAGCATGTATTTTGTAGATTATGTAGTGATTTTTGATGAGGATACTCCTTATGAATTAATAGAGTTTTTAAAACCCGATGTGCTAGTTAAAGGAGCTGATTATAAAGGCAAAGAAGTAGTGGGTTCAAATTTAGTAAAAAAAGTAGAATTGATTGACTTTGAAGATGGGTTTAGCACTACTAATATAATTAATAGGATCGCAAATGATAAATAAAATTGAAAAAGAATTTATTCAACATCAAAAAACTTTAGAACAAAGTTTAAAATTAAAAGAGCAAATTGCTATGGTTGCTCAAGAGTTAAAAGTATGTTTGAAAAGCGGTGGGAAAATTTTAATTTGTGGAAATGGTGGAAGCGCTGCAGATAGCCAACATTTTGCAGCTGAGCTTAGCGGAAGATATAAAAAAAAGAAAGGCTTTAGCTGCTATTGCTCTAAGCACTGATACTTCTGCTTTAAGTGCTATAGGAAATGACTATGGTTTTGAATTTGTTTTTTCAAGACAAGTTGAAGCTTTAGCTGGTGATAATGATGCATTGATTGGAATTTCTACTAGTGGAAAAAGTCCAAATGTGATCAAAGCTTTTGAAAAGGCCAAAGAAATTGGTACCAAATGTATAGGGCTTAGCGGAAAAGGTGGTGGAGCGATGAATGCATTATGTGAGCATAATATAGTCATTCCAAGCGATGATACAGCTAGAATTCAAGAAATGCATATTTTAATCATACACTGCTTATGTGATTTGATAGAAGAAGAATATTAAGTTTGGGTTATTTTCCCAAACTTAAATAATATTCAATTTGATCTTTTTGTAAAATTCTAATTAAATTTGTACTTCCTGCAACACCTACTGGAAATCCTGCAGTAAGAGTGTAAACCCCATCTTTTTTCATAAGGCCTTTTTCAACCCCAAGTTTTACAGAATTGCTTAAAAGTTCTGTTAAATTTTCATGCTTTTCTATCAATATAGCAGGTTGAACTCCCCAAACTATACTTAAAAAATTTAAAGCTTTTTTAGAATGAGTAATAGCTATGATATCCATTTTTGGACGATATCTTGCTGTTTTAACTGCGGAAGCACCACTGCTTGTAATGGTAAAAATTGCATTTGCATTTAAATCAGTTGCTAGTTGTGTGCTTGATTTAGCAATGATATCAGTTTCATTAAAACATTTAAAATTTTCAAATTTTTCATAAGGATAGTTTTTTTCTGTTTCAATGATAGTTTGAGTCATAATATCAACTGCATTTGCTGGATCAATCCCCACTGCACTTTCTTCGCTAAGCATAACTGCGTCAGTGCCATCAAGCACAGCATTAGCAACATCTGAAATTTCAGCTCTTGTGGCAGTTTTGGATTTTGCAAGAGAAAAAAGCATTTGAGTAGCAGTGATGACAGGTTTATTAGCCTCGTTAGCTTTTTTAATGATGAGTTTTTGTATATTTGGCACCCTATAATAAGGCACTTCAATGCCTAAATCTCCTCTTGCAACCATTATACCATCACTACAATTTATGATTTCATCGATATTTTCAACCGCATCAAATTTTTCTATTTTTGCAAAAATAGCAATTTTGGCATTATTTTCATCAAGTATTTTTTTAACTTCATCAATATCATGAGCATTTTGCACAAAAGATATGGCTAAAAAATCAACATCATTCTTAATACCCCACGCAAGATCGTCTTTATCTTTTTGGGTAATAACATCGATATTGATTTTTGTATTTGGAAAATTAATTCCCTTGTTTGAACTAAGCACCCCGCTATTTTCTACTTGGGTTTGGATAAAATCTTTTTCAACTTGCACTACTTTGGTTTTGATGGAACCATCGCAAAGATAGATGTATTCTCCTGCTTTTAGCATTGAAAGAATTTCAGGGTGGTTAATACAGACTTTATAATGTTCATTAGAAAGTTTTTCTCCTTCAAAAGTATCCTTGTAAAAGTCTAGTCTATCTCCATTTTTTAGCTCAAAAGCTTCTGGAATTTTTAAGGTTCTAATTTTTGGTCCACTAATGTCTTGTAAAATTCCAATTCTTGCATTAAGTTCAGCTGCTACTTTTCTAATAGTAGCTAGATTTTGACTATGATACTCATGGGTTCCATGTGAAAAGTTTAAACGAAAAACATTTACCCCATTAATAATCATTTGTCTTATTGTAGCTTCATTTTCGCTTGCTGGTCCGATCGTTGCAACTATTTTTGTTTTTTTTAACATTTCTTATCCTTTTTATAGTAGTTCGCTAGTAAATAAATCCTCATTAAAATTAGCACCCAAGTATTGACAAATAAGTTTTGCATCTCTATAACCATTGCCAAGACAGCTTGTAGCACCTGGACTTGGTGTCATATTGAAAATTATGCCCGGAATTTCAGTGATACTTGCCTCGCCAAGCATTAATTCTCCTGCTTTTTTATCAAGCACTTGAGGGCGTACCCCGCCAAAGTTTTTGGCATAGTAAATATCATCTGTTTTTAAACTAGGAACTATTTTTTTGGCATCTTTTACAAAAAGTCTTTTGTTAATATAAGGAATTTCAAACAAATAATTATAAAGAATATAATTTCTAATAGTAGAATCTTTAAAAAGATTAAAACAAATTTTAACTACATTCATATCTAAATTTAATGTTTTGAAAAATTCAGGTAACGATTTAAAACCATGATATCTTTCTAACATAGGAATAACTAAAGCAGTAGGGCCAAAGCGTGTATTCATATTGGCTAATAAATCAGGATCACCATGTAACGCAGCAAATGGGAGTTTTGGATTTTGCACCATATAAACTTTACCATTTAAAATTTTTCTTTTTGCCATGTAAAAACTTCCTGCAACAGGAAAGCAAGATTTATCTAATCCTATACCCATTTTATGCGCTAAAAATAAAGAATGCGCTCCCGCATTTACTATAATTGATTTTGCACTATATTCTTTAAAATCTCTTGTTTTTATATAAAAAATATCATCTTTTTTTTCTATAAAAACAACTTCTTGATTATAAGCTACATGGGTATTTTTACCTTGTTTGCAAGCTTGTTCTATAAGATTTTGGCTCATTAATCCAAAATCCACTGTGGTATAAATTTCACCTTCTTCTACACCCATAGCTACTATATTATCTGCTCTATCATTGATGCCATCTTCACCTAATACAACATTAGGTTCTATTTGCTTAATATCATTTTTGGTGTAAAATTTAATATAAGGATATAATTCTTTAAATTCTTCATATCTATTTTTCATATACTCGCATTCTTTGTCTCCAACTGCAAGTGCAAGTTTTTGGTGTGAGTGCATAAATTTATTTTGTGCATTTTGCAAAAGACCGTATTTAACAATCATATCTGCAGTTTTTTTAACTTTTTTTGCTTTTTCTAAGGTATAGTTTGTTTCTATATCGCCACAGTGGATAGTTTGTGAATTGCTTGTGCTATGACTATTTAAAGTTGCGGCATTATTATATTTTTCTAATAAAGCAATATTTTGAATATTTGTATATCTAGCTAGCTCATAAAATGCCGCAGCACCAGAAATCCCACCGCCAATTACTACGGTATCAAAATGTTTTTGATCCATTGTTATCAATTCCTTTTGTATATTTACTTTTGCTAATGATATCAAAATATAGTTGTTTTGAGTTTAAATAAAGCTTATAATTTTAAGAGTAGGGGCGTAGAAATAAATTTTAAAGTATAAAATTTTCACAAACAGCTTTTTTCATGCCTCTAAAAATTAAAAATTTATCATAAATAGCATAATCAAAAAAATTTGCAAGAAATTGTCCATCACCGCCAGTAAAATATAATTTTTTACCATATGCACTATCTTTTATGAGTAAATATATGCTTTTAAATACACCATAACTTAAAGCATCAACAGTTCTTTGGGGAAAAGCATCAAAATTTATTTGGGTGTTTAATTCATATTTTAAACGTGATGAAATATTAGAAAAAGATTTTTTGTAACTTTCAATACCAGGAAGAATAAATCCACCAAGATGAATAGAATTAGAGATAATATCTACAGTGATTGCAGAGCCTGCATCAACTACAACACCATCTTCTATAGTATAGCAAGCTGCTATTCTATCGACCCCTAAATTATCATAAATAGTATCAAAGTTAAAATATGGAGCAAGATTGATAAATAAGGGATTTTGTTTCAATCTTTGCTCTAAATTTGGATTAACATTGATATAAAATACTTTCTGTGTTGGCTCATATTGTAAAAACTGTTCTATACTCATAGAATGAAATTTTTGCTCATTTAAAAAACTTGCGGTTGTATTGCCAATATCACATAAAAGCATAACTTTTAATTCCTTTGGTAGTTAAATATTCTTTTGCTTTTGAGCAAATCAAAGCTTGATGAAAAATAAAATAATTTTTGAAATTTAAATTTAGAGTTTGGTTTATATTTTGAAAAATACTTTCAAATTCTAGACATTCTTTTGTTAAAATTTTACTTTTCACAAAAGAAAATAAAATTAAGCAGTATTGCTTGCTTGCATTTTCTCCATAAATACAAGTTATTTTTTTCTTTTTACTAAAAACATGAATATCTAAAGACTTAGTGTTTTTTAAAATAATTCCATGTTTTATAAGAATATCACTAAGTTCTTGATTCATTTTAGTTTAATTGTAAAAATTTGTTTTGAAAGAAAAATTTACCATTTGCCATAAAACTTTTTTTATCAACAGCTTCACTTAGTTTATATACTGTATAATCTTTTAAATTGGTATTTAATTTGATTAAATAACCTGTTTTTTCAAAAATATATAAAGAGTTGTTGTATAAGGTGCTTTTGGAAAATAGAGCAAATTGAAATTTTATTTCATCGATTTTTCTAAGATTATAGTCATTTTTAAGAATTCTTCCATCTTTTGTAAGTATGAAAATTTCATTATCATTGATATTTACTTCTTTAATATTTTCATTTAGGTATAAAGTTCTATTTGGAGTAACAACGATGATTTTTTGTGCAGTTGCAGCAACCATTGTATCATTTTTTACATGAAGGTAGATGATATTGTTAAAAAATTCTTCACTACTTACCAAAATTTCTTTACTAACTTTTAATGTGCTTTTATTAAGTATGGCTAATTTTCCATTAAGCATAGGATATATGATAATAGTATTTAAAAAATAAGGATTAGCGTAACGACTATCTTGAGCATAAGCTGTACCAAGATTTTGAAGCATTTTAATACCAAGATTTTTATTTGCATATACTAAGGTATTGCTAGCTAAAACCAAGGCTATATCATCTCCATCTATACTTGCACTTACTACGCTTTCATTAAATTTATGAGAAAATAATTCATCTCCTTGTAAATTTAAAATCTTAAAATTTCCATTATCATCGCCAACAAGAACTTCTTCTTGTTGCATATTTAAAATATGATAATTTTTATCTAGTTTAAAATTAATAATATTCCCCGTGGAATCTATAAAGGAATTGCTATTTAATTGTGCTATATTGTTATTGAAATTGATAATCTTACCATTAATATTATGTGAGCTATAAGGAAGTTGTTCTGTTTGTGTTGGTTGATAATACTCCCTTTTTGTGCCACAAGCGCTAAAAAATATTAAAGTTATAATAAATAAATAAAAGTGTTTCATTTTATTCCTTGATAATGTTTTAAGCTTGTAATAATCTGCCATAAAGGAGAATTTATAGGTATTTTATTAAATTCTATATCTGCATTTTTAAAATCATTTTGCTTTAGAAATTCAAAACCTGCTAGTAGGGTATTATAATCTTTTAAAAATTCTGACTTTTGATTATTTTGAGCAAGTACTATTTGTTTCAACAAAGGATCTATATTAAGACTTAAAGTTTGATTAAGATCTTGATTGTTTTGTCCCATGATGAATATGGTGTATAAATTTGCATTTTTTTGTTTTAAATCTTCAAGTAATTTTTGATCTGAAGGATTTTTTAATAAATTATTAAAAATTATATTGCTTTCTTGAATATTACTTTCTTGTTTTAGATTATAAAAATAACTTCCACCAAAATATGCAACCAAAAGCACGATAATCGTAATGAAGTAGTATTTGTATTTTTTTATAAAGCGCTCAGATTTAATAAAATTTTCCATCATTTGCTCTTGAGAGCTTAATTCTTCTTGGACTGCTTTTAAGTTTTCTTTTAAAGCCATATTTTCCCTTTTTTAGCAAGAATAAACATTATTTATTGTTTTAAGTCTATAATTGTAACATATAAAAATGAAAAAATAAATGATTTTATGTTATAATTTTTAATCTAAAAAAAAGAGTTTTCTTGGATATAAATTAAAATTAAGGTAAATCATGCAAATTGATGATAAATTATTGACTAAACTTGAAAAGCTAAGTGCTTTAAAAATTGCCGATGAGAAAAGACAAGAATTAGAAGAACAATTAAGTCAAATTGTTAATTTTGTAGAAAAATTAGATGAATTAAAACTTGATGATGTGGAGGCTATGACAAGTACCACAAAAGGTGGAACGCCATTTAGACTAGATGAAAGTAGAAAATCTGAAGTATTTGATGTAATTAGCAAGCATGCTCCAAATTCTCAAGATGGATTTTTTATAGTCCCTAAAATAATTGAATAAAATATTTGGAGTTTAGCGTAGATGGAAAATTTTTCGTGGTTTGATGTATTTGTTTTGGGCTTAACTGTGATTTTGGGCTTAAAAGGCTTGGTAAGTGGTTTGTTTAAAGAAATTTTTGGTTTACTGGGTATAGTTGGTGGGGTTTTACTTGCTTCAAGATATGCTAAAGAAGTAGCAGAAATTATTAATAATAATTTTTATGCAATTGAAAATGAAAATCTTGCAATTTTTGCGGGATTTTTAGTTTTATTGATTGTGATATGGATAGCTTGTATGGCTTTGGGAAATATACTATCAAAAATGTTTAGTATGAGTGGTCTTGGTTTTATAGATCGTATTGGCGGGTTTTTGTTTGGTAGTGCTAAAATATTTTTGATTTTTGCTATTTTGGTAGCTTGTGTTAATAATATAGAATTTTTAAATTCAAGCTTGGAAAAATATGCTAAAAACAGCTATACGTTAGAATTGCTTAGACAAACAGGTGATTTTATAATGAATACGGATTTTACTCAAAATGGTTTAGATAAAATACAAGAACAAATTATAGATTCTAATTTAAGTCTAAATTCGGAGGTAAATAATGCAAATTGAAAATATAGAATATGATGTTTTACTTGAGCGTTTTAAAAAAACACTTAAAGATAATGGTCTAAAATATACTAAACAAAGAGAAGTGCTTTTAAAAACCTTATATAATAGCGATATGCATTATACTCCAGAAAGTTTATATGTGGAAATTAAGCAAAAAAATCCTGAGCTAAATGTAGGTATTGCGACAGTTTATAGAACCTTAAATTTATTAGAAGAATCAGGTATGGCTACTTCTATATCTTTTGGTGCTTCAGGAAAGAAATTTGAACTTGCAAATAAGCCTCATCATGATCATCTAATTTGTAAAAGTTGTGGAGAGATTGTAGAATTTGAAAATTCTATTATTGAACAACAACAAATGTTAATAGCAAAAGAATATAATTTTAAATTAACAGGGCATTTAATGCAACTTTATGGCTTATGTCCACAATGTAGTAAAAAATAAAGGTATATTTAATGTTTGATAATATTTTAGAACAACAAAAAATTCAAAAAGCACAAGAATTAAAAGAACTAGGAATCAACCCTTATCCACATTTTTTAAAAAAAGAAATGAGCATAAATGAATATAAAAGTAAATTTGCTTACATTAAAGATATGGAAAATCAGCGCGATGAAAATGCTCATGGGGTGTTAGCAGGAAGATTAAAGCTTCTTAGGATAGCTGGTAAATCAGTATTTGCTAATATAGAAGATGAGCAAGATAATTTACAAATTTATTTTAATCAAAATATTTTAGGGGAAGAATACTTTGCTATTTTAAAAAAATATCTTGAAGTAGGGGATATTGTTTTGGTTAAAGGTTTTCCTTTTATGACTAAAACAGGAGAATTTAGTCTTCATGTGGAGCAAATTCAAATAGCTACAAAAGCCATAGTGCCTTTGCCGGAAAAATATCATGGGCTTACTGACATCGAGCAAAGATATAGAAAAAGATACCTTGATATGATTATGAATAGTGAAGTGAGAAAAGATTTTATTTTGCGTTCTAAAATTGTTTCTTATATTAGATCTTTTTTTGATAATAAAGGATTTTTGGAAGTTGAAACACCAATGATGCATCCTATAGCAGGGGGAGCAAATGCAAAGCCTTTTGTGACTTATCACAATGCTTTGGGTGTGGAAAGATTTTTAAGAATAGCTCCAGAATTATATCTAAAACGTTTGATTGTAGGTGGTTTTGAGGCAGTTTATGAGATTAATAGATGTTTTAGAAATGAAGGGATGGATTTAACGCACAATCCTGAATTTACTACAATTGAGTTTTATTGGGCTTATCATAATTATCATGATTTGATGGATTTAACAGAAGAGCTTTTTGCTATGCTTTTGGATAAATTAAATTTAGACAAAAAACTTGAATTTGATGAAAAAATAATTGATTTTTCTAAGCCATTTGAAAGAATTACTTATAAAGATGCGTTAAAAAAATATGGTGGTTTAGATGATGAGCTTATTAATAATAAAGAATTAATCTTAGAAAAGCTAAAAAAAGATGGCTTTGAAGCCAATGAAAAATTAGAATTAGGTCATTTACAAGCTGAACTTTTTGATAATTATGTTGAAGATAAACTAATTGATCCTACTTTCGTGATAGATTTTCCTATTTCCATAAGTCCTTTATCTAGAAGAAGTGATAAAGATGCAGATATTGCTGAAAGATTTGAGTTGTTTATCGCAGGTAGAGAGATTGCAAATGGATTTAATGAGCTTAATGATCCGCTAGATCAATATGAGAGATTTTTAAAACAAATTGAAGCTAAAAATGCAGGCGATGAAGAAGCATGTGAGATGGATGAGGATTTTGTTAATGCACTAGGCTATGCTATGGCACCAACTGCGGGGCAAGGTATTGGAATAGATAGATTAGTTATGCTTTTAATTAATAAAAAATCAATTCGTGATGTAGTGCTTTTCCCAGCTATGAGACCACTTAAAAATGAGATAAAAGGAGAGTAAATGTTGGAAAATTTTGATAAAGAAATTTTTGATTTAACCCAAAAAGAGTTAGCAAGACAATGCGATGGTCTTGAAATGATAGCAAGTGAAAATTTTACCATACCAGAAGTTATGGAAGTTATGGGAAGTATTTTAACAAACAAATATGCAGAAGGCTATCCTGGTAAAAGATATTATGGTGGATGTGAATTTGTAGATGAGATTGAGACGATTGCTATAGAAAGATGTAAAAAACTTTTTAATTGTAATTTTGCCAATGTACAACCTAGTTCAGGTTCACAAGCAAATCAAGGTGTGTATATGGCATTATTAAATCCTGGTGATAGAATTTTGGGCATGGATTTAAGCCATGGAGGACACTTAACTCATGGTTCTAAAGTAAGTTCTTCTGGAAAAGTTTATGAAAGCTTTTTTTATGGAGTTGAGCTTGATGGAAGAATTAATTATGATAAAGTTAGAGAGATAGCAAAAGAAGTTAAGCCAAAACTTATTGTTTGTGGTGCTAGTGCTTATCCTAGAGTGATTGATTTTGCCAAATTTAGAGAAATAGCAGATGAGGTTGGCGCATACTTATTTGCTGATATTGCGCATATTGCAGGCTTGGTTGTAGCAGGTGAACATCCTAGTCCGTTCCCTTATGCTCATGTTGTAAGTTCTACTACACATAAAACTTTAAGAGGTCCAAGAGGCGGGATTATTATGTGTAATGATGAAGAAATTGCCAAAAAAATCAATTCTGCAATTTTTCCAGGTATTCAAGGTGGTCCATTAATGCATGTAATTGCTGCTAAGGCAGTTGGGTTCAAATATAATTTAAGTGATGAGTGGAAAATTTATGCTAAGCAAATCATCAAAAATACTGCTACTTTGGCACAAGTTTTAATAGATAGAAAATATGATTTAGTCAGTGGTGGTACTGATAATCATTTGATTTTATTAAGCTTTTTAAATAAAGAATTTAGTGGTAAAGATGCAGATTTAGCGCTAGAAAGAGCAGGTATTACAGCTAATAAAAATACTGTTCCAGGTGAAACTAGAAGTCCTTTTGTAACGAGTGGTTTAAGACTTGGAACAGCAGCTTTAACAGCTAGAGGTTTTAAAGAAGAGCAAATTACTATTGTTGCAAATTATATAGCTGATATTTTAGATGATATACAAAATACTAAACTACAAGAGGAAATCAAGGTTAAACTGAAGGATTTGGCAAGTAATTTTATTATTTATGAAAGGGCTTTATTTTGATTACAACAATGGATTTAGCTTTAATTAAAATGGTTACAAGCCATTATTATATAAAGCGTGATACTATAGTAAATAAATATGAATACAAGGGTAGAATTTTCTTTGATAAATTTGAGAAAATCAATGCTCCATTAACTGCTAGTGTTATACAAGAGCATATGGAAAAAAAGATAATCGTGGCGCATTCTTTGATCAATAGTTTTGATAAGGTTGAAAATATTGTATTTGATTATAATGGTTTTAATGCGGAGCGTTTTTGGCATAGAGCGCAACTTGTTTTAAGAGAAGAGGGTTTTATTAATTTTACCGCTTATAGAACAAGAACTAATAATCACTTGCATTTGTATATTCATAAAGGACATACAACCTTTAACGAGGCTTGCTCTTTGGGCTCAAAATTATCTTTGCTTTTTTCTCAAAAGATGCCAGTAGAGTGGAAGGTTTTTCCTAGTATGGATATACCTAGAGAATTTAATATATTAACCTTGCCTTATGAAGTTTATCAAAAAGAGCGTGGTGCCTCTTGGTCTAAACACATGTAATTTCTTGAAAGGATGAAAAAATGGAAGAAAATAACAAAAATGAATTTGATGATATTATTTTGCAAAAAAACAATAAAAGCGAAAAGCTTAAAAAAATTTTGCTTAGATCAATTATTTTAATCATTGTATTTTTAGTTGTTATGATAGCAATGAAACTAATCAATGATCCAGGTGAAGAAAAAACATTACAAATGCCATCAGAGCCGCAAGAGCAAGCTACTTATGGAAATAATTTTAATTCTTTACCTATTACAGATAGTACTAAAGAAGAAGATGAATTTGAAGCTTTAGCTAGAAAATTAAAAGAAGAAAGCTCTTTGAATGATACAAATACTACTATAGAGGAAAAGCAAGAAGTTCCAAGCAATAGTGTGTTAGATCAAATTACTACAGTAGAATCAAAAGAAGAGCCAGCTAAGGTGGAAGAAAAACAAGAAGAGATTAAGCCTGTAGAAAAATCCATAGAAAAACCAATTCAAAAACCTTCTGAAAAACCAAAAAATAATGTAGTTGAAAAAACAAAAGTTCCAGAGCAAAGTAATACAAATGAATTGTTTGAGAGTATAAAAACCCCAAATGTTCAAACGCAACTTCCTGCAGGTGCTTATATTCAAGTTTTTTCTTTAAATAGTTTAGATCCTAAATCAAAAGAATTAAATATACTTAAAGAAAATGGATATGATTATAAAATTTATAAAACAACAGTAAATGGTAAAGAGCTAACAAAAGTTTTAGTTGGGCCTTATAAAGAAAGTGAATTAAAGGCTGAGTTAGAAAAAGTACGTTCTAAAATCGCAAAAGGTGCTTTTACATTTAGAGTAAAATGAAAACTTTTGCAGTTATAGGCGATCCTATTATGCATTCTAAATCTCCAAGAATGCATAATAATGCCTTGCAAGCTCTCAAAAAAGACGCAGTTTATACAAGATATCATCTAAAAGATAAAACAAAATTAAAAGAAATTGTTCAAAAATTAGATGGTGCTAATATCACCATACCTTTTAAAGAAGTAGCTTGTGAAATAGCTGATTTTAAAGATGAAGGTGTTATGCATATAGGCTCTGCTAATACTTTGTTAAATAAAAATAACAAAATTTATGCTTATAATACAGATTATCTAGGATTTCTAAAAGCGATTGAAGATTTTTCTCTTATCAAAAATGCTTTGATTTTGGGTGCTGGGGGTACGGCTAAAGCTTTAGCTTATGCTTTAAAGTCTACAAAAATTGAAGTTACAATAGCAAATCGCTCTAGTGCTAGATTTGAAAATTTAACCGATTACCCATGTTTTTTATATGCCCAACTTGATTTAAGTAAAAATTTTGATTTGATTATTAATACAACTAGCGCGGGTTTAAATGATGAAAAATTACCTTGTCAAGAAGATATTTTAAAAGGTTTTTTTCTAAATGCCAAATATGCATTTGATGTGATTTATGGTAAAAATACACCTTTTTTAAATTTAGCAAGAGAAAATGGCTTGACAATAAAAGATGGCACACAAATGCTTTTATGGCAAGGTATTTTTGCTTTTGAGTTATTTTTAGAGTGTCAAAAAATAGAAGAAATTTATAAAGCCATGGAGATGGCTTTAAAACTTCCTTAGTGACTAAACCAAGATTTGATTTTATCAAACAAGCTTTCTTGTTCTATAAAAGCTTCTTCATCTGCTAAGCCAAAGCTTTTTTCAAGTTGAAATAGTAGATTTTTTTGTTCATCAGTAAGTGTTTTTGGAAATTTTATTTCAATTTGTACAATATGTGAGCCTAATTTTCCATTATGAATATTTTTAACACCTTCATTAGCTAATTCAAATTTTTGTTTATCTTTTGCACCTACTGGAAGTTTAAGATCAGCCTCTCCTCTTATGGTAGAAACTTTAATAGTCTTTCCTAGAGCAGCTTGGGTAAAAAATACAGGTACTATGGTATAGATATCATCATCATGTCTGATAAATTTATCATCATCTTCTACGATAATTTTGATATACAAATCACCTCTTTGGGAAGAATTTGGAAGCTCATTAGCTTTGTTTTGTACTCTAAGGCTCATACCGCTATCTATACCTTCTGGTATATCAAGCTCTATACGATCTTTAATTTCTTCATAACCATTACCATGGCATGTTTTACATTTATCTTTGATAATCTGACCACTTCCTTTGCAATGATCACAAGTTTGCACAAAGGTCATAAAACCTTGTCTAACACCAACTTGCCCTTTTCCTCCACAATGAGGACAAGTATCTAATTTTCCATTTTCCGAGCCACTTCCTTTGCAGGATTTACAAAAGCTTTTATAGGTAAAATCGATTGTTTTTTTGCAACCAAAAACAGCTTCTTTAAGGCTAATTTTTGTCGCTATTTTTAAATCGTGAGGATATTTATTTCCTTTTTCCTTTTTGCGTGCTGAGCCTCCAAAACCAAAATTATCTCCAAAAAAGCTTGAAAATATATCTCCTAAATCAACATCACCAAAGCCATTAAATCCACCTGTTTGTCCTTTAAGCCCTTCTTTTCCATATCTATCATATATGCTTCTTTTTTCATCATTGCTAAGAACTTCATAAGCTTCGTTGACAAGTTTAAATTTTTCTTCAGCTTCTTTATCTCCTTGGTTTCTATCAGGATGATATTTTAATGCCATTTTTCTATAAGCTTTTTTTATGGTTTCTTTGTCTGATGTTTGAGAAATTTCTAGTATTTCATAATAGTTAAGTTCCACTTTTTTCCTCTCTTGAAAAATTAATATTGTAATTTTAGCAAAAAAATAAATGAATAGTTAAATTATGTGTTATAATATTAAGTTTGTAACATATTTTCACTAAAGGGGTAGAGATGATTAATGTTTTAATGATCGAAGATGATCCAGATTTTGCAGAGTTTTTGGCAGAATATTTGGCCCAGTTTAATATAAAAGTTACTAATTATGAAGATCCGTATTTAGGAATGAGTGCTGGTATAAAAAACTATGATTGTTTAATTCTTGATTTAACTTTACCTGGACTTGATGGTCTTGAAGTTTGTCGTGAAATAAGGGAAAAATATAGTATTCCTATTATTATTTCTTCAGCTAGAAGTGATTTGAGTGATAAAATTGTAGGACTTCAAATAGGTGCGGATGATTATCTACCAAAACCTTATGATCCAAAAGAAATGCATGCAAGAATTATGAGTTTGATTCGTCGTTCAAAACGCGTAAATGAAACTCCTGAGAAAATCATCAATTCAGCGTTTAAAATTGATGAAAAAAGACATGAGATTAGTTACAATGATGAAGTTTTAGTTTTAACACCTGCTGAGTATGAAATTTTAAGTTATATGATAAGACAACATGGATTTTCAGTTAGTAGAGAGCAACTTGTATATCACTGTAAGAGTTTAAAAGATAAAGATTCTAAGAGTTTAGATGTAATTATTGGTAGGCTTAGAACCAAGATTGGCGATAGTTCAAAAGCACCAAAACACATTTTCTCAGTTAGAGGAATAGGATACAAATTAATAGGATGAAAGTAACTATTAACCTTAAGATCACGGTCCTTTTTGCAACAGCTTTTTTGTTTGTTTGTGCCTTGTTTGTGCTTTTAGGTAAGGTTCAGATAGATTCTTATTTAACTAATGAGCAAAGCAGACAAAAGGAAATTGTAGAAAAGATAATATATAATTTAGAAAGAAAAGAAGGTTTTTCAATACATGAGTATCTTCTTTCTAAATCTTTTAAATTAGTTGAAAATGAGCGTAATATAAAACATATTGTTGCCAAAGGTGAAAAAGTACTTAGGGTTAATTCCTTGTATGGAAGCTTTTCTTCTATTATTTATCATAATCAAATTTTTTTCTATGTAGAGCAACTTAACACAAAACATCTTTATGAGTTAAACGCTTCTGCGCGTCTTGAGTATTTATTTTTATTGAGTTTCTTTTTTAGCTTGATTTTAATTATATTTTTATATTTTTCAGTATTAAGATCTTTAATGCCTTTGAAAATTTTAAAAAAGAAAATTAAAAATATTAGCGCAGGTAAAATTGAACCTTTATCTGAATATTCTCAGATTAATGATGAAATTTCTGAAATTTCTTTTGAATTTGATCATGCTATCAATAAAATTCAAGAACTTGTAAAATCAAGACAGTTTTTCTTAAGAATGATTATGCACGAGCTTAAAACACCTATTGGAAAAGGTAGAATAGTTTGTGAAATGCTAGATAATCAAAAGCAAAAAGATCGTTTGGTGGCGATTTTTGAAAGACTTGAATTATTAATAGATGAATTTGGAAAAATTGAAAAAGTTTTATCAAGAAATTGTCAGCTTAATTTGCAAACTTATCATCTGAGTTTGATTTTAGAGCAGGCTGAAGACTATTTAATGAGAGATGATTTTTATCAAAAATTAAAGATTACTTATAAAGAGGATACTATGATAATTGCTGATCTAGAACTCTTTTCTTTAATGCTTAAAAATTTAATTGACAATGCTATTAAATACTCAGTTGATAAAGCTTGCGAGATTATATGTTCTGGAGATTATATTATTGTTAGAAATAAGGGAATTCAACTTAAAAAAACTTTTGATTATTATTTAAAACCTTTTGTAAGAGAGCATAATACCCAAGTAGAAGGAATGGGGTTAGGACTTTATATTATTAATAATATTTGCAATCTTCATGGTTATAATCTAACCTATAGTTATGAAGATGGTTATCATACTTTTAAAATTGTTTTCTCAAGGTTGAAATAATTTTGAAAGGCTTAGAAAAATTTAATGAGTTGGTAGCTGCTTTTTCTGCATTGCCTACCATAGGAAAGAAATCTGCTTTAAGGCTTGCATATCATGTTTGTATAAAAGATCCTTTGTTGGGTTCTAAACTTGCTTATCATATTGAAGAATCCATAAGAATGATAAAAAAATGCACACAATGTGGTGCTTTAAGTGAAAATGAATTATGTGAAGTTTGTTCTAATATAGAAAGAAATCATAATATTATCTGTATAGTTCAAGATTCTAAAGATGTTTTGGTTTTAGAAGATAGCAGAAGTTATGATGGGCTTTATTTTGTACTTGATGATACAAGTGAAGAAAACATTATAAAATTAAGAAGCATGATTGAGTATAATAAAACCACAGAAATATTTTTTGCTTTCACACAAGGCCTAAATTCTGATGCTATTGTTTTTTTTATAGAAGAAAAATTAAAAGATTTAAATTTGAGTTTTTCTCAAATAGCTCAAGGCATCCCAAGTGGTGTGAGTTTGGAAAATGTCGATTTTATATCTTTACATAAGGCTATTAATCATAGAACTAAACTTGATTGATATATTTTTTAAGTAAAATTATCCATTCATTTTTGCTAATGTCATTTATAATTTCATCGGCAAAATCGCAATTTTTAACTCTATTTTTGGTAAAAAGTAAAATTTTATTTTGTGAATTTTGTATTTTATATTCATGTAGTATTTGACTAAAATGTAAAATATCGAACTTTATGACTTCATAATCAACCAAAATTAATCTAAAATTTAATTTTAAAGCGTTCTTAAAATCACTTAGGCTATCTACGATTTGATTATTTGAGCAAAATTGATTGGTTATATTTAAAATTAGATTATTTTCAAAACTAGAAGATTTAAAAATCAATACATTGTATAAATTTGCTATTTGATAACTTTCTTCTTTAAAATTTGTACTTAAAAAATTGATAAGATCTTTGACATTGACATCTACAAATGTGTAGTTTAGCGTATTTTTTATTTTCTTCTTTGAAATAATAAAGGAATATTTTTTCTCTACTTTTTGAAAATCATCAAAAATTTCACTACTAATGCCTATATCTAATAAAATACATTGTAATAAAAAATTTTCAATCATATCATCATTTACAATGCATGCGTGGATATTCTTAAAAATAATATTTTTTGTTTTTGTATTTATTTGATATTTTTTTAAAATCGGTTTTAGTGCAATGGAATTTTCTAATCCCATATAGTTAAAACTTTGAATAAGATATTGCAAGTTTTTTTGTAAAAGTTTGTTTTGTATTTTTTGATCTTGCAATTGTTTTTGCGTTAGCTCAAATGATGTTTTTAATTTTTCTTTTAGATCTATTAAAGAGGTTGAACTTGATATTTTTAAAAATTTTTCTATTTCTTGAATAATGATATTATCTTTTTTAAGTTTTTGATTTTTTAAGATTATATAAACACATGCAATGATAAAAATCAAAATACTCATAAAAGTATAAATGAAGAATAGTTTTTGATCGATAGGATATAAAAAATAATAATTTAAAAAACATAAAATTAAAGTCAAAAGACTAATAAATAATATCATAAATTTTCCTTGATTAATTTAGCTATTTTTACATTGGAGAGTGATTTTAATTCATCAAAACTAGCTTTGCTAATTTCATTAAAACTACCATAATAATCTAAAAATTTTTTAATATATCCTTGGGAAATTCCAAGTTGTATTAACCTAGAACTTTGCAAATCTTGTTTTCTTTTTGTTTTTTGATGAAAACTAATTGCAAAGCGATGTGCTTCATCGCGTAATTTTTGTAAAAATTGTAATTTTTTATCATCGGTTGAAAGTTGAATTTTACCTTCTTGGGTATAAATTTTATCTTTCGCACTTCCTTTTGCCCTATAAGCTTTTGCGTCTATTTTTTCTTTAGAAATTGCTAAAATATCTACATTTGCCCCAGAACTTTTGATGATATCATTGGCTAGTTTTAATAAAGCATCTCCCCCATCAATTAACCATAAATCAGGCGGAGGATTTTTATCAAATGACATAGCTCTTTTACTAAGGGTTTGAAGCATTTGATCGTAATCATTTTTATAGGATAAATGGTAGTGTCTATAAGAACTTTTATCAAATTTTCCATCTTTATAGGCTACCAAAGCACCGACATTTGCCTCACCTTGCATATGAGAATTGTCAAAAATTTCTATATAATTAGGATAATTTTGCAAGTTAAAAAATTCTTTTAATTCTTTTAAAAATAAATAATCATCACTTTTTAAGTGTTTTTGTATGTTTATTTTTGCATTTTCTAGTGCAAGTTCGCACAAGGCTTTTTTTTCACCAAGTTTTGGAGTCTTAAGGTGAAATTTCCTAGAAAACCTTTCACTAAGTAAATTTTGCAAAAGGTTCATATCTTCAAATTCTTCATGCGTATAAATTCGGGTTGAATTTATTGGGCTATCTTGGGTGTAATTTTCTAATATATATTGCTTATATACTGCATTTAGGTCAAATTCTTCTTGATGATTTAGGGTTAGCACTTTATGGTTTGAGCTAATTATTTTGCCATTATTTATAACAAAACGCACCATAGAGAGTATATTTACTTCATGGTATATGGCAAAAACATCAAAATCTTCTAATTTTGCAAGGTCTATTTGTATTTTTACGCTTAAATTTTCTATTGTTTTGATTTGATCTCTTATAATAGCTGCTTCTTCGTAGTTTTCGTTTTTTGCATATTCAAGCATTTTATTTTCTAAGTTTTTTGTTAAAGATAAGGGATTTAAAAGAGCTTGAGTAGCCTTTTGGATAATTTTTTCATATTCTTGTTTAGAGATTTTTTCTTCACATGGTCCTTTACAGCGTTTAATTTGATAAAAAAGGCAAAGTTCTTTGCAGGATTTTTTTTGTCTTAGTTCAAATGATAAATACAAAGCATTTAAAAGCTCTTTTGCTCCTTTAAAAAATGGACCAAAATATTTTATTTTGTTTTTTTTGATGATTTTTCTTGTAATTTCAAATCTAGGAAAATCTTCGTTTAAATCTATGTAAATATAAGGGTAGGTTTTATCATCTCTTAATAGTATATTATATTTTGGATGAAGTTGCTTTATAAAAGAATTTTCTAGTATTAAAGCATCAGCCTCGCTTTTTGTGGTGATAAATTCTAAATGATGTGTTTGACTAATCATTTTTTGAATTCTTAAGCTATTATTAGGATTTGGGCAAAGATTTGGAGTGAAGTTAAAATAACTTCTAACACGGTTTTTTAAATTCTTGGCCTTACCTACATATAAAAGCTTACCTTGAATATCAAAATACTGATACACACCCGGCAAATTTGGCAAGGTTTTGAGTTCATTTTCAAGCATTTTTTATAAGCTTTCGTAATTCTTCAAATTTATTATATAAAATAGGATTTTCAAAATGATTTTTAAAATTTCCATTAGAAAGCTCTAGATGAGTTTTTTTATGATCGGCAAAAATACTATTTTTAGATATAAAGTTTTTATCATTAAGTATTTTTATATTTTCTACTTTTGCAAAATTACTCATTGGCCTAGCTAAAGTATAGTTTTTTATGAGACTTTTAATCATTTTTTTGGTATTATCGTGATTAAGCTCCATATACGCAATGTGGTGTTTAACTAAAATAATCAAAGTATTATTTTTTATAAAGAGTTTAGTAATCATTTGTTGGTGATTGTGATTAAACAAATTTAAAAACTCTTTATATTGAAAAAATATTTTTAAAGGTTTATAATGTTTAAAATCAGCAAGCTCGTTGATGATGTAATGACTCGTTTTAATTTTCATTTAATTATTTTAACATTTTTTTTATTAATATTTCTAAATGCATGTGGCTATAAGGATGCTCCATTTTATGAGATAAAAGATAATAATGGCAGTGTAAAAGAGATTAAAAAATTCCAATCTTTGGAGAGTGAAATATGAGTAGAATACTTTTTTTACTTTGTTTTAGTATTAGTTTTTTATTAGCAGGTCAAACTCATGAGTTGAATTTGGCTTTTAGCGCTTTGGGTATAGGTGTTTTAATAATTTTTATATTAGGTTATTATTTTATCGCAGCAGAAGAGAAATATCATATCAATAAAACTAAGCCTGCTTTATTTATAGGAACTTTATCTTTTGTTATCATAGGTATATATATGGTAATGAATGATTTAGATACGCAAATGCTTGAAGAGAGTGTTAATCATCTTATTTTAGAAATTGCACAAATTGTGTTTTTCTTAATAGCCGCTATGACTTTTATAGAAGCTTTGATAGAAAGATCAGTTTTTGAAACTTTAAAATACAAACTTGTAAGCAAGGGTTATACTTATAGAAAGTTATTTTGGCTAACAGGTATTTTAGCTTTTTTTATCTCTCCAATTGCAGATAATCTTACAACAGCTTTGATTTTATCCACTGTGCTTTTAACTATAGATAAACATAATAAAGAATTTTTAATCCCAGGTGCTATAAATATTGTAGTAGCAGCTAATGCCGGTGGAGCTTGGTCGCCTTTTGGTGATATTACTACTTTGATGGTTTGGACAGCAAAAAAAGCCACATTTTTTGAATTTTTTGCTCTTTTTCCTGCCTCTTTTATTGGCTGGTTGCTTACTGCTTATTTATTGTCACGTTATGTGCCTAATATTAAGCCAAATTTCCATAAGGATAATTTAGAAAAAGTAGAAATTAAACCAGGCGGTAAAGTTTTTATTGTGCTTGGTTTTTTAACTATAGCTTTAGCAGTATTTATTCATAGTATTTGTGATTTACCTGCAATGTGGGGTATGATTTTTGGTCTTTCATTGCTTAGTTTATATATGTATTTTTTCAATAGAAAACAAGGTAAAAAAGATTTAAATATTTTTCATTATATGACACGTATTGAAATGGATACTTTATTATTTTTCTTTGGTATTTTATCTGCTGTAGGTGCTTTGCATTTTGTTGGTTGGCTTGCATATGCTTCTGATCTTTATGCAAAATTTGGAGCTACTAGTATTAATATAGGAGTAGGATTTTTATCCGCTATTGTAGATAATGTTCCAGTTATGAGCGCGGTATTAAAAGCAAATCCAAGTATGGATGATACTCAATGGCTTTTAGTGACTCTTACAGCGGGAATAGGGGGATCTTTGATTAGTTTTGGTTCAGCTGCTGGAGTGGGAGTAATGGGTAAAATGAAAGGAATTTATACTTTTAATGCTCATTTAAAATATGCATGGACGATTTTGGTTGGTTATATAATATCTATTATAGTTTGGTATGTACAATTTCAATTGTTAAATTTATAAAGGAGTTAGATGAAAAAAGCAGATATTTTAGTTTTGGACTTTGGTTCACAATACACACAACTCATTGCTAGAAGATTAAGAGAGCAGGGTGTGTATGCAGAAATTTTACCTTTTAATGTGAGTTTAGATGAGGTTAAAGCTAAAGAGCCCAAAGGTATTATTTTAAGTGGTGGGCCAGCTAGTGTATATGCAAATGATGCTTATTTTTGTGATAAGGGTGTTTTTGATTTAAATATACCAGTTTTAGGAATATGTTATGGTATGCAACTTATGGCACATCATTTTGGAGCAAATGTTGCCCCAGCAGGTCATAAAGAATATGGCAAAGCAACTATAGATATTCAAAATGATAGTGATTTGTTTAAAAATTTACCTAAAAAGCAAACAGTATGGATGAGCCATTCTGATAAGGTTGAGAATTTACCACAAGGTTTTGAGGTTTTAGCTACTAGTGAAAATAGTCCATTTTGTGTATTTGGAGATGAGAAGCGTAAATTCTTTGCTTTACAATTTCACCCTGAAGTGCAACATAGTGAATTTGGAAAAAGCATTTTGAAAAATTTCGCAAAATATGCATGTAACTGTGATAGTGTATGGAATATGGGATCTTTTGCAAAAACTCAAGCACAAAAAATCAAAGAAGAAGTAGGAAATGATAAAGTACTTTGTGCTGTTAGTGGCGGGGTTGATAGCAGCGTGGTGGCTGCATTATTAGCAAGTGCGATAAAAGATCAAGTAGTAGTTGTTTTTGTTGATAATGGTCTTTTAAGAAGCGGTGAAAAAGAACAAGTTGAGTATATGTTTAGACACACCTTGGGTATTGATCTAATCAGTATTGATGCAAGGGAGGTTTTCTTAAGTCGTTTAGCAGGGGTAAGAGATCCTGAACAAAAGAGAAAAATCATAGGAAATACTTTCATAGAAGTTTTTGAAGAAGAAGCTAAAAAACATAAAGACGTAAAATATCTAGCACAAGGGACTTTGTATACTGATATTATTGAAAGCTCGGTTGTAGGGGCTAGTAAGACTATAAAATCTCATCACAATGTGGGCGGTTTGCCTGAAAAGATGAATTTAAAACTCATCGAGCCTTTAAAGGAAATTTTTAAAGATGAGGTAAGAGCTTTGGGAATGGAACTTGGTTTAAGTAAAGATGTAGTTTATCGCCATCCTTTTCCAGGGCCAGGTCTTGCTATACGTATAATGGGCGAGGTAAATGAGCCTAGCTTGGAGCTTTTAAGAAAAGCAGATGTTATTTTGATCGAAGAATTAAAAAGCAGTGGTTGGTATGATAAGACATGGCAAGCTTTTTGTGTGCTTTTAAACGTGCAAAGTGTTGGTGTAATGGGAGATAATAGAACCTATGATAACGCAGTTTGTGTACGTGTAGTTAATGCAAGCGATGGTATGACCGCGACTTTTTCTCATTTACCTTATGAATTATTAGAAAATATTTCACGCCGTATTATTAATGAAGTAGAAGGAATCAATCGCGTAGTGTATGATATTTCTAGTAAGCCACCAGCAACGATTGAATGGGAATGATTATTTAGTACAAAAATATACAAAAGCAGGAGGGAGATTTTGCCAAATGATAGGTGAAATTTCTACCTTGCTAAAAGTGGCAAAAAGTTTTTTCTTAAAAGCCCTTCCTTTTGGTGTTGGGAGTATATAAGCAAATGTTGCAAAACAACCATTTTCCTCTAAAGCATCATGAATAGATTTTAATAATAAATCTTGCTCTTTGGAATTTAATAAAGCCCAAGGAATTCCTGAGATAATTAAATCAACGCTGTTGATTGCTCTTTTTTCTAGCATATTTGGTAAAAATTCTGCTGAATTGACTTCTATATCTATATTTTTTATATTTTGTTTTAATTTTTTTGCCATGTGAGGATTGATTTCAACGGCAAAAAATCTTGCATTATGACTTTTTTGTTTGAGGATATATTTTGTAAAACTTCCCGTACCAGGCCCTATTTCAACGATATTTTTTGCATGTTGAACATGAGAAGTTATAAGTTTGCTTAATTTTTTGGAGCTTGCGCAAAATGCTCCTGTTTGTTTTGGGTTTTTAAAATATTGATATAAAAACATAAATAAAATACCTAAAGATGTTTATTTTGTGAAATTTTAAAATATAATTGTAAATTTATGAAAACAAAGTTAAAATAAGAATTGAATTTTTCTTTAGATCAAGGATTTGGATATGCACGGAAAAATAATGGTTTATGTGGATGCTACTGGAAGGGGAACAGTAATCAATCTAGCAAAAACATTTTTTGAATTTAATAAACATGCATGGCATGATAAAAGAAGTATGCCAACAGTTGGTATGTTTGTTGAATTTAGATCCGATGGAAAGCATATTACTGATTTAAGACCTTCCAAATTTCAAGAATTTACAGATAATGATTTTATTAAAGAAAGAGATTTTTGGAAAACAGATAGTGATGATGAATTAGAAGATTTAAGACTAACAAGACGTGATGCTTATGTTCAAGAACTTTATAGAGAAACAGATTATGATAATCTTGATAAAATCACATTAAATTTAACTATCCCACAAGCCATTCAAAGATATTTTTATAATGAAACCTTGTCAATTAATGCAGTAAAAGACATTAACACAGATGAGGTGCCATATATTATTGATTTTTTTGCTATGAAGCGTTTTTTGTATAAGGCTTTAGATACTTTATTATTTTCGGATAATACTATCAATCAAGCTGATTTTTCTGCAATGAAAAATATCATAGTGCACCTTGAAATGGCATATAAAGATATGAAAGATAAGCAAAAACACATCAATATGGAGCGTTTGTATGATGAGGTGTTTTTATCTCATCAATGTCATTATCAAGCACTTTTAGCTTCGATTGATAATAGGAAAAATAGAAAATTAGCACTAGATCGTCAGATGAGTACTTTAATTACAGATATAAAATCAAAACAAGCAAGATTAGAATCTGAAAATGGTAAAAAACGCCAAGAATTTGAAGAGTTAATACAAAGTAAAAAACAAAAATTAATAGAAATTAAAAATGAAGCTGACTATTTTACAAAAAGCGTAGAAAAATTAGAGGCAATGAAAAAGTCTTTTTATGAAAAAAATTTTACTATTTTTAGTAATAGTTTTAATATGGCAAGAGAAAAACTTTTTGAAAAAATTAAGCAAGGTTTGAATATTTGTGCTACAAAATTAGATATAGAAATTTGGAAAAAATCTTTAAAATCAACAAGTATTAAAAACTCTTATTTTAAAACGGCAAGTGAAATTTCTTTTTGCACGCTTTCTTTTGCTGAGCTTTATTTAAATAGACTAAATAAACATGCATTAAACCCAAATGATCAATTATTACTTTCTTATGTTAAAAAGGTTCGAAAAGAATGTGAAAAGAGTTTTTTGGTTGTTACTTCTAATCCTGATTTGTATGTTAGCATGAAGATTCAAATTTTTGCAATGAATCCTTATTATATAGTTAAGCATGCACCTAAAAAAGTAAATTATCAAGGATTGATGAAAAATACTGAATTTGATATAGTTTATGTAGATGAAAAGACTATATGGGCGCCTGTTGCTGATGTTATCTTAGAAGGGAAATATTTCTTAAAAAAAGATTCTAAAACTAAATTTAAAATTTTATAAAAATCCTTTTTAAACCCTATTTTTAAGTTTTCTTAGTTATAATTATATTGCCTAAATGGTTCGATATGGTATTAAAGAGGATCCAACACATTAATTATAAGCTGTGATGTGTGATTTACCGTGTTCTGTGACTTCGTTTGAGTTTTGAAAAAAGCGAGAAGCTGCAGCCTTTAAAAATCACCTAATGGCATACTTTGACTTTTTGAGGGTCAGACACTTATACTCCGGCCATTTGGGTTTTTGCAACACTTTTAAGGAAAATAATGAAAATTTTAATATTAGGAAGCGGTGCAAGAGAGTATTCTATCGCTTTGGCTCTTCAAAAAACAAATGATAGTTTAGAATTTTATTTTGCTCCAGGAAATGGTGCTACTGCTAAAATAGGAACTAATCTTAATATGAAAGATCCTAAGGTGATTACAGCTTATGCAAAGGCATCTGAAATTGATCTTTGTATAGTTGGGAGCGAAAATTTTTTAGCAGAGGGTATAGTAGATCTTTTTAAAGAAAACAATATTGCTATTTTTGGGCCTACTAAAGCTGCTGCTATGTTAGAGGCTTCAAAATCTTTTATGAAGAGTTTTTTAAAAAAATATAAAATTAAAACAGCTAAATTTTTAAATACAACAGATTATGAAAAAGCTAAGAAATTTATTACATCCTTAACACCTCCTATAGTGGTAAAAGCAGATGGCTTATGTGCGGGTAAAGGGGTAATTATTGCTCAAAGTCATGAAGAAGCTTTAGAAGCTACTAAAAATATGCTAAGTGGAGAAAGCTTTGGGGAAGCTGGAAAGATTGTTGTGATTGAAGAATATCTTGATGGTTTTGAGTTGAGTGTATTTGCAGTTTGTGATGGAAATGATTTTATATTATTGCCTGCTGCGCAAGATCATAAAAGATTATTAGATAATGATAAAGGACCTAATACAGGTGGCATGGGAGCTTATGCCCCAAGTGCTTTAGCAAGTGAGAATTTGTTAGAGCAGGTGAAAAAAGATATAGTGGCACCAACTCTTAAAGGTATGAAAGAAGAAGGTGCTGAATTTGTTGGAGTGTTGTTTATAGGTTTAATGGTTGTAAATAATAAACCTTATGTTTTAGAGTATAATGTGCGTTTTGGTGATCCTGAGTGTGAGGTTTTGATGCCTTTGATAGAAAATCCTTTGGATTTATTTTTAGCATGTGTGAACAAAAATCTTGCTAATACTCATATAAAAATTAAAAATGAATTTGCTGTGGGTGTGGTTTGCGCAAGTAAAAATTATCCTTATAAGGACTCACCAAAAGCCTTGATCGAGATAGATAATGTCCCGCAAAATTCTCATATTTCTTATGCTGGTGTAAGTTTGGAAGATGATAAATTGTATGCTAGTGGTGGTCGTGTATTGGTTTGTGTAGGAACTGGAAAAAGCATTGAGGAAGCTCAAAAAAATGCTTATATGCTTTGTGAAAATGTTCATTTTAAAGGAAAACAATATAGAAAAGATATTGCTTTTCAGGTTCTTAAATGAGTGCAAATCAAGAATTATTTGATAAACTAGAAAAAGAAGAGCTAAAAATAGCAAGTTTTAAAAAAAGATTTTTAGCTTATATTATTGATAGTTTTGTAATTTTAGCTATTGTAAGTATTATTTTGCTTGATAAAATTAATTCTATGCAAACTTATGATGAAATTCATAATCTTTTAATGCGCTTTGCTGGTGGAATTTTGATTTTACAGTTTGCGTATCATAGTTTATTTACTTATTTATACGGTGCAACTTTAGGGAAAATGCTTTTGAAAATTATGGTGATTGATCAAGAATTGCTAGATAAGCCAAGTTTTACCCAAAGTGCTTTAAGGGCAGGTGTAAGACAAATTAGCGATATGTTGTATGGTTTAGGTTTTGCTTGGGCTTTGAGTAATATTGTTTTAAAAACTTGGCATGACTATGCAGCAAAAACAGTGGTGATAGATCTTGCGTAAAATATTACTTTCTTTAGCTTGTATAGGAAGTTTATATGCTTCTAAGGTAGATATTTATGCTTTAGATGTTGTAAAAAAAAATGATATTATAGAAGCAAAAAATAATGTAGTTGTAGTTTCTGATTTGTATTTAATTACCGCAAGTGAGGCTAAATTTAATGAAGCAACTAAAGATTTAGAATTATTTGGTGATGTAAATATCTTACGAGGACAAAAAGAAAGAACCAATTCTACTTATACTAAGATTAATCTCAAAGATAACACAACAGCTTTTAAAAATTTATTTTTTTCAAATAACGATTTAGAGGTTTGGTTGCAATGTCATCAAGCTGATTTAAATGATAAATTTGTTATAACTAAAAAGTCAGTTGTTTCTAGTTGTAATGTAGAAAATCCTGATTGGGAAATTCGTTTCGATGAAGGAAAATTAAATAAAGAAAGTAATTTTTTACATCTTTATAATGCAAGATTGTATGTAAAAAATACTCCTGTGATGTATTTACCTTATTTTGGTTTTAGTGTAGATACTAAAAGAAAAAGTGGTTTGTTAATCCCTCAGGTAGTTTTAAAGCAAAGTGAGGGACTGTATTACAACCAGCCCATTTATTATGTTATTGATGATAATGCAGATATTCAATTTGAGCCTCAGATTAGAACAAAAAGAGGTTATGGATTATACTCAACCTTAAGATTTATTGATGGTCCTTATTCTCAAGGTGAAGTTAGCGGTGGTATTTTTGGAGAAAAATCAAGCTACAAAAGAGAGGAAAATTTAAAAAACAAAGAACATTATGGTTTAGAAATCAAATATTCAAGTGAAGCTTTGTTTAAAAGTCTTTTGAGCGATGAGTTTCAAGAAGGCTTGTGGGTTGATGCTACTTATTTAAATGATGTGGATTATATGAATTTAAGTTCTAGTGCAAAAACTGAAGCTTCTTTAGTTACCTCAAAAATAAATTATTTTTTATCTGATGATGATAATTATTATGGTGCTTATGCAAAGTATTATATAGACACTTCTAAAATTAGCAATAAAGATACCATGCAAGAATATCCATCTTTTCAATATCATAGATATTTAAATGGTTTTTTTGATAATTATATACAATATAGTTTAGACGCTTCTTTTCATAGGTATTATAGACATACAGGTATTTATGCTAAAACATTAGATTTTGATCTGCCTTTAATCTATCATACGAGTTTTATGGATGATTTTTTAAATTTTACTTTTACTGAAAGAGTATATGCAAATTTTGTTAATTATTCTAATACAGATGCTAAAAATCAAGAACATTTGTTTCAAAATTCACATAATTTTTCTTTATATACAGATCTTTCTAAGCCATATGAAAATTTTTATCACACTTTATATTTAGGTGTTAATTATTTTATACCTGGAGCCAAATCGGGTAAAATTACTGAAGATTTTATAGAATTAAAAAATGATCCTGAGCAGTTTAATTTTTCAATGTATCAGTATTTTTACAATACTTTAGGTAAAAAAAAGTTATACCATAGTTTAAAGGCTAAATATTTCACCAAGGAAGGTAGTTTTGGTGGTTTTGATAATGTTATAGAATATTTTTACAATGATTATATAAGCTTGAGAAATGAAGCAGAATATTCAGGGGTAGATAATCGCTTTGATAAAGTATTTAGTGAGGCTTTGTTTGATTATGGTGAGTGGAAAGTTAGTCTAAATCATGCTTATAGAATTTATGAAAATGAAAAATATAATTTTTTAGGAACTAAAGCTCAGTATGATATAAATACTAACTATCAAATATTTGGTGGTTTGTGGTTTGATTTAAATAAAGATCCTGAAAAATGGGAAGTAGGTTATACCTATCAAAGAAAATGTTGGAATTATTCTTTGATGTATCGTAAGGATATTTCACCTAAGCTTACTAGTGGAGGGATTAGCGCTAAAGATCAAAGCGGTGTATATTTTATGTTTAATTTTTATCCGTTGGGCGGAGTTTCTTATGATTTTTCTTTGGAAGAAAATGAAAGGTCTATATAATGTTTTTTGAAGATGAAAAAGATGCGCTTGCTAGATTGTATGATATATTACCACTAAATAAATTAAAAGATTATATTATTATTACACCTTCTTTAAAATCTATAATTTTTGTTGATACGCTAGCACAAAAATTAGAAATTCCGTATGATTTTTTATTTACAGAGCAAATTAAAGCCCCTAATAATGATGAGTGTCAAATAGCTATGATTAGTGAGACAAAAGAGCTTGTTTATAATGAGGCTTTAGTTAAAGCTTTTGATATAAGCTTAGATTATATTTATGGTGAGGCAAACAGGACTTATGAAGAAAAGATTTTAAAAAATGTATATCGTTACAGAAAAGGAAATCTTTTAAAAGACTTAAAAGGAAAAAATATTTTAATGTTACATGAGGGCTGTGAAAGCGGAATTACTGCTTCTTCATGTATTAAAAGTTTGCTAAAGGAAGAAGTAAATAGTATTATTTATGCCACTGCTTTAATGCCAAGTGATGTGTATGATTATATTAGTGTTTTTGTAGATGAGGTTTATTGTGTGCAAAAGATTGATCATTTTGTGAATATTGAGTTCTATTTTAAAAATAAAACGATTTTGCAAGCCTATGAAATTTTAGATATTTTAGAAGAAAGTAAATATTATTTACCTTTAAAAAAGTAAATTTATATCTAAACAATTTGTTGTTTAGATATAAATTTATAGGCAAAATAAAAACAGGCTTTTTAAGTTTTAATTTTTTTAAAATTTAAAAAGCTTATTTGGTTTTGTCTATGATAAAAATTTAAAGGAAAAATCATGCGACATGAAATAAATATCAATAATCATCTTGAAATATTTGATACCGATAAAGTGGCAAAACAAGCAGCAGGTGCAGTTTTAATGCAAGAAAAAAATGCAGTAGTCTTAGCAACTGTAGCAAGAGAAGAAAAAATGGTAGAAGAGGATTTTTTACCTCTTACGGTGCAATATATAGAAAAAGCCTATGCAGCAGGTAAAATTCCAGGTGGCTATGTAAAAAGAGAAACCAAACCAGGCGATAATGAAACTTTAAGTGCAAGGATTATAGATAGAAGCCTAAGACCTCTTTTTCCAAAAGGCTATGCTTATCCAACCCAAATTGTAGTTATGGTTCTTTCTGCTGATCCTGAAGTAGATTTACAAGTAATGAGCCTAAATGCTGCAAGTGTTGCTTTATATTTAAGTGATATTCCTATTAAAGCGCCAGTTTGTGGTGTAAGAATAGGTCGTATAAATAATGAATTTGTTTTAAATCCAAGTAACAGTGAGCTAAAAAATAGCACTCTAGATCTTTATGTAGCAGGTGTTAAAGATGAGCTTTTAATGATAGAAATGAGAGCTTTGGCAAATAAGCAAAACAATAAACATTGTATGAATGAGTTAAGTGAAGATGATACTTTAAAAGCTTTAGATTTTGCAGGTAATGCAATTTTACGTGGCTCCAATGAATATGAAAAAACATTTGCTGCTTATAGAAAAAATTCCAAACTTGAGTTTAAAATAGAGTTAGATAATGCTCAAATTATTGACTATATAAAAAATACTTACATGACAAAACTTAAAATTGCTATTAATCAAATGGCAAAAAGTGAAAGGGCAAGTGAAATTTTACAAATTGCAAAAGAAATTGAAAGCGAAGTAATAGCTATTGAAAATGAATGGAAATTTGAAGATATTGAAAAAGCTTTGCATGTATGTAAAAGAGAACTTATTAGAAACCAAATTATTAATGAAAATAAAAGAGCAGATGGTAGAGGTTTGAAAGATGTTAGGAAAATAGATATAGAAACAAATATTTTACCAAGTGCTCATGGATCTTGTCTTTTTACTAGAGGACAAACCCAAGCCTTAGTTGTTGCAACTTTAGGAAATGATAATGATGCGCAAATGTCAGATTTGCTAACAGAAAAAAATCCAATTTGTGAAAAATTTATGGTTAATTATAATTTTCCGGGATTTTCTGTAGGTGAGGCTAGTCCTATAAAAGCTCCTGGTAGAAGAGAGCTAGGGCATGGAAATTTAGCAAAACGAGCTTTGCATCCTAGTGTGGATGTAGATTATGCTCATACCATTCGTTTGGTATCTGAAATTTTAGAAAGTAATGGTTCTAGTTCTATGGCTACTGTTTGTGGTGGTGCTTTGGCTTTAAGAGCTGCAGGAGTAAAAAGTGAAAAGCTAGTAGCAGGTGTGGCAATGGGGCTTGTTTTTGAAGATGAAAAATATGCTATTTTAACCGATATCATGGGGCTTGAAGATCACGATGGAGATATGGATTTTAAAGTAGCAGGAAGTTATGAAGGGATTACTGCTTTGCAGATGGATATAAAACTTGGTGGTATAGAGCAACAGGTTTTAAAAGAAGCTTTGTATCAAGCAAAAGAAGCTAGAGAGTATATTTTAAAACTAATGGAAGAAGCTGATAGAAATATCATTGTTAATGAGGCTATTTTACCAAAGATTGAGATCTTTAATGTAGATCCAAACAAAATCCCTGATATCATAGGTCAAGGCGGTAAAACTATAAAAGAGATCATCGAAAAATTTGAAGTTAATATCGACTTAGATAGAGATAAAGGCGAAGTTAAGATAGCAGGAATTAATCATGATTTAATTTCTCAAAGCAAAGAATATATATTAAATTTACTCCATTCTAAGGGTTCTAATAAAAAACGCGATAGAAAAGAAATGCCTAAATTTGATATCGGAGAAGAATTTATAGGAAAAGTTCAAAAAGTTGTAGAATTTGGAGTTTTTGTAGAACTTAAAGAAGGCGTGGATGGTTTATTGCATAATTCTAAGATTAAAGAAAAGTTAGAAGTAGGCAATGAAATTAAAGTTAAAGTTGCAGAAATTAAAAATGGAAAAGTTTCTTTAGATTTAGCCTAAATTTTGAGCATATTAAAAAATATGCTCAAAATTTTATATTATATCTTGACAAAAGAATATTCTTTTGGCATAATTTCATTTTTTGATTGTCTCGTTAGCTCAGCCGGTAGAGCATCTCCCTTTTAAGGAGGGGGCCGTTGGTTCGAATC
>NZ_JAKMQT010000008.1:0-78402 GCF_025771725.1 Campylobacter sp. IFREMER_LSEM_CL2151 | reverse complement strand
TATTTAAAGAAATTTGTTTTAGGGAAATAACGGAAGGAATGTAGAATAATATAGAATAGGAGATATAAGAGGATAAAAAACTCCAAAAAATTTTAGCAAGGCTTTTAAATTTTTGCATAAAACATATTTAACTATAAAGTTAAAACGCTTGTTTTGCCAAAACAATATACGGTTTTAACCAAATAGTTCCATAGCGTCTTTGTATGCACTAACTAACGAAGCTAAAGTAACAAAACCACCGATAATCAAAAAAATCATTTCGATTTTTTTTCTTTTATTCTCTTTTATTTTTTCCTTTTTATATTCTTCTTGATTTTGTTCAATATGTAAAATATCAACAAGATTTTCTATCTGGATTTTAAGTTCTTGATGTTGCTCTAAAATATTGTAATATTGAAATATAATTTTCCATATTGCATGTTTTTGTTGGTAGTTATAGTGCACTGGATTACTAAAAAAATACTTTAGATTAAAAACATAAAAATCTTTTTTAATATCAATAACATCATGATAATTTTCTTTATCTATAATGCTTGAAGTTAAATTTAAATAATACTCCATTTTCTCACGATAAGCCAAAGAAAGCGCAAACATAGTCATTGTATCGTTAAATTTACTTTCACAATTATTAAATCTAGCCTGAAACAAAAAGCCTTTTTCTGAAAACACAACTTTAATATCTGGATTATCATAACAATTTGATTTATCTATTTTTAATGTAGAACTACCTCTTAATAGTTGCGATATTTTACCATCATTCATGTTTTCATCAGTATATACAACTATATGATCTATCACACCTTTTTTAAATTGACAATACTCTTGACTTACAGAGACTCCATCTTTTATACATATAATACATATATCAAAAATTTTATATATTAATATTGTATCTTTGGCATACTTTTGATCTTCTATATTGGTATAAATTTCTAAATTTTGAGCCAAAAAGGTATGAAAAAAATCTTTTGTTCTTGTATCTTTTTTAAATTTATCCTTGCAAAAATTTTCGATAATTTTAACTTGATATGTATTTATCATGACATCTTCCTATTTTATAATATTATAAATTTAACTTATTATTATAAATACGATTAAGATGAATTGTAAAAATTTAAATGCTTAAAAGAATTTTAAAATAGTGGTGCGGATGAAAGGACTTGAACCTTCACGCATTGCTGCACCAGATCCTAAGTCTGGCGTGTCTGCCAATTTCACCACATCCGCAAAAGTGGTACGCTCAAGAGGATTCGAACCTCTGACCTACGGCTTAGAAGGCCGTTGCTCTATCCAGCTGAGCTATGAGCGCATAAAAATAAAAGTAACAATAGGCTTATGGTGCGCCCGATAGGAATCGAACCCATAACCTACAGATCCGAAGTCTGTCGCTCTATCCAGTTGAGCTACGAGCGCTGATGGGGTGAGTGATGGGAATCGAACCCACGACCCTCAGGACCACAATCTGATGCTCTAACCGACTGAGCTACACTCACCATTTATAAAAATGGTCGGGGTGAAAGGATTCGAACCTTCGGCCCCTTGGTCCCAAACCAAGTGCGCTAACCAGACTGCGCTACACCCCGATGTACAAAAATAAAGCGTTATTTTACATAAAAAAATATTAAAAGTCAAGATAAAAAAATATTTAGCATAAAAAATGCTAAATATTTTAAGAATTGTCTGTTTGTTTTTTTTGTGAAATGATGTTTAAAATTTCTACTATCAAAGAAAAAGCCATAGCTGTATAAATATATGCTTTATCTATATGGATATCAAAACTTTCACATACTAAAACAAAGCCTATCATTACTAAAAATGCCAAGGCTAAGATTTTAATGCTTGGATATTTTTCTACAAAATCTGCAATTGGTTTAGAGGCAAAAAGCATAACTAAAACTGCAATAATCACAGCAATAATCATAATCTCTATATCTTGAGCAATGCCCACAGCAGTAATAACACTATCAAGAGAAAATACTATGTCTATCACAGCTATTTCAGCAACTACAACCCAAAGCTTATTACTAATTTTTATATTACTTTGACTTTCCTCTTGGTGCATTATACTTTCTTTAATTTCCTTAATAGACTTAACTATTAAAAACAAACCTCCAAGCAAAAGCACCAAATCTCTACCTGAAATTTCATTACCCAATATACTAAATAAAGGTGTGACAAGTTTCATCACCCAAAATAAAGACAATAACAATAAAATTCTAGTAATCATCGCAAAAGCAAGACCTAGAATTCTACCCTTATCTCTATGTTCTGGTGGTAATTTAGAAACTAAAATCGCTAGAAAAATGATATTATCAATACCTAGTACAATCTCCAAAGCTGTAAGAGTAAGCAATACCACCCAAGCATCTACACTAAAAATCCATTCAAACATTTACTTTCCTTAAACAAAAGCGTAATTATAATGATGAAAAATTAATCATTTTCAAAAATTTTTACAATGGTTTCAGGCAAAAGTGTATGTTCGAGCTGGTGGATTTTATCTTCAAATTCTTCAAAGTTTAAATTAGCTTTTTCAAACGCCTTTTGTGCAATGATTTTACCACCATCAAGCTCTTCATTAACCCAATGCACGCTAATGCCTGCTACTTTCATATCACTTTCATAGCTTTCTTTGATAGCATGAGCACCTTTGAATAAAGGAAGCAAAGAAGGATGAAGATTAATAGCTTTTATATTTTGAGTGAAAATAGGACTTAAAATTCGCATAAATCCTGCTAAGATGGTCAAATCTGCTTGACTTTCTTTTATAATTTTTACTAATTCTGCGTCAAATTCTTCTCTTGAAGTAAATTTTTCATGTTCTATGATTTTAGTATCAAGGTTATATTTTAAAGCTCTTTGTATGCCATAAGCTTCTTTTTTATTGCATACACACAAAACCACTTCAAAGGTATTTTTACCAAAAGTTTTTTTATGTAATTTTTCTAAAATATTTTCCAAATTGCTTCCATTACCACTAAATAAAACTGCTAATTTTATAAGCATTTTAACCCCTTTATTAATTTTAAAGCATCAAAACTAATTTTATTTTTCTTATAATTTTTAACTACTAAAGCATGAGCTAATACTGCATTTTTAGCAGCTTCTAAAGCATTAAATTTAGCTCCAAGTAAAGCCGCTATCATGCCACTTAGCACATCCCCACTTCCACCTTTTGCCAAAGCTTCATTGCCACAATTTACTACAAAAAGTTTTTCTTTTTGAACGATGATAGGATTAGCCCCTTTTAACACCAAAGCACATTGGAATTTAGAACTAAATTTTCTTGCATAAAAAAAGCGTTTGTTTTGAATTTCTTCTACGCTTATATCCTCATTAAAACAAAGCTTTAAAAGCATAGAAAACTCTTTAGGATGAGGGGTTAAAACAACATCTTCTCTATTGAGATATAAAAGCAAATTTTCACTTTGAAAGCAATTTGCATCTAAGACTAAAGGAATATTTTTTAATCTTTCATCTTTTAAAATACTTAAATCATCAAGCCCCATACCTATAGCAGCTGCATTTATTTTGCCTTCAATATCATCTTTTAGCATAATCAAAGGCGAAAAGCTTTCTTTAGCCACTAAAGACACAAGCCCCGCTCCAAACCCTAAAGCACCAAGTCCAGCTAAAGTACCCGCGCTTTTATTGGCAAAAATATAAACATGGCCAAAATCACCTTTATTTGAGTTAGCCTTTTTTGTAATGAGTTTTAAATCTTTTTTTTCTAGTAAAAAACTTGAAGTATTTTGCATATAAGGTTTTAAACCCAAATTCGCAATTTTAATTTTACCTACAAATTCTTTTGCGAAATCTTCTAATAAAATTTCTTTAATTACCCCCATGCAAAGAGTATAATCAGCCTTAAAACATAGCTCTTGTCCAAGCCCACTGGGAATATCACAAGCTATTTTTAAAGCCTTGCTTTTAGTAATTTTTTTAAAAATTCTTTGTAAATTTTCATCTAAAGCTTTATTTAAACCACTTCCAAAAACACAATCAACTATAATGTCAAAATCTTTAAATTTAGGTTCTTTTTTTAAGAAATTAAAACCTATATTTTTTAAAATTTGCTCTTGCTTGATAAATATCGTATTTTTTTTATATGGCACAACATAAGCAAAAGCTTTTTTTAAGTGTCTAATGGCCACAAGTCCATCAGCTCCATTTCCACCAGTACCAAGCAAAAATAAAATTTTAGCATTTTTTATGTTTTTACTTTTTTTCTTAATCAAATTTGCAAGCTCTATGCCTGCATTTTCCATCATTAAAAACTCATCCAAACCTTTTTCAACAAGCTCTTTTTCATAAGAAACATTATCTTTAAATACTACTTTCATCGCTCATCTCACATTTTATAAGCTTTTGGGTTTTAGCGCCTAGCTCTTTAAGCTTTATCACTCTTGAAGCGATATTTCCACTTCCATGAGTAAGCTTTGTTTGCATATTATCTACATTTGAGTTTAATCTTTTAACATTTTCTTTGATTTTTTCAAAATCATCTAAAACACCTGCAAATTTATCATGAAATTTGCCAAGCTCATCAAAAGCTTTTAAGATATTTTCATTACTTTGTATATTTTTCCATGAAATATTTATCGTATTTAGTGCCATAAAAAGAGTGTTTGGTGTAGTTAAATAAACCTTTTTTTTATAAGCGTATTGATAAATTTCAAGATCTACATTTAAAATCAAATCTAAGATATTTTGATAAGGTATAAAAAGCAAAATAAACTCATAAGTGTGTTTATCATACTGCATATAAGGCTTTTTGGCTAACTCATCAATTCTTGATTTTAGATTATAAGCTAGATCAAGACAGGTGTTTTGACTAATATCTTCAAAAGCAAAATCACTTGGCAAAGAAAATTTTGCATCTATGATTATACTTTTTTGCTTATCTAAAAATACTACCGCATCAGGAATATAGGTTTTACCCTCTTCTTGAAATCTCTCTTGCAATTTATACTGCACGCCCTCTACCAAACCACTATTTTCTAAAACAGATTTTAGTTGCAATTCTGCAAAATTACCACGAATTTTTTTATCGCCCTTTAAAATTTTAGCTAGCTTATCTGCATTTTCTGTCATATTTTGACTAAATTTAAACATATTATCAATATGGGTTTTAAGACTAATTTCATTTGAATTCAATCTTTCATTGTATTCTTTAACACTTTTTTTCACAGGCAAGAAAATTTCTTCTAAGATTTTTTTTGTATCCTCATTAAGCATAAGTTTGTTTTGGTTTAAAATATTAGCATTTTGTTTTTGTAAATTTTGTTCTAATTCTTGTTTTAATTCCACTAAACCTTGCTTATATTTTTCCTCTAGTTTTATTAAAGTTTGAGTATATTCTTCTTTTAAATTCGCACGCTCTTTTAAATGTATATTTAAAAGTTCTTGTTGGGTTTGTTCTTTTTGAGCTAATTTTGCTTCTAAAGCCTCATTTTTAGATAAATATAATATTTTTTCATCTAAAAGTTTGGAATTTTTTTCCATGAGTGTAGTTTTTTCAAGCTCTAAATTAGCAAGTTGATTTTGCAATGCTATATTGTTTTGGTCTAAAAACTCCAATTTTACTTTTTCTTTTTGGCTTTTAAACACATACCATATAAAAGCTAAAATTACAACAACTAAAAAGGCTATCAAGATATTTTCCATTATCAAGCCTTTGTTTTTTCAATAAGAAAATAAATATTTTTTTCATTACCTTCTTTAAATTGTTTCATTTGTGGTAAAAACTCTTTTACTAAAGCTCTAAAATTTTTAAAACCAAAATTTTGGGGGATAAAATTTGCGTGTTTTCTATTCATATTAGTGCGAATTTGAGCATATTCAGCACGGCCTTTTTCTTCTATTAAGGCTTCTGTGATATTGATTAAATCTTTGATATATTCTTTAGTGCTTAATACTTTTTCTTTAGATTCATCTTGATCTAAATAAAAAAATTCACTAAAAGAATTCACATAAGATTTTACAGCTTGCTTTAAACCCATACCTATAACTTGCTTTTTGCCTTCTTTAAGCCTTTGGATTAAACTAGTATAATCACTATCGCTTGAAACAATGACAAAAATATCAATATCTTTTTCATAAAAAAAACTCATAATCTCAGTGATTAAGTACATATCGCTTGAGTTTTTATTAGCTATAAAATTAAATTGCTGCATAGCGATAATAGAATATTGTGCGATTTGTTCTTTCCAATTTTGTATATTTTTTTGTGTCCAATCTCCATAAATTCGTTTTATAACGATTTCTCCATAATCAGAAGTGATATCAAAAATAGATTTTGCATATTTTGAAGGAATATTTTCTGCATCAATAAAGATCGCCACACTTTTGTTATCCATTTTTTCTCCTATGTAGTTCTCATTCTAAAACTTAATGCTTTTAAAATATGAGTTTTTAAAATCAACTCACTTTGCTCTAAATCTGCAATGGTTCTTGCTACTTTTATGGTTTTATTTACCCCTCTTTGAGAAAGATTATATGAATTTATAGCCTTTTGTAAAATTTCGTTCGCAGTAGAATCTAAAATACAAAATTGTTTCAGCTGCTCATCATTTAATTTAGCATTAAATTCTTCTTGTTTTCTTTGTTTTTGAAATAAAAATCCTTTAAAAACCATTTCACTCATTTGCTTAGAAGTCAAGCTTGTTTTATCTTCATGCGAAATCTCATCCATAGCTACATAAAGATCAATCCTATCTAAAATAGGAGATGAAATTTTATTTTTATATTTTTTAATTTCCATCTCTTGGCAACGACATACAAGACTTTTAGAAAACAAATTTCCACAAGGACAGGGATTTTGCGCACAAGCAAATAAAAATTTAGTTTCATAAATTACTTTAGTATTAACTCTTGAAATAAGAATTTTAAAATCCTCTAGCGGCTCTCTTAAACTTTCTATGATTTGTTTTGAAAAATGGGGAAACTCATCAAAAAACAAAACCCCTCCATTTGCAAGTGCTATTTCTCCTATCTTAGCATTTTTAGTTCCTCCGCCAAAAATACTAGCTCTAGTGCTTGTATGATGAGGACTTCTAAAAACCCTACTAGCACTAAAATCATCATCTAAAGAATTTAATGACTTATAGGCATTTTGGGCTAAAATTTCTTTCAAACTTTGTGGTGGCATGATGAAAGGAAGTCTTTTAGCGCACATACTTTTACCACTACCTGGACTACCTTCAAATAAAATATTATGCATACCCAAAGCTGCTATTATGCAAGCAAATTTAGCATTTTCTTGACCCTTAACTTCTTTAAAATCATAAGGGTAAATAGAATTTTTTATATATTTTTGATTATTAATTTCTATGGCATTTTCAAACAAAGGATGAGCATTATTTATATGATAATTCTCATAATTTTTTTCTTTAAAAAAATCCATAGCTTGGGCTAAATTTTCCAAAGCATAGATTGTTAAGTTAGGTATCATCGAAGCTTTTTGCGCTATGGCTTTTGGTACTACTACTTTGGCATTTTGTACTTTTGCACTTAAAAAAAGCAAGATAGAAAATAAACTAGCAGTACTTTTTATACTTCCATCTAATCCAAGTTCTCCAAAAACAAAAAAGTCATCTAAATTTTCTTTTTGAAATAAAATCAAAATCGCAATAGCCAAATCAAAATGAGAGCCATTTTTAGGGATATCTGATGGACTAAGATTGATAGTGATTTTTTGTGCTGGGAAATTAAAATTTTGACTTAATAAAGTTGCCTTAACTCTTTCTGTGCTTTCTTTGATGGTAGAATTTGCAAGGCCTACTATACTAAAACCTGGCAAACCTCTTGTGAAAGTTGATTCTACATCGATAATATCAAGCTCTGTAGAAAAACTTGCACATTTTAGTTTTTTCATTTGTTCTTTTTGGATTTTTTCTTAAAGTCTTTATCAAATTTTTGGCGTTTTAAAAAAGAAAGTTTTTCTATAAATAAATGTCCATCAAGATGATCAACTTCATGTTGAATAGCCACTGCTAAAAAATCATGCGCTTGTAAACTTTGTGGCTTTCCAAACCTATCTTGATAATCAAGTTGTATATTTTTATAGCGCATTACATCTTCATAAAAACCTGGTATGCTTAAACAACCCTCGTTGCAAGAAATTTTTTCATCATCTAAAGGTGTTATAATGGGATTAATAATTTCTAAAAGAGTTTGCTTATCTTCTTTTTGCTCACCTTCTTCATCACCAATATCTACAAGCAAAGCTCTAATTGGCACATCAACTTGAATAGCAGCTAAACCTACGCCCTTATTAGCTATCATTGTTTCATACATATCATCTAAAAGTATATGTAAATCTTTATCAAAATTTTCTACTTTTTTTGACTCTAAAAATAATCTTGGATTAGGATAGGTAATTATCTTTCTTATCATTTTTCTTTTTCCACTATTATAAAGGGTTCTAAATTTTTTCCTGAATCTTTTAAAGCTTCAATGCATTTTTCTATTAATTCTTCACCCTTGCTATCTTGATTAACAGCACTTATAGCCACTTCAACATCTACATCTATTTCTTTATCTGCTAGGAAAAAATTTGAATTTTCTAAAGATTCTAAAATTTTATTGCATATTTCTTGTGCTTTTTCTAAATTTGTATGAGAAATCATCATAGCAAAAATATTGTTTCCACAATGAGCAACTATATCACTTGAAGAGACATTTTTACTAAAAATTCTACACACGCCTTTTAAAAAAGCATTTTTTTCTTTTTGAGTATAAGTTTGCTCAAGAATTTCTTCTTTTACTCTAAAAAATATTAAGGAAGTATGATAGTTATATTTTGCATTACTTTCAATGCTTTTTTCTAAATTTTCTAAAAAGTATTTTTTATTATAAACTCCAAATTTAGAATCAAAATCACTTTGCTCTTCTATATGTTTATAAGTTTGTCTAACCTCATCAAAATTTTCTTTAATCTCATCTGAATATTTATCTAAAATACTAGAAAATCTTGAAAGATCTGCTTCAAGCGCGTGAATCACATTAGATACTGCTAAATTTCCTGTGCTAATTGCAAGTTCTGAATTACGTCTTCTTAGCATATCTTTAACTGTTTCAAGATGCCTATAAATCATAGCAATGTATTGCAATAATGCCGAAGTAGAACTAAAACTTTTTTTGATTTCTTGCTCTATATTTGCACGTTTGATACCATCATCATTTTGCTCAAATTCCATAATCTCACTAACTTTTTTCTTAAAAGCTACCGGACGTTCTTCAAGCATTTTTTGAAAATAAACTCCGTAATTAGTTGGCGTTGGAGGTACATTATCTTTCACAAGCTCAGTCAAAATAGACTTTGCAAATTTTTCAAATTCACCTCCACTAATTTTTTGAATTTTTGGAGCTTCTTTGGCTGGAGTTGGATCGCTACTTAAATTTAAATCGGCAAATAAATCATCATCTAACATTGCTATGTTTTTCCTTATTTAAAACTTTTTTCCAAAACCTTATCGATTAAGCCATATTCTTTAGCCTCTACTGCACTCATAAAAAAATCTCTATCGGTGTCTTTTTCTATTTTAGAAAGTTTTTGTTTGGTGTTTTTAGCCAAAATATCATTTAAAATTGCTTTTAATCTTAGAATTTCTTTTGCTTGAATTTCTATATCAGTTGCTTGTCCTCTTGCTCCACCTAGTGGTTGATGGATCATAATTCTTGAATTTGGTAAAGCAAATCTTTTCCCTGGAGCACCACAACTTAGCAAAAATGCACCCATTGAAGCAGCTTGACCAATACAAATAGTACTTACATCAGCTTTAATATAATTCATTGTATCATAAATACTAAATCCACTAGTTACAACCCCACCTGGTGAGTTAATATAAAGATAAATATCTTTTTGAGGATCTTCAGCCTCTAAAAACAAAAGCTGAGCTACGATAGAAGCAGCAAGATCATCATTGATCTCGCCACTTAGCATGATAATTCTATCTTTTAAAAGTCTTGAATAAATATCATAACTTCTTTCGCCTCTGCTTGTTTTTTCAACCACATAAGGTATGTATGAGCTCATTATTTTTCACTTTCTTTTTCAGTTTTCTTTTTGTCATTTTTTTTGAAAATATCAGCAAAAAGTTTTTCTTCAATTAAAGACATTTTAATGGCAGGCAATGCACCTTGTTTTTTGTAATTGTCTAAATGTTCTTGTGGGTTAAAGCCATATCTATAAGCTTCAAAATAAATCGCTTGGATTAATTCTTGATCGCTTACTGTAACATTTCTAAGTTTTGCTAGCTCATCTATAATGAAAGTTAATTTTACGCTTTTTTGTGCATCTTCTTTGAAACTTTCTCTTTTTTCTTTATATTTAGCCTCATCTTTAAATTCTTTTAATTCTTCTTCGCTTAAAGTTCTCAAAGAGCTTCTAAATTGCATATCTGTTTCTTGTTCTACTATATTTCTTGGTAAAACAAAGTCAAACTTAGCTACCAAAGCTTCTGCAAATTGATTTTTAAGCTCATCATTGATAAGTTTAAAGATTTTTTCATTTTTTAGTTGCTCTTTTAATTTTGCATCTAATTTTTCAACACTTGGTTCTTTTTCTTCAGGCAACAAGCTTTTTAAAAGCTCTTCATTTAATTCAGGTAATTTAAGTTCTTGAATTTCATGAATTTTTACTTTAAATACTGCATCTTTTCCTGCTAAATGCGCTGCGCCATATTCTTTTGGAAAAGTTACATTAATATCTTTTTCCTCACCTGCTTTTAAACCAACCATACCTTCTTCAAATCCTGGTATGAATTGTTTTGAACCAATTTCTAAAACATAATTTTGAGCTTTTCCACCATCAAAAGCTTTACCATCAACAAAACCTTCAAAATCAAATTTAGCAAAATCGCCTTCTTTTAAAGCTCTTGCTTCTTTAATCGCTTCAGGAGTAGCAAATCTTTTTAATAATTCTTCTTTTTTTGCATCAATTTCTTTTTGAGTTACTTTTGGTGTATTATAAGTTGGAATTAGTTCTTCATATCCATCTAATTTTACTTCTGGCCTAAAAGATAATACCATTTGAGCCTCAATAGCACCATCTTTTCTATCAAATTTTTCAAAATATGGCTCACCTACTAAATCTTTAGCCTCTTTTTGAACTTCTTTTAAAGCACCATCTACAGCATTTCTTAAAAGATCTTGCTCCGCATCTCTTGTAAGCTCTTTTTCATATCTTTTAAGTATAGCAGCAACAGGAACTTTTCCTGCTCTAAAACCATCCATTTTCATAGTTTTAGACGCTTTTTTAGCTAATTTTTCAACTTCTGCTTTAATAGCTCCTTGAGCAATTTTCACAGTAGCATTTGCATTTGCAAAATCAATTAGTTTTGCTGTAACTTCCATAATATTTTCCCTTTTTAAATAAAATTTTTTGATAATATACCAAAATTTTCCTTATCACTTTATATAAAAATAAAAATATGTTAAAATTTTAATTTTTGATGGAGAAAAAATGCAAGAAAAATTTGAACAATCAGTAAAAAATATGTTAGAAATTATCGGGGAAAATCCACAAAGAGAAGGGCTTTTAAAAACTCCTACAAGAGTTTTTAAGGCTTTTGAATTTTTAAATAGCGGTTATAAACAAGATCCAAAACAAATACTAAATGATGCCTTATTTGAAAGTTCAAACAATGAAATGGTTTTAGTAAGAGATATAGAATTTTACAGTCTTTGCGAACATCATCTTTTGCCTTTTTTTGGGCGCGTGCATGTTGCGTATATACCAGATAAAAAAGTCGTAGGACTTAGTAAAATTCCTCGCCTTGTGGAAGTTTTTGCAAGACGCTTACAAATTCAAGAACAACTCACAGAGCAAATCGCAGAAGCACTAATGGAACATGTAGGTGCAAAAGGCGTTGGGGTGGTTATTGAAGCAAGACATATGTGTGTTGAAATGCGTGGGGTGCAAAAGGCAAATTCTACCACTAGCACTTCAGCATTAAGAGGTAGTTTTTTAAAAAGTGAAAAAACGAGAAAAGAATTTTTTACCTTAATTAACTCAGCAAAACAGGTTAGATTTTAATGGGTTTAGAAAAACTTCGTAGCAAAATTGTTTCACAAAATCTTGCTAGTGTTTTTGGACAAATTACTAAAATTTCAAGTACTAGTATAGAAATAAATGGTTTAAAAACTAGCATAGGTGATATTATTAAAATAGTTTCTAGTGAAGATGAGAGCAAAGAAGCTATGGCTATGGTGGTAGAAGTAGATGAGAATTTAAGTTATTTAAGTCCTTTTGGTTTTGTGGAAGGTTTTAAAATAGGCGATCGTGCTTTTATTAATGATGCGGGTATGCAAATAGGTGTTAGTGATAAACTTTTAGGAAGAGTGGTTGATCCTTTTATGCGACCAAAAGACGGTAAAGGACCTATTGAGGCAAGTAAATTTATGCCTATTATGCGTGCACCTATTGATGCAATGAAACGAGGTTTGATAGAAGAAGTTTTTCCAGTAGGTGTTAAAACAATAGATGCACTTTTAACTTGCGGGGTAGGACAAAAGCTTGGGATTTTTGCAGGAAGTGGGGTAGGAAAATCAACCCTTATGGGTATGATAGTAAAAAATTCCAAAGCTCCGATTAAAGTCATAGCTTTAATAGGGGAACGTGGTAGAGAAATTCCTGAATTTATACAAAAAAATCTTGGTGGTAAACTTGATGATACTGTCATAATCGTTGCAACAAGTGATGATAGCGCGCTGATGAGAAAATACGGAGCATTTTGCGCTATGAGTGTGGCTGAGTATTTTAAAGAACAAGGCAAAGATGTGTTATTTATCATGGATAGTGTAACGCGTTTTGCTATGGCTCAAAGAGAAATAGGCCTAGCTCTAGGTGAGCCTCCTACGACAAAAGGCTATCCGCCAAGCGTTTTAAGTCTTTTACCTCAGCTTATGGAGCGCGCAGGAAAAGAAGAAGGTAAAGGCACTATAACGGCTTTTTTTACCGTGTTAGTTGATGGAGATGATATGAGTGATCCAATAGCCGACCAAAGCAGATCAATACTTGATGGCCATATAGTACTTAGTCGCGAACTTACTGACTTTGGAATTTATCCGCCTATAAATATACAAAATTCAGCCTCAAGAGTTATGGGGGATATTATTAGTGATGAACACAAACTAGCTGCTAGAAAATTTAAGCGTTTAAATTCTTTGCTTAAAGAAAATGAAGTTTTACTTAGAATTGGTGCTTATCAAAAAGGTACCGATAAAGAACTCGATCAAGCCATTGCTAAAAAAGACTTTATGCAACAATTTTTAAGTCAAAATCCTGAAGAAAGTTTTGAATTTGAAGATACGATTAATATGCTAAAGATGATTGATATGCAATAATTGGAATGATTTTTGCTTTTTTTATGATAAAAAGTCATGAAAAAAGGATGGATCATGTCAAATGTAACGTTTTTAGATCATCAGCAAAACTTAGGTTTAAAATATACTGATATTTGTCAAAATATTTTTGAAAGAGAAATCTTTACACATATGTTTTTAGAGTGTGTAAGCTTTGTTTTACTAGAAGATAAAGCTAAGTTAAAATACTTAAAGATTATTAATTCAAAAGAAGAATTTATCGTTGAATTTAAAATTAATAATCAAAAAAAATCTTTTATTATCAATGATAAAAAAAGCTTGAATGCAGAATTTAGTGCAAAAAGAATGATTCAAGATGAGTACGAAAGAGAAGTAGCTAGAATTTATCAAATAGAAAGATATTTAAAAACACAAAGCAATCTTCAAAATTTTTCTAGCGAAATTAGTGCTACTATGAAAAATCTTTTTAAAGATATGGATGAGTTTAAAAACTATATCGATATGCTTGAAGCAAAAGAAAACACTCACAATCACTACTTATCAAAAATTTATAATATAGCTTAATATTAACCAAACTTTGCCGATAATATTACTAATCCAAACAAAAGGAGTATGTTATGGGCGAAGTTACTAACAATCAAGCAAGTTTAATGCTTAACATTGCAACTACTATGATGAAAAAAACCATAGAAGCCAATGAAAATGCAGTAATGCAAGTACTTGAAGGCGTAAATGCAAACCCTACTCCAACTACTACTCCTAGCACTAGTTCAGGATTACTTGACATTTACGCTTAATTTTTCTCTTCGATTCAAAAATTTTGGCATAGCTTTTGCTTTTTTAAAGCTAAGCAATATTTTTGAAGAGAAGAGTTATGTTTGTAAATTCTAATGTTAATCCGTATCAGAATTTTGCAAATTATCCTTTTGCAAAAACTGGACACGCAGAAGAAAAAAAAGAAAATACCAATATTAAAAGTGATTTACTTGATATAAAAGGTTCTAATTTAGATTATAAAGTAACTTATGCAAGTGAATTTGGTTTTAGAATTAATGAGCAAGGTTTTTTTGAAAAAGATCTTAATAAAACAGCTGCTTTACCTCTTGATTATGATATTAATATAAAAAGTATAAGAGAAATTTCAAAACAACTTATAAAGCTTGATGAGAATTTAAACTACAACAAAATAGACTTACCAAGACTTTTAAACACTTATCACAATACATTAAAAACTATAAATCCACAGTTTCAAAACAATGACAATGATTTTTTAAGTAAAACGCAAATTTCTGAGTTAAATCAAGGTTATAGCTATACTTATGAAGGAAAAATTTTAAAAGTTTATGAAAATGACAAAAGCTTACAAAATGCAAAAGAAACAAATAAAAATCTAAATACCTTAATGCTTGATAATAAAATAGGAGATTTTGCATTCAATGCGAGCATTGAAAACACAGCTAGTAATCCTATTATAAAACCTTATTTAAATAAACAAGGGGAGGTTTCTAAAAGTGGATTGCTGCTCAATTATATTTATCATGATTTAAAAGAACAAAATCACAATAAAGCTAATTTTTTTCTATCGCCTATTGAGTTAGATATGTCTTCTAATGTAAATTTTCAAAAACTCATGAGAGGTCAAATGAGCATGCAAGATTATCTAAGTGAAAGCAACAAAGAAAAAATGAGTTTTGATTTATACTTACATATTAATGGGGTAGATAAAAACAATACTTCAGAAGATAAACTTTCAGTTTTCTTTCAACAATACATTAACTATCAGCATAATATCAATATGCAAGAATTTGCCAATTCAAGCTCTATTTATAGTCTTTATAGTGAGCAAATTAGCAAAGATTTTGAAGCTTTAAAAAAAGAGTTCAATCAAAATGATTCTAATATAGACCTTGAAAAAATAAACACCCAAAAAGAACTTTTAGATACTCAATTTTTAGAAAATCGCAAAAGACAAGCAAGTATTAATAAAATTTTACACTCTTATTTAAATGCTATGGCTTAAACTTGTGCTAAAATAATAACAAAAATTTTTGCACAAGTTAAAAACTTACTTGATTTAATATTAAATTTAATATTTTAGTGTATATTAACAAAAAAGATAAAAATTATCCTAATTAAAGGAGTATAATTTGAAAGTATATTTAGATAACAATGCAACAACACAGCTCGCACCAGAAGCTTATGAGCTTATGAAACCTTTTTTAAAAGAACATTATGGCAATCCAAACAGCCTTCATCAATGGGGTAGTGCAACTCATCCTGCTTTAAAAGAAGCTATGGATAAACTTTATGCAGGACTTGGAGCAAGCGATTTAGATGATATCATTATCACTTCCTGTGCTACAGAGAGTATTAATTGGGTATTAAAAGGTGTGTATTTTGATAGAATTTTAAATAGCGATAGAAATGAAATAATTATTTCTAGTGTAGAACATCCTGCAGTAGCAGCTAGTGCTATGTTTTTAAAATCTTTAGGAGTAAAAGTCATAGAACTTGGCGTTGATCATGAGGGTGTTTCTAGTGTAAAAGATTTAAAAGAAGCTATTTCAGATAAAACTGCGCTAGTAAGCATTATGTGGGCAAATAATGAAACTGGCATGATTTTTCCTATAGAAGAAATGGCTCAAATTGCTCATGAATATGGAGCATTATTTCATACTGATGCAACTCAAGCTGTTGGGAAAATCAAGGTTAATTTTGCAAAAGCTGGGGTTGATTTTGCTTCATTTTCTGCACATAAATTTCATGGTCCAAAAGGTGTAGGTGGACTTTATATTAAAAAGGATATAGAATTAACTCCGCTTTTACATGGTGGTGAACATATGGGTGGTAGAAGAAGTGGAACCTTAAATGTACCATATATTATAGCAATGGCAGAAGCTTTAAGAATTGCAAATACTATGCTTGATTTTGAAAACTCACACATTAGAAGATTAAGAGATAAATTAGAAGATTTAATTTTAGCTATGCCTGATACAAGTGTAGTTGGGGATAGATCAAGAAGGGTTCCTAATACCATCTTAGCAAGTATTAAAGGTGTAGAAGGCGAAGCTATGCTTTGGGATTTAAACAAAAATGGTATAGCAGCAAGCACTGGTTCAGCCTGTGCTAGCGAAGCACTTGAGAGTAATCCTATCATGGAGGCAATTGGTGCTGAAAATGATTTAGCTCATACTGCTCTAAGACTTTCTTTATCAAGATTTAACACAGAAGATGAAATTGATTATGCAGCAGAGCAAATAAAAAAAGCAACGCAAAGACTTAGAGCAATCTCAAGTACTTATGCATATAAGCCTGAAAATATTTAAAGGATAAAAAATGGCAAAGAATAATTTAATTGGCGGATCAATTTGGGATGAGTATTCTCAAAAAGTACAAGATAGAATGAATAACCCTCAACATATGGGTGAATTCACACAAGAAGATGCACAAAAAGCAAATGCAAAACTTATTGTTGCAGATTTTGGAGCTGAAAGCTGTGGCGATGCGGTTAGGCTTTATTGGTTAGTGGATGAAAAAACTGATAAAATCATTGATGCTAAATTTAAAAGCTTTGGCTGTGGTACAGCAATAGCAAGTAGTGATACTATGGTTGATCTTTGTATAGGTAAAACTGTAGATGAGGCTGTAAAAATTACAAATTTAGATGTTGAATTTGCTATGAGAGATAACCCTGAAACTCCTGCAGTTCCACCGCAAAAAATGCACTGTTCGGTTATGGCTTATGATGTTATCAAACAAGCTGCAGCGCATTATAAAGGTGTTAATCCTGAAGACTTTGAAGATCAAATTATAGTTTGTGAGTGTGCTAGGGTAAGCCTTGGAACCATCAAAGAAGTAATCAAACTAAATGATTTACATACAGTAGAAGAAATCACGCAATTTACTAAAGCAGGTGCTTTTTGTAAATCTTGTGTTAAGCCTGGAGGACATGAGAAAAAAGATTATTATCTTGTAGATATTTTAGCTGAAACTAGGGCTGAAATGGAAAGAGAAAAGCTAAAAGATCAAAGCAAAGCCGATATTGCTTTTGATGATATGACCATGGTTAAACAACTAAAAGCAGTAGAGGCTGTTTTAGATAGCGATGTGCGTCCTATGTTACACGGTGATGGTGGAGATTTGGAAGTAATCGATATCCAAAAAAGTGAAAATAAAAATATAGATATATACATACGTTATCTTGGAGCATGTAGTGGCTGTTCAAGTGGAAGTGGTGCAACCTTATATGCTATAGAAAATATCTTACAAGAAGAACTTAGTCCAAACATACGCGTTATACCTGTTTAAGCAGTTTTTCTGCTTAAACTTTAAATTTCAAGCCTTTTTATGTTAAAATAACACGTTAATAAAAATTTAAAAAGGCTATTTATGCAAAGACTTCAAACCTTTGTTAAAAGTGAAACTTTTCCTGGTGTTTTGCTAATATTTTTTACCGTACTTGCACTCATTTTACAAAATAGTTCTTTAACGGATCAATATACCAATTTTTTAAATATTCCTTTTGGTTTTCAAGCAGGAAGTTTAGAAATTTTCAAACCTTTGCTTTTGTGGATTAATGATGGACTTATTGCGATTTTTTTCTTTGCCATAGGGCTTGAATTAAAATATGAAGTTACAAGAGGACAACTCAATAGTATAAAAGCTATGTCTTTACCTGTATTTGCTGCACTTGGCGGTATGATAGTACCTGCTTTGATTTTTGCGTTTTTTAACTATAAAGATCCTTTTGCTTTGCAAGGTTGGGCTATACCAACAGCTACTGATGTGGCTTTTGCGGTTGGCATTTTAATGCTTTTAGGCAAAAGAGTGCCTACTTCTTTAAAATTATTCTTACTTTCTTTAGCTATTTTTGATGACTTGGGTGCGATTATTGTGATTGCTTTATTTTATACAAGTGAACTTTCAGTTTTTGCTATGATTGCTGCCTTAGTGTGTATTTTAGCACTTTATTTGCTAAATCATTTCCATGTTACCAAAAAATCTTTTTATATCATCATAGCTATAGTATTTTGGATAAGCATGTTAAAAAGCGGGGTGCATGCGACTTTGGCGGGTGTGATTACTGCTTTATTTATACCACTTCAAACAAAAAGTGGTGAGTCTTTTTTAAAAGAAATAGAACATGACTTAGCGCCTTGGGTAAGTTATTTCATCTTGCCTATTTTTGCTTTTGCAAATGCAGGCGTTGATTTAAAAGATATGGATCCAAGCTTTATGTTTTCTTCGGTTAGCTTAGGTATTATTTTAGGATTATTTTTAGGAAAACAAATAGGTGTCTTTTTATTTTCATATATTAGTATAAAACTAGGCTTAGCAAAACTTCCACAAAATGTTAATTTCAAACAACTTTACGGGGTTTGTATACTCACAGGTATAGGTTTTACTATGAGCTTTTTTATAGACGGCTTAGCTTATCAAAATAGTGACATTTTTGCGTATTCAGACAAGCTTGCTATTTTAGTAGCTTCATTATTAAGCGCTATAGTTGGATATGCTTACTTAAAACTTATTTATAGTTTTAAAAAATGAAATTGAAAAGTTTCCAAAACTTTTTATCACTTGAAATTTTAGGAGGATTGTTGCTTTTATTAGCAACAATCTTTGCCCTACTACTTAAAAATAGTCCTTATGGACAACACTATATGGATTTTTTAAGTGTAGAAATGGGTGTAAAAGTAGGTGCTTGGGAACTTTTCAAGCCTTCTTTATTGTGGATTAATGATGGTCTTATTGCAATCTTTTTCTTTGCCATAGGACTTGAATTAAAAAAAGAATTTGTTCAAGGAGAGTTTAAAACTCTTAGTAATATTACCCTACCCTTAATGGCTGCTATAGGCGGTATAGTTGTCCCTGCTTTAATATTTTGTGCTATCAATTTTAACGATGCTTATGTTTTAAAAGGTTGGGCTATACCTACTGCAACTGATACTGCATTTGCTCTAGTTATACTTGCAATGCTAAAACAACGCATACCAAGTTCTTTAAAAATATTCTTAGTATCTTTAGCAATTTTTGATGATGTAGGAGCTATTTTAATCATTGCTATTTTTTATACAGGAGAGCTTTCCACTTTAGCTTTTTTTGTTGCCTTTTGCTGTATTGTAGGTTTATTTTTACTTAATCGCTTGGGTAATGAAAGAAAATCATTTTATTATATACTTGGAGCATTGCTTTGGCTTAGTGTGTTAAAAAGTGGAGTGCATGCAACTTTAGCAGGTATCATCACAGCTTTATTTATACCTGTATTTACAAAAAACAATCATGCTTTATTAGAGGAAATCGAGCATGGTTTAAAATTTTGGATAGCTTTTATAATACTACCACTTTTTGCTTTTGCCAACGCAGGGGTTGATCTTTCAAAAATTGAAGCACATATGCTATTTAGCGGTGTAAGTGTAGGGATTTTCTTGGGCTTATTTGTTGGAAAACAACTAGGTGTATTTGGCTTTGCTTATATGGCAATTAAACTTAAACTTGCAAAACTGCCAAAAGATGCTAATTTTAAACAACTCTATGGAGTTTGTATACTCACAGGCATAGGCTTCACCATGAGCTTTTTTATAGACGCCCTTGCCTATGAAGTAAGTGATATATTTAATTTTGTAGATAATTTTGCTATTTTACTAGCTTCCTTAGCTTCAGGTGTATTTGGCTATTTTTATCTGCGTTTTGTAAAATAATTAAGCTTTTTTTAAATTAAATAAGATATAATTTCATTTCTTAATTTAATGTTTTGGCCCATTCGTCTAGCGGTTAGGACATCGCCCTTTCACGGCGGTAACACGAGTTCGAGTCTCGTATGGGTCACCACTTTTAACTTCTAATTACAAAAATATTTATAAATAGCAATTTTCCATAACTAAGCTTGATTTGCAATCAATACATCAAATAAATATTTTAAAAATAAAAAATATAAATAAATTTTACCTACTAACAAGCTTGTAAGATTTTATGAAAAATATGGTGGAATTTTTATTGAAAATATTATGGATAATGAAGCTTGCTCTTTAAGAGTTTATAAGATAGAATTTTAACTTTCTTTATTTTCTCCATCCTTAAAAGAAAATATAGGCAAACTTAAACCATAATATATCGCTAAAAGTCTTGCTATGGTTCCCACAATCAATGAAGCAAGAATTACCCATAACTCATCTACGCCCAAAATATACAATATATAATACAAAGCCCCTGTTAATATAGCAACACCCGCATAAATTTCTTTTTGAAATACAAGTGGTATCCTAGCGCATAGTATATCTCTTAATATCCCACCAAATACACCAGTAATCACAGCTGAACTCACAGCCACTATAAAACCATACCCCATTTCTATTGCAATTTGTGCACCTAAAACACTAAAAACAACCAAACCTATAGCATCTAAAATCAAAAAAAGTTTTTCAAGCCTTATAACATATTTAGCAATTTTTGTTGTAATCATAGCTGCAACACAAATTAAAATCACATACTCAGGAGTTTTAATCCAAGTTAGCGGATGATGATCAAGTAAAATATCTCTAATCGAACCTCCGCCAATAGCTGTTACCAAAGCTATAAATATCACTCCAAAAAGATCCATTTTATGTCTTCCTGCAGCAATAGCTCCTGTCATCGCATCAACAGTAATTCCGATAATATAAAGTATAGTTAAAAGCATAATGAGTTTAAAAAAAACCCTTGTTAAAACAAGGGTTAATTTTTACTTACGATATCAATGATATTTTGAGCTACTTTTTTAGCAATAGGCTCAACAAATTCAGCAGGAGAGGTAAATCCTACACAAGAGCAATTAATCTCACCTAAAACATATTTATCTTTACCATTCTCATCTGTATCTAAGATAAAATCGGCAGTCCAAATCAAAGGAATATCATAATTTCCAAGTTTTGAACGAATTTCAGGTAAGGTTGCTAAAAACCAATCTACTAATTCTTGCCAATCTTTTGGCTCATCATATCTGTATTTTGCACCCGAAAAAAGTGTAGCAGAGAACGCATCAGCACCTTCTGCAGGCTTTTTATGCACTACATAAATTGGAGTATGATAAAGCATTAAAATTCTAATTTCACCTTCTTTAATACGCGATAAGAAAGTCATATCTACAAGCATACCATTGTCACCTATAATGTATTGCTCACAAAAGTCCATAAACTCACCAAGTTCTCTTTCTTCTGTGTGATTATCTTTTGCTTCTGTGCATTTGATTTTTGCATTTAATGGCACGCTCACAGCTCCTGCTGGTAGCTCATCTATCAATCTCACACGCCAAATTCCCTCACCCGTTGAGCCACGATTTTGTTTTAAAACCCTCTCACCCTTTGCTAAAGTTTTTGGGAAACTTTCTTTAAAAGTTTTAATATCATAATACGCATAAGTATCTTCAGGTACTAAAGCTGTTTTATTAAGCTTAGTAAGTGCATCTTTAGCGCCATATCCTATCATCGCATCAGGATGAGGCATACCTATAACACCATTTGCACAAAGTTTTCTAAGCATATCAAAATACTCATTTTCTTCTTTTAAATTTCCTGGGTTGATTCTAGAAACATAAGCATCAGCATTGTTTTTTACATATTCATAAATTTCATCTTTTTTCTCTACTTCAAAAAAGATAACCTCAGCATTCCAACCTTGTTCTTTTAAGGCATTTACCATAGGCATAGTGTCTTTTCTGTGGCCATCTTCACCTTTATCGCTACCACCTCTAACTTCAAAAAACACAATATTTTTTTTCATATTTCTCCCTTTTTAAAGATATTTTATCATCATATCTAAATAAGTATTAAATTTTTATTTATTTTTTACATAAACTCGTTGTAAATTTTGCAAATTTGAGCTTGCATTTAAAAGCAAAGCATCAGCCATGCAAATTGCCACCATAGCATTTACTACAACACTACCCCTTATACCCACACAAGGATCATGTCTACCTTGCAACTCGTGTATAATATTTTCTCCTTGAATATTTTGTGTTTGTTGGGGTAAAAATATAGAAGGGGTTGGTTTAAAATATGTTTTTATATCAATAAAATCCCCATTAGAAATTCCACCTAAGATCCCACCGCTATGATTGCTTAAAAACACCCCATCTTTTAGCTCATCATTATTTTGACTTCCATACATATAGCTACTTTGAATGCCACTTCCTATTTCTATAGCTTTAACCGCATTGACTCCCATAATTGCATGAGCAAGTTTAGAATCAAGCTTATCATACAAAGGCTCACCTAAGCCTTTTATAGGGTTTTTTACTCTAGTAAAAACTCTAGCACCTATGCTGTTTTTAGCTTTTTTAGCTTTTAAAATTTCATCTTTAAAACTTTGCTCTAAATTTTTATCTAAAGCATAAACTTCACTATTTTTAGCATAATCAAAATCAAACTCATCATTACTAAGTTTGCTATCAATACTTCCTACCCCAAAAACCCCACTCATTATCTCTATGTCAAATTCTTTTAAAAGCATTTGTGCCACAGCTCCTGCTGCTACTCTTGCTACACTTTCTCTAGCACTGGCTCTTCCACCGCCTCTATAATCTCTAATGCCATATTTATGATAATAGGTAAAATCGGCATGCGCTGGACGAAATACATCTTTTTCATAATCTTTTGAACGTGTATTTTCATTATACACCAAAACACTTATAGGGGTTCCTGTTGTATAACCCTCAAAAACCCCACTTAAAACTTGAGCTTTATCTTCTTCTTTTCTAGGGGTGCTAAATTTATTTTGACCAGGTTTTCTTTTATCTAGCATTTCTTGTAAAAAATCAAAATCAAACTTCACTCCTGCTGGCATACCATCTATTATACAACCTATAGCTTGACCATGAGATTCACCAAAGCTTGTAAATTTAAATCTTACTCCAAAACTATTCATAGTTTTCCTAATTTCTCAAGTGCGATTTTAGCACATTGTTGTTGGGCTTCTTTTTTACTACCTGCTGTAGATCTTGCTACTTCTATGCCTTGAATTTTCACTGCGATTTCAAATTGCTTTTTATGATCAGGCCCAAAAGCTTTCACCACTACATACTCAGGTGTACCTGCCATATTTGCTTGTGTAATTTCTTGAAGTCTTGTTTTATAGTCTTTAAATAAACTTTGTGTGTCAATATGAGGATAAACTTCATTAAGCAAATTTAATGCTATATTTTTGGTTTTTTCAAAACCTATTTCTAAATACAAAGCCCCCATTAGTGCTTCAAAAGCATCAGAAAGTATGGAAGGTTTATTGCGTCCATCGTTATTTTCTTCTGCGATAGACATAAAAATACATGCTCCAAGATCAAGTTTTTGCGCTAAAGTTGCAAAAGATTTTTCATTTACCAAAGCTGCTCTAAGTTTAGAAAGATTTCCTTCTGAGTCTTTTTGAAATTTAAAAAACAAAAACTCCCCTACCACTAAATCCATCACAGCATCGCCTAAAAACTCTAATCTTTCGTTATTATAAGGCTTTTTATAGCTTTTATGCGTCAAAGCTTCGATGAGTAATTGCTCATTTTTAAAATGATAATTTAGTCTTTCTTGGAGTTTTTTAAGCATTTATTGACCTTTCTTCTTGGAGCTTTAAGGCTGCATTTCTTGCTAATTCATCGCAACGCTCATTTAATTCATGGCCATTGTGTGCTTTGATCCAAAAAGCAGTTATTTTATGATCTTTAGCTACATTTAAATACTCTTTCCAAAGATCAATATTTTTTTTACCCTTAAAATCTTTTTTTACCCAACCTTCAAGCCATTCATTAATACTTTGCACCATTAAATTTGAATCTGTGTATAATTTTACCTCACATGGTTCTTTTAAAGCTTTTAAAGCCTCTATAATAGCCATTAACTCCATGCGGTTATTTGTTGTATTCTCACACGCCCCACTTTGTTCTTTTTGATGATTTTTATAAGTTAAAACATAAGCCCACCCTCCAAAGCCAGGGTTGTTTAAACAAGAACCATCAGTATAAATTTCAATATTTTTCAAGCTTTTACCTCATAATAAATCTCGCATTTTCCAAATTCATAACAAAATGGACAATGATAAAAAAACAAAGGACTTTGATTTTTACAATTATTACACACATAAGTAAAGCTAAGATTTGCACTTAGCTCATTATCGTTTAAAATTTTTAAAATTTTTAGTTTATGATTTTTAATAGAAATAGCTTTTGTGCTTAAATTTTTTGCATAAAAAAACTCATGGTATTTTTCATCTTCAAGATTAAGCGGACTTTTGCATTCATTAAGCAAATCAATGACATTTTCAAATTGAGGCATTTGAGTAAATTTATCTTTATAATGCAAAAAGCAAAGTCTTAAAATATACTCATTATCTTTGCTCAAAGCTAAAATTTCTTTTAGTTTTTGCTCTTGCTCTTTAGAACTTGCTTGAATTTTCAAAGCCTTTATCAAAGCTTTTTCTGCATATATATTTTCTCCTAGCTCAAACAAACACTCTAAAACATCTAAAACCTTATCATAATCTTTGAGTTTTAAATAAACAATTTTTAAAAGTTTTAAGCTTTCTTTATTGCGCGCTTTGATTTTTAAAGCATTCAATAAAGCCTCTACACTACGCTCTAAAAACCCTGCTTTTAAATAAACTTGTGCTAGTGAAAAAAAGATAAATTCTTTTTGGCTTGCTTCATTTGCTTTTTGCAAAGCTATGAGATAAATCCCCACAGCTTTTTCAAATTCACCACTTTTGGTAAAAATTTGAGCTAAGAAATTTAAATTTTCTATACTTAAATTAGCATTTTTTAAAATTTGTTGGTGTGTAGAATTAATTTCAAATTTTTTTACAAAACGATCAAGTTTGCTTTTTTGGTCTTTACTTGCAAAAATACGCCATATATAATGTGAGCTAGCTATGATAAAAACCAAAGCAGTTAAAACAATAAGACCAAATAAAGGATCGCGGTATTCTACAAAGAAAAAATCCATAACCTTACAACTTAATTTTCAAATTTATAACAATTATAGCTAAATGCTTATATAATTTTCTTTAAGGTTTAAAGATGATAGAACAAGCAAGTATAGAACAACTTTTACAAAAAACAGATATTGTTGATATCATAGCTCATTATGTTGAAGTAAAAAAACAAGGCTCAAGCTATGTTTGCGTTTGTCCTTTTCATGATGATAAAAATCCTAGTATGCATATTAATTCTATTAAAGGATTTTATCATTGTTTTGCATGCAAGGCTGGGGGTAATGTTTTTAAATTTGTAATGGATTATGAGAAATTAAACTTTGTTGAAGCAGTGGAAAAAGTTGCTTCATGGAGTAATTTTTCACTTACTTATACCTCGCAAAAACAAGATAATAAAAAATCCATCATTCATATCTTGCCTACTCTTAATGCTTTTTATAAACAAAACCTAGCTAAAAACAAAGAAGCTTTAGCTTATCTTTATAAAAGAGGCTTAAATGATGAGGATATTAGAACCTTTGAGCTAGGCTTTGCGCCAAGTTCCAATGAAACACTAAGACTTTTACAAAATGAGCAAATCACTCAAGAAGAAGCTTTAGAGGTAGGTGCGATAAAACAAAATGAAAATGGCGCTTATGCAAGTTTTATCAACCGCATTACTTTTAGCATTTATGATCATAAAAATTTACTCATAGGCTTTGGTGGTAGAACTTTAGATGAAAACAATATGGCTAAATACGTTAATTCTCCCCAAAGCAAACTTTTTGATAAATCACGCGTTTTTTATGCACTCAATTTAGCAAAAGACGCCATTTACAAACAAAAAGAAATGATAATTTGCGAGGGCTATATGGATGCTATAGCCTTTCATAAAGCAGGATTTAAAAATGCTGTAGCAGTTTTGGGAACCGCTTTGGGTGAAAATCACATACCTTTGATAAAAAGATTAGAAGCAAGAGTGATTTTGTGTTTTGATAATGATAATGCAGGGCTTAATGCTGCTGTGCGTTCAGCACATTTGCTAAGTTTAGCAAAAATTGATGGAAAAGTAGTCTTAATAGAAGGTGGAAAAGATCCGGCTGAACTTGTAGCAAGCCATCAAGAAAAATTACTTTTTAATATTTTAGAAAAAGGCATAGAGCTTGGAGAATTTTATATAAGAAGTTTGATTGCAAGTTGTGATTTAAGCTCAGCACTTAGCAAACAAAAGGCTTTAGAAGAGGTACAAAAATACACTTTTAATCTTGAGTCTTTAGTAGCAAATTCTTACACTACCTTAGTAGCAAATCTTTTGGGTGTAAATATTAATGATATTAAACTTTCTAAAAATACAAGAAAAAACATAAACTTTACTAATCCCATCAAACAAAGTAAAATCAATAATATAAGCGAGTTAGAGCTTTTGAAATTTTTATATGAAAATAATGAAACCATAGGGCTTTTTAAACTTTTAAGCGCAAAAGAATATTTTTTACACCAAGATATTACTAAAGCTATTTTAGAGCAAAAAAACTTTGAAGATCCTAGCATAAGAGAGCTTTATGAATTTGAAAATATCAAAAACTTAAGCAATTTAGAAGAATTTTTATATGCTATTTGTAAGATCAACCTTGCATATTTTAATAAATTAAAAAGTTTAAATTTAAAACAAGCCTTTAAAAAACAAATTTATAATTTACTCAATCAAAATTTAGAAAAAATCAAAAAAAGCTATCAAAATGATGAAGTTTTTTTAAACCATTTAATAGAAGTTTTAAAAAGCGTGCATTTTTTAGATGATGAGGAAAGCTTGGAATTATTTTTAAATAGACTACAAAAAAATATCAAAGATAAAAAAGCAATTCATTATAACTTTGAAGAAGAAGTTTTTTAAATAAAAACTTGCACAAAAATTAAAAAATATTCATTACAATATGCCAAAAATTTCGAAAGGAAAAAATGAAAGCATTAGCACTTTTTAGTGGTGGGCTTGATTCTATGCTTGCTATAAAACTCATAAGCTCTCAAGGCATAGAAGTAAAAGCTTTAAATATAAACATAGGCTTTGGTGGCACAAGTGATAAAAGCGAACTCATGGCAAAACGCGCTGCTATGGCAGGGGCTAGTTTTGAAATGATAGATGTAAGAAATGCTTATTTACAAGAAGTTTTATTTAACCCTCAATATGGATATGGAAAGCATTTTAATCCTTGTATAGATTGTCATGCTTTTATGTTTAAAACTGCTCTTTCAATGTTAAAAGATGAAAATGCAAGCTTTATCATCACAGGAGAAGTAGTTGGTCAACGCCCAATGAGCCAAAGAAATGATGCTATGGCCAAGGTTAAAAAACTAGCACTTGATGAAGAAGATTTAATCTTGCGTCCAATGTGTGCTAAAAATTTACCTCTAACCAAACCTGAGCGTGAAGGTTGGGTTGATAGAGAAAAACTAGAAAATATAAGTGGAAGAAGCAGAAAAAGACAACTTGAACTAGCCGCCAAATTTGGTTTTGAAGATTTTGAAAGTCCAGGTGGTGGATGTTTGCTCACACTTGAGAGTTTTTCAAATAAAATCAAAGATTTCATTAAATTTGATAAAAATATGCAAGTTAATGACGCTCAACTTTTAAAATACGGACGCCACTTAAGACTTCCAAATGGCTCTAAAATGATAGTAGGTAGAAATGAGCTAGAAAATCAATTTTTAAAAGAATTAAAAACTCAAAAATACGAAGAATTAAAACTTTTTGATTTAATAGGTGCTTATTCTTTAGTAGATGAAAATATTAATCCACAAGATCTTGAACTTGCTCTAAGCATAGCACTAACTTATGCTAAAACTCAAAATAATACAAAATACAAAATAGGCTTTAAAGATAAAATTTTCCAAAGTATGGCTTTTGAAGATAAAAATAAAATTCAAGAATATTTTATAAATTAAACTACCCTTTAAAGGGTAGTTTTTTAGAATTTCTTTCTTCTAACCTCTGCTACAATATCAGCTGACATAGAATCAACTTCATTTGCTACAGAATTAGTTGCATGGGCAATTTGTGAGTTTTCTTTAGTTAAACCATCAATTACTGAAACAGATTGATTAATTTGTGAAATTCCTAAAGCTTGTTCTTTAATACTCTCACCCATTTCATTAATAGATTGAACTAAGATATTAGTATTAGCTTCAATCTCACCTAAAGACTTTTGAGTTCTTTCAGCTAGATTTCTAACTTCATCAGCAACAACAGCAAAGCCACGTCCATGCTCACCTGCACGTGCTGCTTCAATAGCTGCATTTAATGCAAGTAGGTTAATTTGATCTGCAATATCTCTAATAACATCAGTTACATCTTTAATATCACTACTTTGTTTAATAACCTCTTCAGTTCTTGCTGCTACTGCATTCATAGAAGCACTCATCTCTTCAACTGCAGCGGCACTTTCTTGTAAAGAATCAGCTTGTTTTTGCGCACCTTCATTAAGTTTTAATACGCTTTCTTTTAAAGAATCAGCCTTAGTTTGAAGCATTTCGCCTTGACTTAGAGAAGCTTGAAGCATTTTTCTAATCTCTGCACCTACCGCATTAAGTGATTTTTCTATCTCACCTTCTGCATTTTCAAGTTTATCTGAAAAATCAAGATTTTGAAAACTTGCAAATACTCTTTCTATTTCATTTAAATCTTTACCAATTTTCATTTGCATATCATCAAGCATTTTGTTTAATACTTCTTTTAATTCTACAAGTTTTGGATTTACAGGATTTGCTTCTATCCTTTGAGTGAAATATCCTTTTTCTATTTCACAAGAAACTTCTAAGATGTTTTGCACAGTGATATCATCTTTTTCTAAACAAGTATGAATATACTGAACATTATCATTAATCACACCGGCCATTTTACCAATTTCATCATTATATCTAGGTTTCACAACCTCTACTGTTGAAATTTCATGATTTAAATATTTAAAGAATTTCATCATGTGTTCTTGTAATCTTGCAATTCTATTTGTTATTATAGTTTTCATGCTAATTCCAAGAACTAATATTATAATAACTATAGCAACTAAACCACTTATTAGTATAACATTTCTTAATTCAGCAATAGGCGCATCAATAACCTTTTGCGGTGCAACAGCAAGCATAGACCATAAAATTCCTGTATTAGGCCATACTTCAAAAACTCTTATTGCGCCATGATATTTCGAACCATCATCTGCAATATAATCAATACTTTTAACTTGTGCTTTTTGAATTACCTCAATAACATTACTTGCATTTTTATTTATATCAGTTATTTTTTTTGTAACAAAATCTGCATTTGGATGTGTAGCTATAACACCACCATTAGATAATAATATTCTTCTATCGCCTTCATATACAGATCTAGAAGGATCATTAAAATCATTAGCTAATACTTTCATATCAAATATCATACCAAGCACACCCAAAACTTTTCCGTGTTTGTCTACAAGTGGTGTGGCTATATTTGAACCAAATATTTTTTCGCCATTAATATTAAACCATCTTGGTTCTCCAAAATATAATTTATCGCCACCCATAATATGTTTAATACCCCTTAAAGACGATAAATCTTCACTTGCTTGTATAGTTTTCATACCACCAGGGTTCAATACATCTGAGTCTTTCATTAACACCATAAATTCATTCTTACTTGTGAAGTATTTATTATCTAAACCCATATTTTTATAAGTTGACCCATCTTTTAAATAATAATACCCATACGCAATAGTAGAGCTAGCATCTATAGTCTCACCAAGAATATTTTCTATTCTTTTTTCTGATATAGGACCCTCTTCAAGTAAGGTGTTGAAGATTTTTTGTGTTCCAATAGCAGAAATAAAAAATGATTTTATAGCAGCTTCAGCAGAATTTGTATAGCGAAAAACTGAAGTAACAAGCGTTTTGTCAATCTGCTGAGTTAAAGTGTTTGTAGATTTTTGTATAATCAACAAAGACAAACTAGCCAAAATTAAAACAACAGTTGACACTACAATAGCGATAACTTTTGTACTAAGTTTTAATTGCTTCCACATTAAGTACTCCTTAAATAAAGTAAGATATTTTTTATAATTATAAAAACTTATCATTAAATAAAAATAAAAAAATATTAACTAAAATAAAAAAATATTAAATATTTAATTATATTGCACAAATATCTATAATTATGGGGGGGGGGAAATGAATTTTATTTAGTGATTTTTATGAGTTTTATTTAAAATATATTAAAAGTTATAAAATCGCTTTGCCCATTTTCACTAATAATATTAAGAGTATATTTACCCTTTTTTAAATCTAAAGATAAAAGCTCTTCTTTTCCTTCAAAAATCAATTCTTGATTTAAATACCAAAAAAGTTTTTCTTTTTTAGGATTTATAAGCTTAATTAACAATTTTTGCTTATTTTTTAAATCTTTTGGCAAAATGATATTAAGATTATTTAGCGGATATATGATTTTTAAATTTTGGCTAGAGCTTTGTAAATTTTGCTTTTCTTTTGCAAAAAATGCTTGTGCATTAGAAGGTAAATTTAATATAATCTTTTTCTTTGCATGGATGAAATTTTCATCTAAAGAATCAACTTCTTTGTTTTTATACATAAAAACTTCTTTTAAAAATGGTGAAGTCCTTAAAACATTTGCACTTTGTGGGTAAAGTACTTCTTTAAAATCAAATTTATAATCATATCTATATCCTGTTTGATTTTCAATTTTGATAGTAACTAAATCACTAGGTTTTTCAAATTCTAAATTAACCCCCTCAAGTAAGGCTAAAAGCTCAAAAAACAATTCCCCCGCTATATTTACACCATATAAATTTGCATTTGCTTCGCCATTAAAATTTCCAACCCATACTCCTAAAGTGTATTTAGGAGAAGTTCCTATAGCCCAGGCATCTTTTCTCCCATAACTTGTGCCTGTTTTCCAAGAAATGATGGTATTAAAATCATATTGTCTTAAACCTGCTCGATCTAAATCCTTTAAGGTTTGTAAGGTTAAAAAGCTTGCTCCATCACTAATAAGCTTTTTATCTTCTTTAGTAAATGCATTTTCTTCATATAAAAGTTCTTTAAAATTTCCATAATTTCCAAGCCCTAGATAAATTTTTACCATATCTTCTAAGCTAAATTCTTTTGTGCCTAAAATCAAAGAAAGTCCGTATTTTTTAAAATTTTCATCTTCAAAATCTAAAATATCTTTGAGTTTATAAAAAAACTTCTCATACCCATATTCTGCAAGCAAGCTTACAAAAGGAATGTTAAGTGATTTTTGTAAAGATTCTTTTGCGCTAATAAGGCCATGATATTTTTTATTTGCATTTTGCGGGGCAAAATTAGAAAAAAATGTAGGCACATCAAGCATTAAAGATTCAGGTGCTATAAGCCCCTCATCTATCGCAAAAGCAAAAAGCAAAGGTTTTAAAGTTGAACCCACACTACGCTTTGCTATCACTCCATCAACTTGACCAAAACTTGCAAAATCATAAAAATCATTAGAACCTACATAAGCTAAAACTTTATTTGTTTTAGTATCTGCTAATAATATAGCTAAATTTTTTATACCCTTTTGCTCTAATTTATAAGAATATTCTTTAGCTTTTTCTTCGAATTTGATTTGAATTTTTTTATCTATACTAGAAATGATTTTTTCTTTATCCGCTAAAAGCCTGCGCGCTAAATGTGGAGCTAAGTTTTTTCTTGCTTTAAAGCTAGGAAGTTTTTCAGCCTTTGCAAGAGTTAAGATATCTTTAGAAAAATATCCCTTTTCAAAAAGCCTATCAAGCAAAGCATTGCGTTTTTTTAAAAGCTTATCTTTGTTTTTTTCAAGATTAATCAAACCTGGATTATTAGGAAGCACAGCAAGCAAGGCTGCTTCACTCCAAGTAAGATCTTTTAAATCTTTTTCAAAATAAAACAAACCCGCACTTGCAACACCTACTAAATTTCCTCCATAGGGAGCATTGTTTAAATAAAGCTTTAGAATTTCATCTTTTTCATAAGCACTTTCTAAAGCAAAAGCTTTGATAATTTCGTTAAATTTATTAAAATATGTGCGTTTATTTTGCTCTAGAAGTTTGATTGTTTGCATAGAAATCGTGCTTGCACCACTTCTTTTACTTGAAAAAAGATTATTTTTAAAAGCTCTTATAAGTGCTAAAAAATCTACTCCATAATGAGAATAAAAATTTTTATCTTCATACAAAATAACTGCACTTTTTAATTTTTGTGGTATAAAATCACTCTCTAAATGCCATTGTTCATTAGCATCTAAAAATACACTAAGAATTTCTTTGTTTTTATCAAGCAAAACCTTGCTATAAGTGCCTTTAAATAAATCCTTGCTATCAAAACCAAAATAAACTAAGCCTATGTAAAAACATAGGCTTAAAAAGCATATCGCAAGGCTTATTTTGATTTTCACTGCACTACTTTGACTCTTTTACTCTCACTTAAAGCTTTATAAGCATTATCATACATTGCTTCAGCATAAGCTCCACTCAAAGTATAAACACCTGGAGTAACAGCACTTAATTTCACAAAAAATTCTCTTGATTCATCAGAATATAAAGGAAAGAAATACATGATTTTATCATCTCTTATATCGACAAAGTCATAATAAGAATTTTTCACAAAATCAGGAGCTTCATCATCTAAAAGATCATGCACTATCTCCCATCCACTTGGTAAAATTTGAGTTAAAGCTATATTAGAAGTGCCTGGATAATTTTTATTTGATATTTTTAATTTCATATAAAAAATTTGAGAACTTTTTATAGCGCTTTCATCTATTTCGTTTCCATTTTCATCATAAAAACTTCTTTCTATATACATACGCTGTGCAAAAGGCTCAGCAATACCTTTTTTAATACCCTCTACTCCAAAATGTACAAAAGTATCTTCTTTAGCTTCTATCAAAGCACCGCCTTGATTAAATTCAAATTTAGAAAAACTTGTATTGAGCTTTTTACTCTCACTATTAATTTTTACTCTTGCATTGATGGTTTTAGAACTTTCATCACTAAAACTATTTGCCAAAGCATATAAAGCATAGCCTGTGCTTTGAGTGCTAAGCCAAGCTTGGCTTTCTAAAGTTTTTTTAATATCATCTAATAATTCATCATTATCTTTACCATAGATTATTTTATACGCATTTGCAATAATAGCTTCATCTCTTAGAAAAGATCCATAAGTATGAGTATAATTAGCTTTTCCATCAGGCTTTGTGCTTAAATTTTTAGCTATATTTAAAGCTACCTCATCAAAACCTGCTAATTTATAAGCTGCGCCAAGTTGCCAAAGACTTACATTATTTAGGCTTTGCAAATAAGTACTATCTTCATAAATAGCATTCATTATGCTTAAATTTGGCTCTTTAGCTAAGGCTAAAAGATATAAAGAATTTATTCTAATTTCTTTATTTGTTTGAGCTTTTAAAACATAGCGTTTTTGATAATCAAGCCATGCTTTAAACATACCCTCACTCACATAATAACCTCTTTCTTTAGCTAAAATCATAAACATACCCGCATAATTACTTCCCCAAGCATCAGAATCTTTAAGTCCTTGCCAATAAGCAAAGCCACCATTAGCAGTTTGAAAATTTGCGTATTTGCTTAACAATGCATTGATATTGTTAATATTTTTTTGCTCATTTGCTCCTTGATCAAGTTTTTGCAAAAAAAGTTGTGGTAAAGCTGCTGAAGTGCTTTGCTCTATACATCCATAAGGATAATTTTGCAAGTATTTTAATCTATGATTTATATTTAAAATAGGCTTAGAACTCACACTTAAAAACGCCACTGGATTAATATAATCTTGTGTGATTTTAAACTCCATAGAAGTATTTGCAGGAATTTTAAAAGATTTACCCTCATAAGTAATGGTATTTAGCGCTTTTATATCAATTTGCGTATTTTGAGTATAGGTGTAATCTTTTGCATTTAAACTTAACTCTATTTCTTCTACTCCAAGCTTGTTTGAATTTACTTTTGCATTAACATAAATATCTTTGCTTTTTTCATTACCAAAGTCAATTAAAATTTCATCGTTTTCAAAATTTATGAGCGAATTTTTTGTTTTTAATTTAAGTTTTGCATTTTTTACATCATCATCTACTTTAAATACTTGTACCAAAAGCTTAAACTCATCATCAAGCCTTAAAGCCCTTGGCAATGTTTCAAGCATTACAGCAGGTGCGCTAACTTGGATATCTTTAGAAGCACTACCAAAACCTGCTAAGTTGTTTGCCACTACCATAACTCTAACCGAACCTAAGTATGATGGCATATTAAATTTTAATTTTGCATAACCATTTTCATCACTTTGTACTGGCTCTTGAAACAACACAACAGGTTTAAAGCGTCTTGCTTTTTCATCATTTTTGCTTTTATTTGCTCTACTTTCTAAGAAAACATCACCACCCGTAGTTAATACCTTAGAAGCATTAGAAATATTTTTAGCAATGATTTTATCATAGGTATCATATATGCTCATATTAAAGCGTGTTTTTTGATAAAAATATCCCCAAATATCCGGGGTTTTAAAAGCATTCACATCAAGCAAGCCCTCATCTACAATAGCTACAGTATAAGTATAACTTTGCTTGTTTTTACTTTGAATTTCTACTTCAAAATCTTGTTTTGGCATGATTTTATCCGGTACTTTTAAATCAAGCTCGATTTTACTTTGCTCATCTACTACATTTAAAGGCACCACGCCAAAAAGTCTTAAGGCTCTATCGTTGGTATATTGATCATAATCTTGAAGTAAAATCACGCTCACATAAACATTTGGCATATATTCTTTAAGAATAGGAATTTCAACCTTTGTAATATCTTCATGCGTATCTATCACAAAGCGTTTTAAAACCTTTGCATTATCATTTAAAGTAACAATAGCTTTTGCACCCTTAACACTTTCAAATTCTATAAAAGCTGTTTCATTTGGCTTGTATTCTTTTTTATCACTTTTTATTTTTAAAGAACTCACTATATCGGCATTACTTGGCGCACCAAAACTACTAATATAAAAAAACTCTCCTGTGCTTGTTTTACTTTGCACATCTTCAAGTTCTATAAACATTTCACCATGGTATTCTTTTGGATCAAATTCTATTTTAACCGGTTTATCCTTACTTAAAATACTTCCTTGAGTAATGATTTGTGTGTTTTTATCTTTTTTGAGTGATTTTAAAAAATCATCATAATTATCATAATCCCACCACCAAGAATAATCATTTGCATAAATAGTATATTTAATTTCCCTATTTGCTATCAAATTCTCATCTAAATCACTTACAATGGCTTCAAAATTGATAATAGAACCTGAGCTTAAATAGCGATTTTTTAAACGCTTAATACCTACAAAATATTCATGCAATATCACTTGTGAATTTACAAGTGCTTCAACTGATCTTGAACCTTTTTCAAAAACCCTAGCTCTTATGCTAGCTTCTAAATTATATGGGGTATTTTTTAAAAAGTCATTTAAAGCAAATTCTTGCTTTGTAAAGCCATTTTCATCTAACATACCTTTTAAATTATCTTGATATTTTTGTACTAAAACACTAGGATTTGAAAAAATGTATTCTGGGTATTTTGAATTTTTATATTCTTTTTTACTCACAAATAAATCAGCTTGATATTGCAAATTACTTGCTGGTGTTCCAAAAAGATATTTTGAGCTAATATTAAAATCTAATTTTTCATTTTCTTTTATACTTTTTGGAGCTTGCATGGATACTTTTATACGATTTGGCACTATATTTTGCACTAAAATTTCTTTATCAAAAACCATATTTGCAAATTCAACCCTAGCTAAATACACTCCACTTAAAGCTTGCTGATCAAGTGAAATCTTTTTATAAAAAGTTCCATTACTCAAAGGTTCAAGCTTGATTTTATCTAAAAGCTTTTTATTGCGTGGATCAAAAAAACTTAAAAATATAGGATGATTAACAGCTCCTTTATCATTTCTTGCAACCATAGTTAAATAGATATCATCACCTGGTCTATAAACCCCTCTTTCTGTGTAAATAAATACTTTATTTTGAGAAGTTAAATCAAAACCATCAACATCAAAACCATCATATAATAAAGGTGAGCTTAAGCGCAAGATAGAAGCTTGTTTATCTTTTGAAGCAATGATAAATAAAGCTTTTGATTCATCAATATCATCAAAGACAGCCAAACCATTATCATCACTCATTTTAGAAGCTAAAACTTGATTGCTTTTACTAATAACATCAACCTTAACCCCACCTAAAGCCTTTTGCGTGGTAAAATCTCTCACATCTACAAAAAGCTTTTTATTTAAATTTTGAGCAATCAAAGCTATATCTGAAAAAATTAAGTTCTTACTTACTTTTGCTTTTTGGTTAAAAAATCTATATTTTTTCCAACTCTCCATTCCCTCATCAAAAACATAATCAACATCTTCTTCTTTAAAATAAAGCTTGACTATAAACACACCACTTAAATCTTTTAAACCATCTAATACGATCTCATTTTCTTGCCACTGATTTTTGGTATTTTTTATATCAAAATCTTTTTTTAACACTATTTCACTAGTATAATCACTCTCTGAAAAAATATCACTATCATAATCGCTTAAATTTTTAGCACCTTGAAGATTTTTATATCTTAAATATTCACTTAAGTTATTTGAAAATACTTGATGAACTTCCAAACGAACTTTTTTAACATTCATACTCTTAAAAGCTATTTTTTTACTCGCTTTGCTAGATAAAAATACCCCTTGATTTGTAAAACTTATAGCAGGCTCATAGTCTTTTAAACTTACTTGAGTTTTATAATTTTCTTTTGTGCTAATTCCATCAGCACTTTTAATCCCTTGAGCAAGTTGAATTTCATAAGTTTTATTTGGAGAAAAATCACCTGTAAGTTTGATTTTATTTCCAAAAGCTAATGCTTTAAAATCTACTTTGGGAGTAATAAAAATCAATTCTTTTAAATTTTGATCTTGCGAAATATTTTGAGAAAAAAGTAATTCTATGTTTTTATTAACTATATTTGCATTTTGAAAAACAAATTCACTCTTTGCAAGCAAAATATATTCTAAATCTACATTGTTTTCTAAGCCTAAAATGTCTTTATTAAAAACCACTTTTACATTAGTATTAGTATTTTTGATACTTAGTGCTTTAGAATATACACTTGCCATATCACCTTGAATGATGATTTTATCTATTTGAATTTCTTTTTCTTGTGCAGTAATCTTAATAGCTTTTAACAATTCATCTTTATTAAGAGTATAAAAACTTTGAATATTTAAAATTAATACACTCTCATCATTTGAAATATTTTGAAAATATCCTTTAATATCTAGTTTTTCAAAAGGAGTTTGGACTTTTAATTGTACTTTTTCATTTGCTAAAATATCATTTAAGTCTATAAAAATATCGTATTTTTGATTTGCTTTTAAAGCTGTAAAAATATTTAATCTTGTAGACGTTTCAAGCTCATATTTTACTTTTGTCTTTTGATTATTAACAATAATCTCTCTTTCTTTTATAACACCTATTTCTTGATTAATAATATTAGTATTAAACTCTACAAAAATACTTTGTGTATTTTCATTAAAACCATAAGCTCTTATAGCAGAACTTTTATCCTCATTTTTAGAGCAAGCAAACAATAAACTTGCAAGTAAAAAAGTAAAAAAACAATGTAAAAATCTTCTCATATAAACCTCATTTAGTAAATTTTTCAAATTATATCTAAATTCACTCTTGCTTCACTCAAAAAATTATATAATTCTTGCATAAAAAATAAAGGAGAAAAAATGAAAAAGAAAATCGCTACATTATTAACGGCTTTAAGCCTTTCAAGTCTTGCTTATGCAGATGGAATTTATGGTGTGATAGTAGATGTAAATGATGGTGCAAAAACTATTTTAATTGACACCACTTATGGTCAAAAAATGAATGTAAAAATTCTACCAAATACTGAAATTGATATGGATGATTGTGGTATTTTTGGTATGGATAAATATGGTACTTTTAGAGATTTAAAAGTAGGAACTTTTATAGAAGCTGAAGTTTTCCATGGCTATGCTCAAACAACACCAAATCCACAAACGCCAAATCAAGTTCAAAATATAACTGCCAAAGAAATCAAAATCGAATGCAAAAAAAGAGCTTATTAAGCAAAATAACTCCTAAAAAGGAGTTATTTTAATGCGTTTTTTTCTTATATTAATTTGCATTAGCACTTTTGCATTTGCTTATAAAGTTCAAGGTATCTTAAAAAACACCACTGCAAATACATTGAGTATTCAAACAAGTTTTGACAATAATTTAATCATCACTGTTTTACCCCAAACACGCATTGATATTTATAGTTGTGGAATTTTTGGAAGTAATAAAAAACAAGCTAATGTACAAGATTTAAAAAAAGGAAGTCTTGTTAAAATTAAAGGTAGTAAAAATGGAAGTATTATCATCGCTGAAAAAATTATAGTTGAATGCGATGATCAAAGAAGAGCTTATTAAGATAATAACTCTTCTTTGTCTTCTTTATTGATTTTTTCTATATAAAGACTTTGTGAAGGAAAAGCAAAGCTAAGTTTATTTCTTTCAACAATTTTCATCAACTCAAGTAAAATACTTTGTCTTGCCTCTCTAAAACCTGCAGCATCTACTGCTTTAGTATAAAAATACACTTCTATATCGATAGAACTTGCACCAAAACCACTCACAGCCACATAAGTACTATTTTTATACCCTTCTAAGTCATTTACTGAAACTAAATTTTGTCTATATCTAGCACGCGTTCCGCCATGATTTAACGCACTATCATCAACTTGGGCTATCAAAGGACTAGTTGCTAATAAATATCTTATATCTTCTACGCATTGTTCAAGTTGCTCAGGTCTTGCATCATAAGTTACACCGATAAATAATTTTACATGACGTCCTATTTTTCTTTTGCTCCAATTTTTTATATTTGTTCCCATGATGGTTGAGTTTGGTAAAAATACTAAAGAATTATCAAAAGTCCTAATGGTGGTTTTTCTAAGTCCAATCTCTACTATGGTTCCTTCTATACCTGAAATTTCCACCCAATCGCCTTGATTAAAACTATTATCAAAAAGCAAAAGCACAGAAGCAAAGAAATTTGCGATAATATCCTTAGCTGCTAATGCCACAGCCAAACCACCAATACCTAAAGATGCAATCAATGCTGAAATATTAAACCCTAAATGCGCTAAAACAAATAAAACAGCTATCACTATAATGATAAAATATAAAATTTTAATGATTAAATTAACCACTTCGCGTTTGCCACTTTTTTCAGCAAGCTTTGCAACAATCACCATACCATAACTATCAAAGATATTTATCACAAGCCAAGCAGTTAAAATAACATAAGCAATGGATAAAATATTACTAATTCTTATATCAACAGGTGCAGGATAGTAAAAAATAGTAAAACAAATTCCTATAGCATAAGCAAATAAAAACCAACCCACTGGCCCTTGAAGTTTTTCTAGAAAATGAGTTTTTATCTCCATATTAGCTGAATTTTTTCCAAACAAGCGTATGAGTATAAAATATAAAATCTTTGCTAGATAAAATTTCAAAGAATAAAAAAAGACAATTACAACAATAGAAATAACTATTTTTCCAACATTTACACTACTAATAGAAGTTTGTTCGTTAATATAATTAATTGCATTTTGCAAGCCTAAACCTGTAAATAAAAAGTTAGTCTCAAGCAAACTAGCATTGTTTCTTAGATAAACTAAAATTTCATTATAAGATTTTATAGCATTTCTTAAATTATTTTCATTGATTTCTAAGGTTCTAAGCTGAGCAATATCATTAATTTTTTCTTTATCTAAAGTAAAATTAAACACCATATCTTCTTTAAGTACATCAATACTTTTATCAATAATACTTCTTATAGTCTGACTTTGCGCTCCTTCGATAAAAACTTTTTCTAATTCAAAAATACATAAATAAAAATGCTCCGCAGAGGTTAAATTTAAAAGTTTGATTTTATTATCCACATAATCATAATATCTTTTTTTAGCTTGAGCATTTTCAACACTTTTTTGCAAAGCATTTTTAGTTTTTAAAAAGTCTTTTGCTTCTTTATCATCAATTTTTTGAGATACCATTTTTAAAGGCAAAGTGGTTAAAAGCGCGGTTTTTTGTTTTTCTATTTCTTTAATATTATCTTGAAATTCAGTGCTATTTGTATCACTATTTTTAAAGCTTTCCAAAAGTAAATTAAGCTCTATATAATTTTGCACTAGGGCAAAAATGCTATTTTTATCCTCTAAAATATTTTTTTCTTGCGCATGTAAGGTATTAATAAATAAAAAAAATAAAACAATACTAATAATCTTTTTCATACTTTTTTTACCCTCTCTTGAATTAAAACAAAATTTTCAAAATTAAAATCATATTCATAAATTTCACCCGTTTCTATGATGTAATACCAAGCATGGAGTTCAATTTCTTTTTTATTTAAAGCCTCTTCAACACCTGGATAAGTTAATAAATTTTGCAAAGAATTTACCAAATTCATTTTTTCAGTCATCCAAGCACGCATAGCTAAATCATTACCTGCAACTTTTAAAACCTTATTTTTTATAGGCTCAAGTAAGGTGAGCCATTTTTTAACATTAGGCATATTTTTTAAATCATTTTCATTTGCATATAAAGCCGCACAGCCTCCACAATTACTATGACCACAAACTATAATATTTTTTATATGTAAAGAATTAAAAGCATACTCAATAGCTGAAGTTGTTGCTAAAAAATCATCCCCTACTCTATAAGGTGGGACTATATTGCCTATATTTCTAACAACAAAAAGCTCCCCTGGCCCTGTATTAGTGATTAAATTTGGTATCACCCTTGAATCAGCACAACCTATAAAAAGCGTATGAGGATTTTGCTTGTTTTTTAAACTTTCAAAAAGCTCTGCATGCTCTTTAAAATCTTCTTGCATAAATTTTAAAGCACCTTCGATCAAGTCTTTCAAGAAAAGTCCTTTTTTGGTTTTAATAAAACATTATACTAAATTATTTTTACTTAAAATAAATCTATAAATTTATTTTTTGTTGTATTTTTATGTGGTTTTAATCTTTCATTTATCTTTTTTTTGTAAATTTTAGTTTTAAAAATTATTGGAGGATTTTAATGAGTCTTTATGATAGAGATTATTCTAACTCTAAAACTCAAGAATTTGAAGGTTATGCTAGAAGTGATTTAAGCATTTTTATAAAACAAACTTATCAGCTTTTTGCTGCTTCATTATTAGCTGCAACAGCGGGCGCTTACATAGGAATTTTTGCCCTAGCGCATTTATTTGCACAATCTCAAGCAACTTTTTGGATTTTATTTATTGTTGAAATTGGTTTATTGTTTGCATTACAATGGAAAAAAAGAGAAGCTCCGCTTAATTTAATTTTACTTTTTGCCTTTACTTTTGTTTCAGGGCTTACTTTAACACCACTTTTATATTCAGTTTTAGCACTTCCTGCAGGAGCTAGCATTATCGCTCAAGCTTTTGCTTTAACAACAGTAGCTTTTGGTGCTTTAAGTGTATTTGCTATGAATACAAAAAGAGATTTTACTATGATGGGAAAAATGCTTTTTATAGCTTTAATCGTTATCGTAGTGGCTTCTTTAATTAATCTATTTTTCCAAAGCTCACTTGTAAGTTTAGCTATTTCTGGTATTGGTGCGATTTTATTTTCTTTTTACATCCTTTATGATACTCAAAACATCATTAGAGGAAACTATGAAACACCAATCGAAGGCGCAGTTGCTCTTTATCTTGATTTTATCAACCTTTTCATCTCTCTTCTTAATATTTTAAGAAGCTTTAATAGCAGATAAAAATTTGCGAGATTTTTTCTCGCAAATTTTCTTTACCTCTTTCAAGTTTTTATCAAACTTTTTAAGTTAAAATACTCATTTTATTTTCAATAAGGAAAATTCATGACTACTCTTTTAATTATTTTGCAATTTGCAATTGTTGTGATTATTTGTATTGCAGTTTTATTACAAAAAAGTTCAAGCATAGGACTTGGAGCTTATAGTGGAAGTAATGAAAGTTTATTTGGAGCAAAAGGTCCTGCGGGATTTTTGGCTAAATTTACTTTTGTAATGGGTGTTTTACTTATTGCTAATACAATTGCCCTTAGCTATATGTATAATAATGCTAACTCTAACTCACTTGCTGAAAAAGCAGAACAAATTTTACCAAAAGCACCTGAGACAAATACAACTAACATTCCAGTTGCACCAAGTGCCCCAATTAGCGAAAGCAATACTAGCAAATAAAAGGAAAAATCATGCTAAATGAAATTTATACCAAGCAAAAACAACAATCGGATAAAAGCTTAGAGGCTTTAAAAAAAGATTTTACCACTATAAGAACTGGTAAAGTAAATATCAATATACTTGATCATATTCATGTAGATTATTATGGTAGTGCAACCCCACTTAATCAAGTAGCAACAGTTTTAGCAACCGATGCTTCAACCATTAGCATTACTCCTTGGGAAAAATCAATGCTAAAAGCTATAGAAAGTGCTATAGCCGCAGCAAATATAGGAGTAAATCCAAACAATGATGGTGAAAGTGTAAAATTATTCTTCCCACCTATGACAAGAGAACAAAGAGAAGAAAATGCTAAAAATGCCAAAGCTATGGGAGAGAAAGCTAAAGTAGCCATTAGAAACATTAGAAAAGACGCAAATGATGCAGTTAAAAAACTAGAAAAAGATAAAGCAATTTCAGAAGATGAAGCTAAAAAAGCTTATGATGAGGTTCAAAAACAAACTGATAGCTACACAGCAAAAGTAGATGAATTAGTTAAAAATAAAGAAGCAGAACTTTTAAAGGTTTGATAATGAACTTAGAACAAATTTATAAAGATTGTGGAGCATACCTACAAGGACATTTCTTGCTTAGCTCAGGAAAACACTCTGAGTTTTACCTTCAAAGCGCTAAAGTTTTAGAAAATCCAAAACTAGCAGGTGATCTTTGTGATGAGCTTGCAAAAGTTATTGCTAGTTTTAACATTGAATTTGATAGCATTTGTTCTCCTGCTTTGGGTGGAATTTTAGCAGGTTATGAGCTTGCTAGGGCTTGCGATAAACGCTTTATTTTCACTGAGCGCGTAGAAGGAGTGATGAGTCTTAGACGTGGTTTTGAAGTAAAAAAAGGCGAGAAATTTATCGTTTGTGAAGATATTATTACAACAGGTGGTTCTGCACTTGAGAGTGCAAAAATCATCGAAAGTTTAGGTGGAGAAGTAGTAGGTTTTGCAGCTTTAGCAAATCGTGGTTTTTGCGCGGTAAAAAATTTAAATAATCCAAGAAAAGAAAATGCAAAATTGCCTGAAAACTTACCACTTTTTGCACTAGGAAATTTTGAATTTGATATTTATGAAGCAGATGCTTGTCCACTTTGTGAAAAAGGCACCAAAGCTATCAAACCTGGTAGTCGTGGAAACTAATGAAAACTAAAGCAAAAATAGCTACTCGCTTTTTAAGATTTAAAGCTTTTTTGATTGATCTATTTTTGCTTTATGTGCCTGTTTTATATTTATTTTATTTTACACTTGGCTCTAAAGAAGCCTTTTTAAACAATCAACTTATAATTTTTTTATGTTCTTTGCTTTTTGGGCTTTTACAAGCCTTATTTTTAGCAAAAAAAGCTCAAAGTCCTGGACTTAAAGCTTATGATTTATATTTAATTGATCTTAAAAATGGCCAAAAACTTAATTTTTTTAGAATACTCTTACGCTATATGATTTTTATCGTAAGTTTTGGTTTGTTAATCGGCTTTTTGGTAAGTTTTTTAAGAAAAGATACTTTGGCTTTGCATGATATTTTAAGTCAAAGCGTTATTGTCACAAAGGTAGAAAAATGAATAGAAAAAGAATTTACAACCCAAAATCAAACGAAACTTTAAATGATAGAAAAGTATTTAATGGTAATCCTCATGGGATTTTAAATTTTACTAAAGCAAAATACACTTGGGCTTTAAAACTTTGGGATTTAATGGAGGCAAATACTTGGTTTCCAAAAGAAGTAGATACAACCAAAGACGCGCTTGATTATCGCTGTAATCTAACCGTAGCAGAAAAAAGAATGTATGATTTAGTTTGGTCTCAACTTATCTCAATGGATAGTTTTCAAACAAACAATCTTGCTGATAATATTAATCCTTACATCACAGCACCTGAAATCAATGCAGTTTTAGCAAGACAAGCTTATGAAGAAGCAAACCATTCAAAATCTTATGCGGTAATGGTTGAAGCAATCTGTGAAAATACAGACTTAATTTATGAAATGGAAAAACATGATGAAACTTTAAGAGAAAAAAATGATTTCATTTCAAGCATTTATGAAGAATTAGCCGGTGAAGTGGATGATAATAAACTTTTGCTTGCAATGGTAGCAAATCAAATCTTAGAAGGGGTATATTTTTACAGTGGTTTTACTGCTATTTATGCTTTAGCACGTGCAGGAAAAATGCTAGGTTCAGCACAAATGATACGCTTTATACAAAGAGATGAGATCACGCATTTGTTATTATTTCAAAATATGATTAATTCTGTACGCAAAGAAAGACCTGATTTATTTAATGACACTAATGTAAGTAAAATCTATGATATGTTTAAAAAAGCAGGCGAACTTGAAATCAAATGGGGTAAATACATCACTCAAAATCAAATCATGGGCTTTACAGATGATATTATAGAAGAATATATTCATTATCTTGTTGATCAAAGACTAATTGCTATTAATCTTGATAAAATTTATAATGCAAAACATCCTATTAAATGGGTGGATGATTTTTCTAAATTTAATGATCAAAAAAGCAATTTCTTTGAAAGCAAAGTTACAAATTACTCCAAAGGAAGCTTAAGTTTTGATGACTTCTAAGTCACAAAACTACTCATTTTTTTATACTTTTTAAATCAAATCTCTTTTTTAATTTAATATTTTATTTTTATTTATTCTAATATAGTAAAATCGGCGGTTTTTATTTTATTTATAAGGAGTAATTATGGAGTTTTTAGAACTTTTGTTAATCTTTATCGCCATAGTTCTCATGATAGTTAAACCAGAAAAAGAAAAACTAGCTTTTTCTATACTTGTAATTTCATGGGCTATTATGGTATTTGACTATTTAGGTCGCAAATCAGGCGCAATCTTAGGCCTAATGAATCTATAAGGTGGCAAATATGTGTGATATTAACAAAACTAAATTCTTTTATTTTTTAATGTGTTTAGCAGGCTTTTTAGTTATCTTAATGCCTGTTGGAACTGCAAACTTGATTTTTGGCTATATGCTAGGTGATAGCCCTTGTACTTCTTGTTGGGGTCAAAGAGAATCAATGATTTTCATCGGTGTAGCGGCTTTATTTATTGTGCGCTATGGTGTGAAAGGTAAATTTTTAGCTTTCCTTTTAATCGCAACTGCTTTTGGTTTATGGCAATCATTCAACCATGTTAGTTGGCATGCGCATCGTGATCTTGATCAAGGTTTTGGCTTACCTATTTTTGGCTTACATACTTATTTTTGGGCTGAAGTAGTATTTTGGGCTGTAGTTTTATTGCTTGGTGTTATTTTTGCTTTTGCTCCAAAATTTGGTTCTTTTGAAAAAGAAATGGAAGGAGCTAGCTTTAGAAAACTAACCAAATTTAACTTAGCTGCTATGGTTATTGTTGCTTTTATCGTAGCTTCAAATGTATTCCAAGCTTTTGTAAGTACTGGTCCTATCCCATATAGCGGACAAGGCGATCCAGTTCGTTTTAGTTTAAATCCTAAATACATCATTTGGTCTGATTCAGGTTGGAGTAAAAGCTGGAAAAGTTTCTCTATACTTGGAGCACGCGATGTAAAAGAACCTGATTTTGCTTTTGCACCTGCTAGCGAGAAACTAGGTATTCAATTTGATAATAATATTAGTAATGCTCCATTTGCAAATATCGATGAGAGCTTAAAAATAGCTAGCGAAACCAAAATAGAATTCCCTAAAGCTATCAATACACTTGATTATATCAATGGAGAGTATGTTGCAAGTTCAAAATGGGAAGTATTTTTCCTAGATAATAATTTTAGCACTAAAGTTGATTTTGTTTTAGATCCATATTTTTCAGCTACAATCAACCCTATCGTAGGAATTATCCCTTATTTAGATAACAAATACATCTTAATGGGTTCTAATAAATCTTTCTTAAGATTTGCTCAAAATCCTAACGCAGATGATGCTTTACAATATGCACACTTTATGAAAGGTGCAGATAAATTTGAAGGAACTGGCAAGGATTTGGGTCGTGGTAGAATTGATACAGTTAGAGCTAAATTCCACCATATCTTAAGTACAACTACCGATGGAAAATATATGTACACAGCAACTGTTCCAAACAATAAAGACGCAAAAACTTTTGTAATTTCTAAAATTTCTTTAGCAGATAGAGTTCTTTCAGCTGAATTTACTCCTAAAGCTAACTTAAAAGAAGGAAAAACTTTAGGCGATCTTTATATAACTTCAATGGCATTTAAAGATGGTAAAATTTATGCATTAAGTAAAAAACATAATGTTATTGCTGTAATTGATCTAGATAAAGAAGAAGTTGTAAAAACTATTTCTTATCCAGAAAATATAACTAATGCAAGAAGCTTATTCTTTAAAGATGGCAAAATGCACATCTTATCTTATCAAGATGGATCAAACATCCTTTATACACTTGATTAATCTTAAGGCGTTTTTACGCCTTAAGGATTTTAAAGCTAGATAAATAAAATTTAAGATAAAATAACGCTTTTTATCAAGGAGTGCTTATTGATTCATATATTTGAACAAAAACAATGCCAAACCATGGCAGAAGAAATTCGCAAAAATACTTTCATCAATGAAGAATTATTTGAAGCTTTTTGTTCTACTCCAAGAGAAATTTTCTCACCTTTAAAAATGCATGCTTATAGACTTGATGCGCTTCCTTTAATGGGCAATCAATGGATAAGCTCGCCTTTAACCGTGGCTAAAATGACTATGGCGCTTGATTTTAAAGATGCTGATAGTGTTTTAGAAATAGGTTGTGGTAGCGGGTATCAAGCTGCGATTTTAAGTAAGCTTATTAGAAGAGTTTTTACCATAGAGCGCATTGAAAAACTTGCGATTAGCGCTATAGAAAAATTTAAAAAACTAAACTATGCTAATATTCATGTAAAATTTGATGATGGGCAAAATGGTTGGAAAAATTATGCACCTTATGATAGAATTTTACTCTCAGCTTATATAGAGCATATTCCAAATGTATTATTTGATCAACTTGAAAACAATGGAATTTTAGTAGCTCCTTTACTCATAGGAAATCAACAATTTATTACTAAATTTACCAAAAAAGATGGCGAGATTAGCAAAGAAGTTTTAGATGAATGCCTTTTTGTGCCTATTAAAGATGGTAAAGAATAATCTTGCTAATTTTTAAGATAAATATTTAATTTTAATATAATTATTTTTAAACATAAGCTTTTTATAGGGGATGTTTTTTTATAATTATGCTAAAAAAGGAATATTATGAGTTTTAAAAAAATACTTTTTGGTTTATTTACCACTAGCATGCTTTTTGCCTATGAGCAAATGCCTCAAAATGCCTCACATGGAAATTTCATAGACAAAGACAAATGGAAAAATTTAGATAAAAACTGGATTTACTGTGAAAGTGGTTTAAATCAAGATTTTATCAATATAAACAGTAAAAAGGCTACAAACAAAAATCATTCTTTAGAATTTAACTACTCAAATGATTCTTTTGGCTTAATAAATGATGGTTATACCATAAAAATGCATTTTGCAAGCAATGGAAGTCATATCATGCTAGATAATACAGCTTATAATTTATCTCATTTTCACTTCCATAGTCCATCAAAAATTTCTATTGATAAAAAATCTTATCCTTTAGAAATTCATTTTAGCCATGTAAGTCAAAAAGGCGATATAGTAGTAGTTGTGCTGTTTTTACAAGAAGGTACGGAAAATCCTTTTATTAAAAAAATCATTCGTGCTTTTCCTAAAAAAGAAGGCGATAAACTTTATGTTCAAGGCTTAAGTGCTAATGAGTTATTGCCAAATAACCTTCAATCTTTTTATATCTTTAAAAACAAACTCAACAAGCCTTGTAATCAAAAAATCACTTGGATAGTTTTAAAAGACATAAGCTATGCCTCTAAAGAGCAAACCCAAACCATACAAAATTTAATGGGAAAAAATGAGAATTTAAAAATACAAGAAATTAATAATTTAGAACAAAATGATTAAGTAAGCTAAACTTAATCATGTATAAAAGCTTGAATTTTTTCTAAATTAGTTCTAAAAAGTTTAAAATTTAACTCGCTTGAAATTTTTAAATCAGCAAAAAAAGGATTTTTCAAACTTGCTATGAGCAAATAATCATCTTTTTTTAAAACTCTTTGTGTAGAAAATTCTTTATCCTTTACTTTTTCAAAAATACTTTCATTTGAGTTGATATCTTCTTTTAATTTCTTACTATAAAGCAAAATTCCACAAAAGAAATTCCCAAATTCATCTTTAAATTTCACATCATAAAGAATAAAATCATCAAAAACAAAAGAATTTTGAGAATGATAAGTTTTTAAAGAAAAATCAAAAGCAATTTTTTCAAAATCTTTTTGATCAAAACCTTGTTTGTCAAATTTAGCATTGTTTTGTTTTAAAAATTCCTCACACATTTTAAACACAAGCTCATTGCGTCCCCACATAAGCTTTCTTCCTAAAATTCTAAAAAACAAAACTCCTGCTAAAACAGCAAAAAACAAAGCTATAATTACATCTTTACTAAATTGAAAAGCAAGAAAAAATATAACCAAAGCTTCAGCAAATGCTAAAATTTGCAAAGCTTTGAGTCTTTTGTTTAAAGCTTGTCTTATGGCTTCAAAATCCATTAAGACTTAGCCTTTTCCATTCTTTTTCTTTGAGTAGGATCAAGATATCTTTTTCTAACTCTAATATTTTGTGGAGTAACCTCTACAAGCTCATCTTCTTCTATCCACTCTAATGCTCTTTCAAGGCTTAATTTTCTAGGTGGTACAAGCTTAATTGCATCATCACTTCCACTTGCTCTAACATTCGTTAAATTTTTACCTTTAATCGGATTAACATCTAAATCATTTGGGCGTGAATGCTCACCTATAATCATACCTGTATATACTTTTGTTTGAGGATCGATAAACAATACCCCTCTATCTTGTAAATTAAATAAAGAATACCCTAGTGCAACACCATTTTCCATAGAAATTAACGCGCCATTATTTCTTTTTTCAACTGCCCCGCTAAATGGACGAAACTCTAAAAAGCTATGGTTCATCACACCCTCGCCTTTGGTATCTGTTAAAAATTGTGATCTAAATCCTATAAGCCCGCGCGCAGGAATTTCAAACTCAAGTCTTGTTTGACCATCTCCGGTTGGTGTCATAGTTTTCATTTCAGCTTTTCTTTTACCTAGTTTTTCAATCACAACCCCGGTAAAATCATCAGGCACATCAATCACTAAATGCTCAAATGGCTCTGTTTTAACCCCATCTTCTACCTTAACGATAACTTCAGGTCTTCCCATACAAAACTCAAAACCTTCTCTACGCATATTTTCAGCCAAGATAGTTATTTGAAGTTCGCCTCTTCCGCTTACTTTAAATTTACCCTCACCTGTGCTTTCATATTTCATAGCAATATTAGTTTTCATTTCAGCTTCTAAGCGTTCTGCGATTTTATTTGAAGTTACATGCTTGCCTTCAGTACCCGCTAAAGGGCCATCATTTACTGAAAATACTATACTTAAAGTTGGTTCTTCTATATGTAAAGGATCAAGTGGCATAGGGTTGTTTGGATCTACAACGCTATCTCCTACATCTAAAGCTTCAAAACCTGCAATCGCTACAATATCGCCTGTCCCTGCTTCTTCAATATCCATTTTTTCTAGACCCATAAAACCAATAAGTTTTGAAATTCTTCCATTGATTTTAGAACCATCTGCCTTAGCAAGCATTACATTTTGATTTTTCTTTACTTTACCATTAAAAATTCTTGCAATTCCTATTTTACCAACGAAATTATCATAACCTAGAGTAAAAACTTGAAGCTGTAAAGGGTTTTCATCGCTACCACTTGGAGCAGGTACGCGCTCAAGTATAGTCTTAAACAACGGCTCCATATTAGTACTTTCATCTTCAAGTGCAAGTTTTGCATAACCATTTTTAGCAGCTGCATAAACCACTGCAAAATCAAGTTGCTCATCATTTGCCTCTAAAGCCACGAAAAGATCAAAAATTTCATTGATTACTCTTTCAGGATCAGCAGCTGGTTTGTCGATTTTATTAATAACAACAATAGGTTTAAGCCCTAAAGATAAAGCCTTTTTTACCACAAATTTAGTTTGAGGCATAACCCCTTCTTGCGCATCAACTAAAAGCAAAACTCCATCAACCATTTTTAACACACGCTCAACTTCACCACCAAAATCAGCATGGCCTGGAGTGTCTATGATGTTTATTTTGGTGCCTTTATAATTAATAGCAGTATTTTTAGAAAGTATAGTAATACCTCTTTCTTTTTCTATATCGTTGCTATCCATTACGCGCTCTGCTATTTGCTCACGCTCGTTAAAAGTTCCTGATTGCTTTAAAAGCTCATCTACCATTGTTGTTTTACCATGATCAACGTGAGCTATAACGGCTATATTTCTAATATTATCCAAGTTTTTCTCCAAAGTCTTAAATTTAAAATCTAATATTATATAAAAAAAATGCTTAAAAATTAAGATTAGCAAATTGGAACACTTGTTGCTTTTGTCTTGGATAAGAATTATTTTTAAGGAGAAAAATATGTCAAACCTAAATACTCAAATCTTTAACGCTAACTTAGAAAAACAAGGAACTTCAGTTTTAAATAGTAAGCATTTTATGGAACTTTTAAATTATTTAGAAGTTGTAAATTCAAACGAAGAAAAAGAACTAAACTATGCAAAGCTTTCAAGCAAAGTAAGTGAAATTTTAGATGATGCTCATAATGAAAATGCAGTTTTAAATGCTAAAAATATAGAAGAATTGTTAGTAATATTTAAAAACTTTAATCTTTCTCATGAAAATTTAAAACTTGATTGTGCAGCACAATTACAAAATTTATTTCCAAATTTAGCAAAAAATAATTTTTTAGTAGGTTAATTAATGTCAAATATCCAAGCAGGCGATGCTTTAAACTTACTAAGCATCGCTCCACAAAATGAAAATCCTAGCAAAGAAAGTACTAATTCACAAAGCGATGGAGAGGAATTTTTAAATTCCTTATTGCAAGCAATAAACGAAAAAGATGGAAGTTTACCAAAAGACTTTAAAGCACCACAAAAAGAAAATAAAAACGAGAGCTTAAAAGAAGCCATTGATGATAAAGCTCAACTAGATGAAAAAGATGCTATAAAGCTTTTTGAAGGTGCAAGTTTTATGCAAATTCTTTCTTTATTAGAGGTTTTACAAAGCGATAGCAAGGATATAAAATTAAATAAACTTGTCCAAGATAATACTGCTATTTTAGCTCTTGAAAAAAACTTACACAAGCTTAAAAATATCAAAAATATTAATGAGCTTTTTAATATAGTAAAAGAGCTTGGATTAAATATCAAAAATATAAAATTTGAGCAAATTAAAGATTTAAAAGAAGCCTTTCCAAATCTTGACAAAAAAGGTTTTTTTAAAACACCAAATTTAAATAATAAAGACTTAATTGAACCACAAAAACAAAACAATACTAATGTTTTTCAAGATTTAATCAATCAAAAAATTACCAAACTTTTAAAAGAAGAACCAAATACAAGCAAAAATGCAAAAAGCAAAGAAAATGAAGGTGTTTCTTTGCTTTCTTCTGCTTTAAAAAACATAGAACTTCCAAAAAAAGATGTAAAAGCAAAAGAAAATATTCAAAACATAGATTTTAAAGAAAAACTAGTAGAAAAAATACAAGATAGCAAAGAAATCAAAGACACAAAAAATATAAAAAATATTAGTAAAAATGATAAACTAAATGATATTGAGCTTATCAATCTAACTCAAAATCCAAACTTAAAAAAAGAAATTAAAAACAAAGAAAAGATAGATTTTAAAGAAATATTAAAAAATGAAAAATTAACCACTAGCGAAGATAGCTTTAGTAAAAAAATAAGTTCTGTTTTAGAAAATTCAAAAGATTTAAAAACCGAACTAACAAATACAAAAAATATCCAAAATTTACAAAATCAAAATCAAGATTTGAAAATTAACTTAGAAAATTTACTAAACACTCAAGAAAAACAATTAAAAACAGATAAAAATACTCAAAACACAGACAGTTTTAGTGATATTTTTAAAAGCACTAAAGAAGTTATAAAAGATGAAAAAGATCATAGCGAGGAAAATTTAAATTCTTACGTGAAAGAAATGAATAGAGTTTCTAATAATTTTGTAAAAAATCAAAATATTCCTATGAAAGAAACTTTCAATGATTTTGCTCAAGAATTTAAAGAAAAACTAGAAAGTTATAAAGCGCCTATAACACGCTTTAGTATAACTCTAAACCCGCACAATCTCGGGGAAGTAGAAGTAACTTTAGTCCAAAGAGGATCTAATCTAAACATCAGCTTTAATTCTAATCAAAATACTTTAAATCTTTTCATACAACATCAAGCTGAGTTTAAAAATGCTCTTGTAAATATGGGCTTTACAAATTTAGAAATGAATTTTAACAACCAAGAAAGAAAAGAGCAAAATAATCCACAAAAACAAAAAAATAACAACAATAAAGAAGATAAGGTGAATTTTGAAAAAGAAATTCAAGAAAAACCAAGCTTAGAGATGGTTTTAGCTAAATATTTTTAGTATGGAATATTTTTTGCTTTAAGCTTTAAAAACATATAAAAAAGGATTTTTATGTCAAATATAAATACACAAACTCTTCAAGGTCCTTTAGCAGCACTTAACACCAAAGATATGCCAAATGCTAAAGGAAATGCTAGAGCTGGGGAAGGCGATAGTGGGTTGATTTATAACCCTGGAGCAGAGCTTGACAAGGATGCATTTTTAAAGCTTCTTTTGATAGAACTTCAACATCAAGATCCAACTGATCCTATGGATACTGAAAAAATGCTTACTCAAACAGCACAACTTTCAGCACTTGAAATGCAAGATAATACTAATAAAACTATGACTCAGCTTGTAGTAGCAATGACTAAATTACAAAATTCTATTGCAGCAAGTACTGGTATGAGTGCATTAGCTGCGGTTGGAAAACTTGCAACGGTTAAGGATAATTATCTTGTAGTGGCAGATGATGATATACAATTTCAAATTAATATGTATTTACCACAAGAACCACAAAAAGGTAAAAAGACTGATATTGATATTGAAGGTTTTGAACTTAAGAAAAATGGCGAGGATAAACTAGATATCACGGGTAAGGTAGATAAAGAAATAGCAGGGCCTGGAGAAACTATATATGTAAAATTAGTTGATGATAAAGGCCAAGAAGAAACTGTTAAAGCAGTAGTTGGAGAAGATCAAACCTTTAAGGTTATAGGACATACTCCAAGCGTTGATATCAAAACAGCTAAGATTGATTCAGCTTATAAATCAGATAGTGAACCTGTAACATTTACTATTTATAATGAAGCAGGAGATCCTGTAAGAACAATGAAAGTTAAAGATATGACTGCTGGTATGAAGCAAATTGTTTGGGATAGAACCGATGATAGTGGAAATCCTGTACCATCTGGCAAATACTATGTAAGAGCAAGCTATATAGGCGAAGATGGAACGACAGTAAACTCAACTTATGGTGCATACCCGATTACCGGTGTTAAATTTGAAGATGGCGAAGCTCTAGTTGGTATGGGCGGTAGCTGGGTTAAATGGGAAGATATTAAAGAAATTACAGGATAAAATCATGTTTACAGCATTTTATAATGGGGTAAATGGAGTAAAATCCCAAAGTTATGGTATAGATAATACTGCTCATAATATAAGCAATGTCAATACAGTCGGTTTTAAATACTCCGATGTAGCTTTCAAAGATGTATTTTATAGCACCATAACAACGCAATCCTATAATAAAGGTCAAACTGGTTATGGTAGCGTAGCAGGAGCTACTAATGATATTTTTGAACAAGGACCATTAGTTTCTACTGATAATGAATTTGATGTGGCTATTGCCGGAAAAGGCTTTTTTGGTGTAAGCAATGGCAATGGGGTTTATTATACTAGAAATGGTGCTTTTAAACCTGATGCAAATGGCTTTTTAGTAGATTCAAACGGAAATTATGTGCTTGGAACTATGAATCCATCATTAAAAGAAATTCAACTAAGTGATAGAGTTTCAAATATGTTTGGTCAAGTTATGGGACAAAAAGTTACCACAGCTTGGAGTGGAACACCTGGACAGAATTTCCAAATGGGTGGAGTTAATACTCAAGGACCTATTTCTGTACCTAAAAATCTTTATTTGCCACCTCAACCGACGCAAAATATCACTTGGAGTGGCAATTTAGATACAAGCACCAAAACAGAAGCAGTAAATGTAGATGTAGATGCTTCTAAATTTGAATTTAGTAAAAATGAAGATGGTAGTGTAAAAATTTCAGGTAGTGTAAAAGATGAGCAAATTTATGGCTTAAAACCTGGTGATACTATATATTTTAAAATTACCGATGAAAAAGGTGCTAGTCAAACACTACAAGCTACCTTAGATGAGAATTTAGCTTTTAGTATTGATAATCAAAAACTAGATAAAGTAGATTTAGAAACAGCTAAGTTAGAATCATCTCATTTAAGTGTAGAAAAAGAAGTAGCTGATAGCTCAGAACTTTCTGCAAAATTAATCAATCCTGATGGTTCTATTAGTTGGGTAAGAGTTAAATTAGATAGAGTTTTACCACAAAATGGCACAGACTTAGAATACAAAGCTGTTGCTCAAGTGTATGATAATGATGGAAATAAAATAGGTGGAACTACCGAGGGCTTAATCACCTTTAATGAAGCTGGAGCTTTAGTTTCTAACACCTTAAATTCAGTAGATAACAACGGTACAAGAGTTAATATAAATCTTGGTTCATATTATGATCCAAATATACCAAATTCAGGTTATGATGGACTTCATGCCTTACAAAACAAACAACCTTCAGTACATACACAAACAGATGGTAAAGGCGAAGGGTTTTTAAATAATTATTCTATTAACACAGATGGTACTATCATTGCCACTTTTACTAACGGCGATCAAATAGCTATGGCAAAACTTGCTTTGTTTAATTTTACAAACGAACAAGGCTTAGAAAAGCTAGGAGAAAATCTTTATGGACAAACTAGCAACAGTGGCAATCCAACCTTTTTGCTTGATGCTAATGGAAATTTCAGCACAGCAACCTTTAAAGGCTCTTATTTAGAGCAATCCAATGTAGATTTATCGGTAGCTTTTACAAATTTAATTACTTTACAAAAAGCTTATGATTCAAGTAGTAAAAGCATCACAACAGCTGATCAAATGATACAAAAAGCAATCAACATGAAACGCTAATTTTAGCCTTTCATGATGGTTCTTTTGAATTTTTTTCTAAAATATATTTTATTTCTTGCTCAAAAAACTCATACACCCTAAGTTGCACTAAAGCTTCTTCTTCATTTTTATCCATTAAACGCTCAAGCCTATGGAAATTAATCTTTTTTGCATATCTTGGATTTTTCTTTAAAAGTAAAGCAATATTTTTAAGTAAAGCATCTAAACTAAGCTCATTTTTTAAAACTCTATCTACATATTCTTTAGAAGTTTGTACTAAAATCGCCTGCCTGCTTTTATCATCTGGATAAACTTCATTTGCAATATCAGCCAAAACTTGCCAAATTTCTGCTTTTATATTTTTATTTGCCACGATAATAGCAGCAAAAGATTTTGCTCTAAATTCTAAAGACAAATGACTAGGAACAAAAAATTCTCTAAATTTAGATAAAAAGTTTGCAAATATACTCAACATACTTCACCTCAATGTTTTTTAAGATATTTTAAGGTATTATTTCAACTGCCTTCTCTTAGACCTGTGCAATGCTATTTTTAAGCACCGCTTCAGGGTGGGAACACAGCAGAGCACTTAGACTTAGTGTGTGCCGCAGTCATCTGGGAGAGGGTTTTTAAAGTTTAAAATACCCTTTAATATCCTCACAAATTCTAAAGAAATTTACCCCATTAATAGTCGGATTTGTTTTAAAATACTCATACATTCCCACAAAACCACTTTCAAGCTCTTTAGACTTTACTCCATAGCTAATCGATAAAGCTGCTTCTATAAAAGCTGCTAATTTATCACAATACTTCAAAGCCTTTCCATCAATAGCCTTAAAACGATCCTCATTAACCGCATCTAAACTACCACTATAAACACTTGGTTTGTTATTAAAAATACGATTTTCAAATTCATTTTTTACAAAGGCACTTTCTTCATTTTGTCCTTCTCTAATACCAAGTATATAGCTAAATTCTTCTCTAAAAGATAGTGGTATAAAAGGTAAAATTTTCTCATTAATAAGCTTCATTTCATACTCATTGATGATTTCATTTAAACCATCTATGCCATATTTTACCGGAGAGATGATATCTCTAGTTAAACTTTCAGGCAAATCGTGAAACAAAGCACAATAAAAATTGCTTTCTATTCTACCATCGCATGCTTTTACTTCTAAAGAATAAAAATAAGACAAAATAGCTACCACAAGCATATGTCCTAAAACCGCAGTTTCAGGAATCCTTGGAGTTTGCGCCCATCTTTTTTGAAAACGCAAGCGTCCGCTTAGATCGATTATTTTAGAAATTTTTTGATTAAGAGCTATTTTTCTTGCACCGATTAATTCATAATAATCTTCTAATTCTTCTTCAACCTTAGCCTTAATCTCATCAATATCACTTAAAAACGAGCTAGTTTGATAAACTATATTAAACTCCCACCTTGTCGCAAAATATGAAGCAGCTTTTAAAATAAGCCTTTCTTTCGCATAATCTTTACCTTGTAAAAAAAGCTCATAGCGTTTTAAAAACTCACCATTTTCAATATCTTGAATCATCGGTGCGATTTTACTTAACACCCAAGCGCTTACCTGCTCATTTTTTGCACGCGTTATCTCATGATACACATCAGGGCGTATATCAGTCACTACTACCCTACTTAAAAACTCAAAAATCCCAGCTTCTATGATAAAGCGCATATTGACATCTTTTTCCATTTTAGCAATAAAATAAGCAATGATAAATTTATGTGCTTGTTTATCAAGCTCGACTAAATTTGTCATTCTAGGATAATCATTCCACCTTGATATAGAAGCTGCTTTAAAAATATGCTCTACTAATTCTACACTAATCATTTATTTCCTTTTTTTGCTGTGATTTTACTTTATTTTATAATCTTTAGCAAATTTTATTTTGATATTATGATTTAATGTTTTATTGTAAAATATTTTTAAACTTATCATCAACATAAATACGAGGCTACTGTGAATAATTTTGAGGAATATTTGGATTTAATAAATAACACAAAATGGGGATTTATAGACAAAAATGGAGATTTTATAATAAAACCGCAATACGATGAAGTTAGAGATTTTCATAATGGATTATCCGTTGCAAAATTCAATGATAAATATGGTTTTATAAACAAAAATGGAGATTTTATAATAAAACCACAATTTGATGAAGTTGGAGATTTTATCGATGGAATATCATGGTTTAAATATGAATGGGATTACACAAACCATAAATATGGCTTTTTAGATAAAAAAGGAAATTTCACAATAGAGCCATTTTTTGATGATATTGGGTATTTTACAAAAGATACAATGCTTGTGCTTTCAGATAGCAAATGGGGAGTTGTAGATAAGAATAATGGTAATTTTATAGTAGAGCCACAATTTGATGATATTAAAAATTTTTCTGAAAAAGTTGTAGCTGTTAAAATAAATTATGAGTGGGGACTTATAGATAAAAATGGTAAATTTATAATAGAGCCACAATTTGACAATATAGAGTGGTTTTGCGAGGACTTTTTTCAAATAAAACTAAACGGTGAATGGGGACTTATAAATAGCCTTGGAGAGATTTTAATAAAACCTAAATTTAACGATGTTAGATTCTTTAAAGAAGAGTTTGCTGGAGTAGAAATTGATGGAAAATGGGGATTTATAGACAAAAATGGGGATTTTATAATAAAACCACAATTTGATGAAGTTGGAGATTTTGAAGAAGGATATGCGAAAGTTGCGATAAAAATTAATAAACAATCTTAAAAAAAATTTTAATTTTTATAAATTTTATGTTATTTTAATTAGAACTTGTGTTTTAATGAGCATTAATTAATATCGCAAATTATTTAAACCGCAAAACACACATTCTAAAACACTACTTTAAGAAAGTTTATATTATAAAAATTTAAATATGAGATTAAAATTATAATTTTTACAATAAAAATTTATCTTTTATAGCATTCTACCCAACTAAAACACAACTCTCAATTTAACAAATAAATACAGTTGTCTAAATTTCAATTTTGGAACAAAATAAACAATATACAAAATATTTTTCTTATATAAAGAAAAAATATTATTGATCATTATTTTAACTAAAAAGCTCTTTTGTTTTATAGAGTGTATATCCTTCATAATAATAGCTTGCGTCAATCCCTCTTGCAAAAATATTAAAACTATGAATGTCATCACTCAAAGCATTTTGAAGTAAAATTTTTATCTCTACATCTTTAATAGGACTTCTTTGCATAGCCATTATATAATCATCTTTATCAATCAAACTCCAATCAACCACCTTTTTCAACTCTTTTTTAAGTATTAAATCAAGCCAAATTCTCATACTTCTGCCATTTCCTTCTCTAAAAGGATGAGCTACATTCATTTCTACATATTTTTCTACAATTTGTTCAAAGCAAGATTGTTCCATAAGTTCTATTTTTTTAATTGCCTCATGTAAATAAACAGCAGGAGCAAATCTAAAATTTCCTTTTGAAATATTTACCTCTCTTATTTTTCCTGCAAAATCATAAATATCTTCAAATAATTTTTGATGAATTATCCTTAAGCTTTCAAAACTTCCTGCTTTTAATGTATCTAAAAAACCACTTTCAAATAAAGCTTTTGCCTTTAGTTTGCTTATTCTTTCTTCTTCTTTGGCCAATTCTAGTTGATTTTTTATACCAAGTTTATTTGTAAGTATCATTTTAAACCTTTAAAGTTTATATTTTATAAGATATTTAATATAAACTTTATTAAATTTATGACTTAAAACTCTTTTGTTTCGCTTAACTTAAGATAAATTTCATCATTTTTACTAAGTTCTTTATGATGATAAATACTAAAAATATGCCCTTCCAAACTCACACTTATCTCATAAAAATCCCCATAAAACACGCATTCTAAAACACTGGCTTTTAAAGGGGTTTGTGAAGTTGAAATTTGTATATCATTAGGGCGTAAAATGCCGTTTTTACTTTGCAAATATGCTTTGAATTTCTCATCTAAAATTGTATTTGGATCTATAAAAAATGCCTCGCCCAAAAAGCAAGCACTATCTATATTTTTAGGCTTATAAAAAAGCTCTTTAGCACTTCCATAGTCTAAAATTTTCCCATCCTTAATCAAAGCGATATTATCTGATAAATAAAAAGCATCGTCTTTATCATGTGTGACAAAAATAGCACTAAGCTTATGTTCTTTCAAGATATTTTTGATTTCTTTGCGCATTTTAACGCTTAAAGTGTGATTTAAATTTGAAAAAGGTTCATCAAAAAGTATGATTTTTGGCCTTGCAACTATGGTTCTTGCTAGTGCTACTCTTTGGGCTTGCCCGCCACTTAGCTCATTTGGATAGCGCTTTAAAAGTGTATTTAAATTTAAAATTTCTAAAACTTCATCAAGTCTTTGTTTTTGCTCATTTTTACTTAATGAGCTTATACCAAAACATATATTTTCTTCTACATTTAAGTGCGGAAACAAAGCATAATCTTGAAACAAAACCCCCACATCACGCTCTTGTGGGGCTAAATACACATTCTTAGAAGCAACTAATTTATCCCCTATATAAATACTACCATCATTGATTTCAAAAAAACCTGCTATACAACCAAGCAAAGAACTCTTACCACAGCCACTTTCTCCCAAAATACTGACAATCTCACCTTCTTTTAAGCTCAAAGAAATTCCTTTTAAAACCTCTGTTTTTCCAAAAGATTTGTAGAGATTGTCAATTTTTAAGATTTCCATTATTGTCCTTTTTGGTTGTTTTTATTTTGCAAATAATGCATTAAAAATGTAGGGATAATCCCAAATAACACTATAATCAAAGATGGCAAAGAAACATTGTAAATTAACTCATTTTCACTATAAGCAAATACAAGCGATGAAAGCGTTTGAAAACCTGAAGGTGAAAGTATAGTCGAAATAGGCAATTCTTTTAAAATATCCACACAAATAATCACCACAGCTAAAGCTAAATAATGCTTCATCAAAGGAAAATGAATTTGAGTGAAAATTTTAAATGGTTTTGATTTTAAGGTTAAATTTGCATAGTCTATATTTTTAGAAATTCGCTCATAGCCTGATTGAGTTGCAAAAATCCCTGAAGCTAAAAACCTCACAAAATACCCAAAAAACAACACCAAAAATCCACCACCTATGGCATATTCAAAAGATAAAAGATCAAAAATATAATTTAACACACCCAAAATCACTAAAATTCCCACAGCCACCACAGCTCCAGGTAAAGAATACCCCAAAGTCGTAAGCCAAAGGATGATTTTAGAAGCTTTTGTATCATTTAAACGTACCACAAAACACAAATAAAATGCCACTCCCACAATAGCAAAAGAACTCACCAAAGCCACGCTAAGGCTATAAAATGCAGGTGTTAATACATTGCTTAAATTTTGCATAAAATCAAACCCAGCCCAATAAACAAGCCATATAATAGGCACGACAAAAGCTAAAAATGCCACTAAAAAGCACCACAAAAAGGCTAAAAATGCCTTAAAGCCTTTTAACTCATCTTTTGGAGTAGGTAAAAATACATTTTGATTAAAGCCTTTTTTACCTCTTTGAATTTTTTCTAAAAGCATTAAAAGTGCGATAAATACAAGCAAAGCCACACTCAAAGCCACAGCACTGACTTCATCACCGCCACTTCCCCATGTTCTAAAAATTCCTGCACTAAAAGTATCTACACCAAAATACGCCACTAAGCCATAATCACTCAAAACTTCCATAGCCACCAACAGCAAAGCACCCACTATACCCACACGGCAAAATGGCAAAATCACTTTAAAAAATGTTTTTAAATTAGAAGCCTTAAGCGTTTTAGCACTTAAAATGATATTTCCAAGTCCATAAGCAAAAGTATTTTTAGCAAAAAAATACACATAAGGATAAAGCGCAAAAGATAAAATCACAATCACCCCATATGCATTCATGATATCTATACGCCTATCAACCCCTAAAAGCGTGGGAATTAAACCTTGAAATTCAAACAAATCAATCCAAACAAAACCCATCACATAAGAAGGTATAGCCAAAGGTAAAATCAAAAACCATTCAAAAAATTTCGAGCCAAAAAATTTATAAAAAGCTATCAAATAAGCACTAACTAAACCTATAATCAAACACAGCACTAAAGTACCAAACAATATAAAAGCACTACCAAAAATATATCGTGGCAAGACATTTTTACTCAAATGTTTTAAGGTGTTAATATCTATAAAAGGAAGGTGTAAGATAATGGCAAGTATAGGCAGTATGATTAAACTACAGAAAAAAAAGGTGGCAAAAGACCACCTTAGACTTAAAAATTTCAAATTTTATTTTTCCTTAAAATTATTTCCATTGAACTTCATCAAAAATCATTAAAGCTTCTTTAGCATTACCCCAGTAAGCTTCAAAATTTGGTTTTTCGATTTTAAACTCGCCCCATGATTGTAAAATTTTAGCAGGTTTTACTTCTTTATTTACCGGATACTCATAGTTTTGGTTTGTTAAAATTTCTTGTGCTTCTTTTGAAAGCATAAACTCGATAAATTTAACCGCAGCTTCTTTATTTTTAGAAGTTTTTAAAACACCTATACCACTTACATTGATATGCGTTCCTCTATCATCTTGGTTTGGAAAAATCACTTTTACTGAATTTGCAGCTTCAACATCTTTAGGATTTTTTGAATTTGCTAAATGACCTAGATAATAACTATTTGATATAGCTACATCGCCTTCTTTTGCATAGATTGCACGAATTTGATCACGATCCCCACCTTTTGGAGTGCGTGCAAGATTATTTGCTATGCCTTGAGCCCATTCTTTTGCTTTTTCTTTGCCCAAAGTATCTATCATAGCACTTAATAAAGAGATATTATAAACATTATTTGAACTTCTTACTAAAACTTTACCTTTAAATTTAGGATCAGTTAAATCCTCATAAGTTTTAATCTCTCCATCTTTAATTCTATCTTTAGAAGCGATGATGATTCTTGCTCTTGTTGTAAAAGCATACCATTCGTTGTTTTTACCTCTTAATTCTTTTGGAGAAAGTTTTTCTAACTCAGGCGAGCTAACTGATACAAAAAGATTATTTGTGCGAACTTGCTCTAAATTTCCCGCATCAGCAGTCATAAACAAATCTGCCTTTGAATTTTTACCTTCAACTTCCAATCTTTTAGCAAGCTCATTAGCCTTAGCTTGCACCACATTTACACTAATGCCTGTTTTTTCTTGAAATAATTTGAAAATTCCTTTATCAGAATCATAATGACGATGAGAATAAATCGTAAGCTCTTGAGCACTTAAACTCATAGCAGTTAGTAAAGATAGTAAAACTACTTTTGCTTTCATTTTATAAATTTCCTTAATTTTAAATTTTGAAATTGATAAGGATTATTATATTAATAATTCACTTTATATTTACTTAAATTGATACACATAATCATTTTAAAATAAAATAATACAAAATTAACATAAATCAAGATATTTTTTATCTTATTTTTATATAATCATCAAAAATACAATATACAAAGGAGAAAAAATGACTCAAGAACAAATTCAAATCATCAAAGATTGTGTGCCGGTTTTACAAAAAAATGGCGAAGTTTTAACTAAAGAATTTTATAAAATCATGTTTGAAGAATATCCTGAAGTAAAACCTATGTTTAATATGGAAAAACAAGCTTCAGGCGAGCAACCAAAAGCTTTAGCAATGGCTATTTTAATGGCAGCAAAAAATGTAGAAAATTTAGAAAATATGAGAAGCTTTGTTGATAAAGTAGCTATCACTCATACAAAATTAAATGTCAAAGAAGAACATTACCCTATAGTAGGTGCTTGTCTTTTAAAGGCTATTAAAGTAGTGCTAAATGCAGATGAAACTACACTAAAAGCTTGGGAGGAAGCTTACAAAGCTATCGCGCAATTTTACATAGACATTGAAAAAGAAATTTATGCAAAAGCTAAGTAATCATAGGCTTTGATTTTCAAAGCCTATTTTAAAAATGCTATCCCTGCTTTAGCTATTTTTACATCCTCATCTAAGTGTGCTCCACCCACACCTATACCACCAACAACAACTCCATCTATAAAAATCGGCACCCCACCAGGCATAATGGAAAACTTATCATCTAAATAACGAATATCCTCAGGTATTTTACCCTCTTTTACACCTTTAAAAATAACAGCTGTTTCTCTTTTTTGCGAAGTGGCTGTGTAAGCTTTTTTATAACTAGCATTAAGCGTATGCACACCTGCTTTATCATCTCTTAAAACCGCTAAAATTTGACCAGATTTATCTACTATGGTAATACTTACATGAAAGCCATTTTTTCTTGCTTCTTTCTTTGCAAGCTCCAAAATCCCTTCAACCATTTGTGTAGTTAGCACAGGCTCTTTTACAAGCTCAAAAGATTTTGCCATCAAACTTACTCCTAAAAATACACATAAAATAAGTAATTTTTTCATTTTTTTCCTTTAAAATTTTTCTACCGCATTTTTTGCTAATTCTTTTATATCGCCTTTTAATTCACAAATTTGACCATTTTGTGCGAGTAAAATTCTATCAGCCATATCAAAATACACATCATCATGAGTTATAGCAAATATAGTAATACCTTTTTGCTTTAAAAGTGGCAAAAGTTTAGTATAAAAAAACTTCCTAAACATAGGATCTTGATCAGCAGCCCACTCATCTAAAATCAAAATATCTCTTTTTTCAAGCAAAGCATTAAGCATAGCTAGACGCTTTTTTTGTCCAGCTGAGAGCTTTATAGTGCTAAAAGTATTTTCTACAAGCTCTACTTTTTCATTAAGTTCTAAAATTTCAAGCCAGTATGCTAAGTCCTCTTTGCTAAATTTTTCATCTTCTAAAACATGCTCAAATAAATGAAAATCACTAAAAATCGCGCTAATTAAACTTCTATACTCATACATATTTTCTGAAGTTATTTTTTCATCATCTAAAAAAATACTTCCTTTAAAATCTGTAAAAAGCCCTGCTAAAATCATAGAAAAAGTAGATTTACCGCTACCATTTTTACCTATTAAAAATATACATTCGCCTTTTTTAAGCTCAAAATTTACAGGTTTTAGTGCAAATTTTTCATTGTATGCAAAAGACACATCTTTAAAAGAAAGTTTTTGCCAAGTTTTTTTATTTTGACTGAGTTTAAACTCATGAGAATAGTTTTCTAAATTTAAATTTGAAATTTTATCTAAAGCGATTTTTGCCATCATAAGCGTAGGAAAACTTCCTATCATAGCTCCAAGTGGCGCTCTTAAAAAAAGCACACTCAAAGCGATAGTCGTAGCACTTTGCAAACTAGCAAGTTCATAGCTTAAAGCTATATAAAACTCCACTCCTACTAAGGCTAGCATAGCACTATTACTCCAGTTGTTAGATAAAATATGCAAGATATTTCCCATAGTAGAGCTTTTTTTCTTTTTCAGAGCATTTTTTTCAAACTCATTTTCATAATAATACTTCGCCCTTAAAGGATTTAAGGTTAGTTCCTTATGTCCTTGTAAAATATTTTGATAGTTTTTTTGCAAAGCATCATCATTTTCCCTAGCATTTTTAAAATAAAAATACACCTTGCTCATCAAAAAATTATCCACCAAAAAAACACACACTATCCACGCTAAACACAAAAAGAAAATTTCTAAAGAAAGATAAGCTATATAAGCACTTACACAAATGATCAAAACACTTGATTGTATAAATTCAGGAAGCCTTAAAAGCCCGAAAGAAATACTACGCACATCATTATTCAAAGAAGCTAAAATTTTTGCTTTAGTAGTGTTTAAAATACTCAAAACACTTGTATCTAAAATTTGCTTTACAACCCTTCTTTGCATTTTAAAAATAAAACTTTGCCCAAACAAACTTAGAGCAATTTCTACAAAAGAAGAACTCGCAAAAAATACAAGCAATAAAAGCACAAAATACACGATAATATTTGAGTTTTCAAGGCTAGTTTTTAATAAAAACTCATTAATAAAAACTAAAGTCAATACGCCTAGCAAGCTTGTAAAAATACTAAAAAGCAAAAAAAGAATGATTTTAAGTTTATTTTCTTTAAAAAGTATCAATATAAATTGCAACTTTAACTACCACTTAAAAAATACACCCTAGTAGCTAAGTCTTTAAAAGCTTTAGAGTGGATTAGACTTTGGCAAGCCTTAGACTTTGAAGTGCTTGAAAATTCGCTTTGACTAAAAGCATTTAAAGCCTCATCTAGTTGAGTTTTTATACTTTGATTTTTAGGATCTTTCAAAGCTTTATTTTTTAAATCTGCTATATTTTGGGCTTTGCTTTTTTGAGCATTATCTACTATAAGTGCTAAAAGCAAAATGCTTTCTTTATCCACAAAAAGTACTTTAAAACACTGCTCATCATTTCCTACACTAAAATCAAGCTCTTTGGTGGAATTTTGCAAAGTTGATAAATCTTCATTTTTTACATTTGCTACATTACTCATCAAAGCTATGCTTGAAAGACTTTCATTTTTTAACACATAAGCACTTATATCATTGATAAAAGTTTTTAAATTTCCCAAAGCTTGAGCTGTACTTGCTTCATCTTTACTTGTGCTAAATTTTGGCAAAGCAACCGCAGCTAAAACCCCAAGTATGATCACCACAAACACAAGCTCTATAATAGTAAAAGCCTTTTTCATAATACGCCTTGTAAGTTTTTTACTTTAGGGCTTATAAGATCATCTTCAATACTTACAAATTCTTTACGTTCATAAGCTTCACAAGCCGCCCTTGCTATCATCAAAGCATTATCTGAGCAATACTCAAGTGGAGCTAGCAAAAGCTCACATTGATAGCTTTGGCATAAATGCTCTATTTGACTTCTTAAGCTTAAATTTGCACTAGCTCCGCCTACTATGCCAAAACGCTTAAATTTATACTCTTTAAAAATTTTTTCTAGCTTGTTTAAAATATGAGCTATGGCTGCTTTTTGAAATGCAAAGGCGATTTTGCTTTTACGCTCTAAGCTTAACTCTTCTTTTAAAATTTCCAAACGCACTTGGTTTTTAAGTCCTGAAAAACTATAAGCTAGGTCTTTAGAATGAAGCAAAGGTATGCTAAATTCTAAATCGCTTTCTTTTACATTTTTAGCTAAATTTTCTATGATAGCCCCACCAGGATAACCAAGCCCCATCATCTTAGCTACTTTATCAAAGCTTTCTCCAAAGCTATCATCGGTTGTTCTTGCTAGTTCTGTGATTTTACCTTGCTCATTAATAAAAAGCACCATAGTATGCCCACCACTTACAAGCAATACACCCATATCAAAACTAGCTTTTTTATCTAAAAACATAGAGTAGATATGCCCTTTTAAGTGGTTAATCGCTATAAGTGGTAAATTTAAACTAATGGCAAGCATTTTAGCCATAGCTACCCCACCTATCAAACTCACACTAAGACCAGGTTCATTTGTAACTGCTATGGCACAAAGTTTGTCAAAGTATTTTTGGCATTTTTCTAAGATTTTAGGTAAGGCTTCACTGTGCAATCTTGCTGCAAGCTCAGGCACTACCCCTCCATAAACACTATGAGCATTTTCTTGAGAAATCTTTGTATGAAAAATGCATTCAAAGCTGTTTTTATCTATGATAGCAATAGAACTATCATCACACGAGCTTTCTATGGCAAGGATTAGGCTTTTCATTGAAATTCCACTAAAATCATGCCGATAAATTTGTCTTTTTCTTCTGCTTTTTCTATGGCTTTTGCAGGTATGTTTGCTTTTTTGATTTCTTTAAAATTTGTCTTTTTTTCTAAGGCTTGATCGGCTAAATTTGCATTTTTTAACTCATAAAATTCCACTCTATAAATTTTTCTTTTTTTATCTAAAGAATAACGACTTTGCATTTGATTTTTACTTATTTCTATACCGCTTTCATCATTACCCCTATCAAAACCTATGACATTAACCCTTACACCTACAATAGGAGGAATTTTAAAACTATTTTTTACCATGATTTTTTGAGCAAAATTTGTTTGTATATTTTTTCCATCTACTATCATTTCAACACTATCTAGGGCATTTGAAAACTCAAAGTATTCAGGGTATAGTCTAGTTTGCAAGCGATTGCCGTAATTGACTGAGTATGAATTGGCATTTGAAATCACTGCTGTAATTTCATTGCTTGCTTCATAATTTAAAGCTTGGTTGGTGGGAAAAGGTAAAAAATTCACTCTATTAGCGGGTTTGTCAAGATAAAGTAAAATTTTATCATTAAAAAGTCTTACTTCCAAAGGCTTTTCAATGGCTCTATAAACCCCATTTGGAGTTAGCTCAAAAGTTCTTTGAAATTCTATATTTGCCTTTTTTAGATAATACTCCACCGCCAAAAGATGATAATACACTCTTAAATGTGTTGGTAAATTTTTACTCGCTTCATTAGCAAAGGCTGCTTTGTGATTTGACACCACAAAATAAGTTAAAGCCTTTAGCATATCTTTGTCATTACTTTCTTGGGTTTTGGTGTTTTTTAAATGATATTGATGTTCTTCTTTTACCAAAGCTTTATTGATATTTTCTACCGCTTCTTTAGCTATGCTTTCTAAGTCTGCATATTTTGTAGAATTTACCTCACTTTGATCGATAATGCTAGTATTACCCCAGCGGTTTGGATTTTTATCTTTGCTTTCATATTGTGGTCTATAAAAACCACTTCCATCGTGTAAATTTATGACCATATTAACTTCAGGGTCTAAAATAAGCTTTTTTATACGCTCTATGGTGTGGAAATCAGGATCGTTTTCATCTATATGGGCAAATTTTCTATTTAAATCTCCAAAATTTCCCCTATTTCTAGCAATAATACTTTCAAAAGCCAAATTTGGCGCAACGATAATTTTACCTTTAGTGATATTATAATCACTCAAAAGCAAGCTAGCCGCATGAAATCCACCTGGCTCATCTCCTTGTATGCCTCCAAGGATTAAAACTGTGTTATTATCATCTAAACTTTTTCCATTTTCCTTCACACTAAATTCTAAAGCAAAAACTGCATTTATAAAAATCAAAACACTTAAAAAATATCTCACTTCATTTCCTTATCTAAATAAAGCCTTACTTGTTTATCGTACTCAAAAACATCTTCAATTTGGTTAATCTTTGGCACACCAAAATGATCTAATGCTTTAAAAATTCCTTTAGCTATGTCTAAAAACTGTGCTTTTTGGGCTAAAAATTGATACACCATATATTCATTTGCACTATTTATAATCACACCCAAATCAGGCTCTTTCAAAAGTTCATCTTTGAGTGAAAATATAGGATATTTTTTTAAACTAATTTTTTCAAATTTTAAACTTGGTATAGCCAACAAATCTAAATTTTCTATAAAGCTTTGATCATGCTCATCTAAAATCGCTTGAGCTATAGACAAACACATATTTGCATGAGAAAAATACGCACTTATACCACCGTCTTTAAACTCGCACAAAGCATGTACTAAAGATTTTCTTTCTATCAAGGCATCTATTTGTTTAATGCCATAAAGATGATAAGCTTCGATGATTTCAAAAAGCTTATTGCACATACTAGCACTATCTATGGTGATCTTAGCTCCCATACTCCAGTTGGGGTGCTTAAGGGCTTCTTTTACGCTGACATTTTTTAAATCTTTGATTTTATAATTATAAAAAGCCCCGCCACTTGCTGTGATGAAAAGTTTTTTAATGTCTTTTCTTTTATCTATCAAACACTTTAGTGCTGCGTGTTCGCTATCTATAGCTTTAACCTTAGAAGTGTCAAAAAATTTTCCTGCTACTACTAGGCTTTCTTTGTTTGCTAGGGCTAAGGTTTTACCAAGCTTTTGTGCCATAAGACTTGAGTTTAACCCCGCAAAACCTACTATAGCATTTACCACTAAAGAGCTTTTGCACTCAGCTATCATCGCTTTTAAGCCCTCTTGAGCACAAAAAATCTTATCATGATCAACTAAGGTTTTATCTTTTTCATCTTGTATACATACAAATTTAGGCTTAAAAAGAGCTATTTGCTCATTTAAAAGCTTGATATTTTTACCACAAGATAAAGCTTCTATGCTTATGTTTTTTTCTTTAGCAATAAAAAGAGTATTAACCCCTATACTTCCCGTGCTTCCAAGTACAATCATACTAAAGTTGCCATTGCAAATGCTGCAATGATAACAGCATCAATTCTATCTAAAACTCCCCCATGTCCTGGGATTAAATTACCGCTATCTTTAATGCCTGCTTGTCTTTTAAAATAACTCTCAAGCAAATCCCCTATCACAGCAAAAATAGCTACGATTAAAGATATATAAATACTTTTTACTAAGCTAAATTCAAAAGAACCTATAATAGTTCCTAAAATCCCTGCACAAACTATGCCACCTACTACACCTTCTAAAGTTTTATTTGGACTTGTTGGAGAAAAAGCTCTCTCGCCAATGAGTTTTCCTATAAAATACGCCCCACTATCACAAGCAACAACAATCACTATAAGCCAAAACAATACAAACATACCCTCATAGCTTAATACTTGATAAAGCATTAAAATAGGTAAAGTAGGATATATATAAGGCATAAGCTCATTTAAATTTTCACTTTTTTTATAAACTAAATACCCCAAAATCAAAATCAAAGCCATAAGACCTATAAAGAAAGGTTTATCTAAAAATGCTCCTATTGCAAAAATACACAAAGCCACAAAAGCACTTGCGTGTTTGCTTTTAAACATAGCTTTTGCTTCATTAAATGCCAAAAACAATAAAACACCAAAAATAGCAAAATTAATCAAAAAATTATCCACTAAAGCAACAACAGCTATCACAGCTATCATCACAATAGCACTAAGAATTCTTGTCTTTGAAAACATTTTTATCCTTTCTATATACTTAAATCAAGCAAATGAGAGCTTTTTTTAACTACTTCTTGCTCTTCTTGTTCATCTTCATCTTCTTGCTCTTGTTCTTGATGATGTTTAGAATGCTTCTTTTCTTCCTCTTGTCTTTCTTTTACCTCATCGCTTACTTCGTGAGTTTGATTGACTTTTTCAAGTTTTTCAACTGTTTTTTCTTTTGCTTGAAACTCACTCATATTCACTAAAGTCGCAAAAGAATCTTTTGCTAGCTCATTGCTTACTTGTGCTGAATGTACCGGTGCATTTTGGTTAGCATAATTAACGCCACCTATGGGACTTATAGGCATATTCACTCCTTTAAAATGCTTATAGTCTTATAATTTGTATAATTTACAAAAGCCTTTTCTCTAACCTTAACAAAATTCTTACTCGTATAATCGACCAAATAAGCTCCAGAGCTTAGCTTGGAAAATTCCACACAAAGTTTTGCTGCAAATTCTAGCACTAATTGACTTATTTTTAATTTATTTGAAGTAATGATTACATGTGCACTAGGATAATCTTTCACATGTAGCCAAATATCATCTTTTTTAGCTATTTTTAACAAGTATTCATTAGCTTTTTCATTGCGTCCTACGCTGATTTTAAACTCATCAAAATAAAAGCTACTAACCCCTGCATTTAACTCTTCTTTTTTGGTTTTTTTACTTTTTTTAGGCATTAAAACTTCTAATTCTCGCAAAGAAGTGCTTTTAGTGATTAAATCTTTTAAATTGATTAAAAAATCAAGTTTTTCACTTAAAATTTCTCTTTCTATATTGATATTTTTAGCCTTTTGTTTTAGCTTTTTAGCCATTTTATAAAATTCATTCGCACTATTTTTAGGTGTATCTTCGAGTTTAAAAGCAAGTTCATTTGCATTAAAATCTTGCAAAATAAATTCTCTTTGATAATCTTTTAAAGAATTTAAATTAGCAAATAAAACATCTGCTTTTTGGCTTAATTCTTGAGCTTTTTTTAATAAATTGCTTTCTTGTTCTAAATTTTCTATACTCTCTTTAAGGGTAAAGATTTTTTTATCTACATTTAAAAGTTTATTTTCTTTTATATCTTTTAAGCGCTCTTGCTGTAACTTTTTAGCACTTTCTTTAAAATACACATTAAAATCATCAATCTTTACAAACTTTTCTTTGATCTCATAAGCTTTTAAAGCTTGAAGTTTTTCGCCTATTTTTACAATACGGTAGCTTTTATCTATATGGCGTAAAGCTTCTATGATAATATCATTAGCGTCTGTGATGATTACATTAGTGTTTTTTCCTGTAAATTCAAAATAAATCTTAGCTCCATAAGCTTTGTAAGATTTTTCTGATAAAACTTCAAAAGATAAAATTCTATTATTTTCTAATACTTCTAAATTTAAAATCTTTGCATTAGAAAAGTATTTTTTTAACATAAAATCAAAAGGTGCGTTATAGACTTTTGCTTGGAGCTTATCTTGGTAAATTCCACTTTTTCCGCGTGTTAAATCTAGTATAAAAGCTTGATGATCTAAGCTAAGCTCTAAGATATTATCATCAAGGCGTTTGAGATAATTTAGCCTTTGAAATTGTTTAAAATAATCTTTTATTTGTATTAAATCTGTATATTTCATAAATGTATTATAAAATATTTTGATGAATTTATGAGGTTTTTATGAGTGAAAAAATTCCCTATCCTTGTGTGATTTTATGTGGTGGAAAGTCTTCACGCATGGGAGAAGATAAAAGCTTATTGCAAGTAGATGATAAAAACTTAACTCTTTATCAATATGAAAAAATGTCAAGGATTTTTAATCAAGTTTTTATTAGCACCAAAAAAGATAAATTTCATCAAAAAAACTTAGCACTTATTTTAGATGAGGATTTAAACAACTACTCCCCGCTCATTGCCTTAAATTCCATACTCAAACATTTTCAAAACACCTATGTATTTATCCTTAGCGTGGATAGCCCAAACATAAGCAAAGAAAGTATTTTTAGACTTTTTCATCATCTAAAATCACAAAATATACTCTTAGCAAGCACAAAAAAACACAAGCATTATTTATGTGGATTTTATCATGGTAGAAATTTTGAAAAAACTTTGCAATTTTTACAAGAAAATAACCATAAACTAGCTCTTTTTTGTGATACAATGAAAGCAGAATTTATAGATTTTAAAAATGAAAATGAGTTTATAAATTTAAATTATTTAAACGAATACAAAAAGTGGCTTCATGAAAAGGATAATTCTACCCATACTATGTGCTTTTAGTGCTTTAGCAAATGAGGATTTAATCAATCAAGCCTTAGAATATGAAAGGCAAGGTAAGTACAAAAAAGCTATGCAAATTTATAAAAGCTTAGTTTTAAAAGATACAGCAAAAACAAAAAATTTGGAACTTTCTCTTAATAATGAGCAAAATACAACAAAAGAACGCAAAATAGATGATTTTAACCCAAGAAGCGAAGCTTTGGCAAATTACCTTGGCACAGAAAAATCATATAATCCTTTTGGTATTAGCACGCATAATCTTAGCTATTTTATGCCTATTTCTTATAGTTTTAGCAAAAGAGATTATAAAAGCACTGAAACTAAATTTCAAGTAAGTCTTAAAAAAACTCTTTTTGAAAATCTTTTGGGTTTAAATGAAAGTTACAACATAGCTTATACACAAATTTCGTGGTGGCAACTTTATGAACATTCATCGCCTTTTAGAGAGACTAATTATTTACCTGAATTTTTCATCAATTTTCCTATAAGTGGGCATGGAGCTTTTGAAAATTTAAAAAATGTACGCGTTGGTTTATTACACGAATCAAACGGGCAAGATGATCCAAAATCAAGATCTTGGAATAGAATTTATCTAAGCAATGCATGGTTTTTTGGGGACTTTGTGTTTATACCTAGAGTTTGGCTAAGAATTCCTGAAAAAAGCTCAGAAGATGATAATCCTGATATAGAAAAATACTTGGGCAATTTTGATATCAATCTTGCTTATACTCAAGATGATTATTTTATCAATATCTTATGGCGTAATAATTTAAATTTTGCTAATAACCGCGGTGCAGTGGAAATAAGCGGAGCTTATAAAATTTCTAACAATGGCTTGTATATTTACACTCAGTATTTTAATGGTTATGGTGAGAGTCTTATTGAGTATAATAAATCTTCAAGCAGACTCTCAAGTGGAATTTTGCTAATGTATTAAAGCAAACAAAATGCTATAACACTACCTAAGATAAGTAAAGAGCCATTAAAACATAAAAAGGTTGGTATGCAAGTATCTTTGATGTGATCACCTTGCTTATCTGCATTAAGCCCTACGCTCACTCCTAAAGTTGTTTCACTAGCAGGCGATCCTGCATCGCCTAAAGCTCCAGCAACACCGATGATAAAAATAATCGCAGCAGGTGAAAAACCAAGCTCTATACATATAGGACAAAACAAAGCAGCGATGATAGGAATAGTCCCAAAAGAACTACCTATGCCTATGGTGATTAAAAGCCCTATGGCTAGCATGATAAAAATAGCTAAAAAGTGACTTTGCTCCATAAAAGGCACGCTTGTTTTTACAAGCTCAGCTATACCCCCACTTTGCTTTAAAACCTCTCCATATCCTGAAGCAACAAGCATTACAAAAGCTATATAACCCATGATTTTAAGCCCATCATCAAAAACTAAATTAACTTTGTTATACTCTACTCCACCCAAAATTACCATCAAAACAAAACCTAAAAGCCCTGATAAAGGTAAATTTTGCGTTAAAATTTGCAAAATCAAAGTCAGCCCAAGACCAGCTAAAACACCCCATTCTTTTTTACTCATTTTTAGATTTTCAAAGTCCATTTTAGCAATTTGCTCTTCTTGATATTCTCTTGGCTTAGCATAAAATACAAACACAGCCAAAAACAAACCAACTAGCATACAAATAGCCGCAAAAGCCATAGTTTGAGAAACCTCTCCTAGGCTAATTTGCACTCCATTTGAATTTAAATTATCCACAAGCAAAGTTTGAAAAATAAGTCCAAAACCTAAAGGCACTACCATATAAGGAGTTGTAAGTCCAAAAGTTAGCGCACAAGCTATGGCTCTACGGTCTATTTTTAACTTATTAAAAAGTTTTAACAAAGGTGGGATCAATAAAGGCACAAAAGCCACGTGGATAGGGATTAAATTTTGTGAAAAACAAGCAATAAACGCCAAAGAAAGTATAAGTAAGTATTTTTTATGTGAAATATAATGCGAAACTATTTTAATCAAATATGCTGTTAGATTAGTTTTTGATATAGCAGCAGCCACTGCTCCAAGTAAAATATAACTTAGTGCTGTTTGTAAATTTCCTTGCATACCGTCAATTAAAACTTTCATAGAATCCATCATAGCTTGTGGAAGTTGGGTAAAAAACTCCATCAAAGTTAAATGCTCTACATTCATAAATTTAGACCAAACGCCCACAAAAAGCCCAGAAAGCAAAACACTAAGCAAAACATTAAACCTAAAAAAACACAAAAGCGTCATTAACACAACGCCTATAAATACTGGATTAGTTAAAAGCATTACATTCCTTAAATCAAAATAATTTCACATTTTAAATAATTTTCTTTAAAATACCATTTAAGTTTAAAAAATTTAAGCAAAAATTGCAAAATAAAAGCATAAAATGATAGTTTTTACTTTAAAAAAGGATACAAATGAGAAGTGACGCGATCAAAAAAGGACATTTAAAAGCACCAAATCGCTCTTTGCTTAGAGCATGTGGCTTAAATGATGAGGATTTTAACAAGCCTTTTATAGGTGTGGCAAATAGCTATATAGATATCATCCCGGGGCATTTTTTCTTAAATGAATATGCAAAAATCATTAAAGATGAAATCCGCAAAAATGGTTGCATTCCTTTTGAATTTAACACCATAGGTGTTGATGATGGTATAGCTATGGGGCATGATGGTATGCTTTATTCTTTACCAAGTCGTGAAATCATCGCAAACTCTATTGAAACAGTGATGAACGCACACCAACTTGATGCACTAATTTGTATCCCAAATTGTGACAAAATCACTCCAGGTATGCTCATGGGGGCTTTAAGAGTTAATGTGCCAACTATTTTTGTGAGTGGTGGGCCTATGAGAGCAGGAGTAAATAAACATGGAGAAAAAATCAGCCTAAGTTCTGTTTTTGAAGCAGTGGGAGCTTATGAGGCTAAAAAAATCGATGAAGATGATTTAAAAGATATAGAATGCAAGGCCTGTCCTAGCGGTGGATCTTGCTCGGGTATGTTTACTGCAAATTCTATGAATACTTTATGTGAAGCTATGGGCATAGCGCTAGAAGGAAATGGAACTATTTTAGCACTTAGCAAAGAAAGAGAAGAGCTTTTAAGAAAGGCTGCGCGTAGAATTTGTGAGATTGCTCTAGATGAGCGTTTTAAAATTCGTAATATCATCACTAAAAAGTCCATTAACAATGCTTTAGTTGTTGATATGGCTATGGGCGGAAGCTCAAATACTATCTTACATATGCTTGCCATTGCTTATGAAGCAGGTGTAAATTTAGATATAAAAGAACTCAATCACATCAGTGCTAATGTAGCTCATATAGCTAAAATCGCCCCATCTTTAAATACTGTTTATATGGAAGATATACATAAAGCAGGTGGGGTAAGTGCAGTAATGGCTGAAATAGCTAAAAAACCAGGCCATATTTTAGAACTTGATACTCTAGATATTAGTGGAAAAACTTTAAAAGAACGCATTGAGAATGCTAGCATTAAAGATGAAAATATTATAAGAAAAATAGACAATGCCTATTCAAATGTAGGTGGGCTTGCTATACTTTTTGGGAATTTAGCCAAGCAAGGCTGTGTGATAAAAACTGCAGGTATTATGGGTGAGCGTAAATTCAAAGGAAAAGCGGTTTGTTTTAACTCTCAAGAAGAAGCCATTAAAGGCATTATAAAAGGTAAAGTTAAAGAAGGTGATGTATGCGTAATACGCTATGAAGGGCCAAAAGGCGGACCTGGTATGCAAGAAATGCTTAGTCCAACTTCATTGCTCACAGGTATGGGACTTGGTGCTAAAGTTGCACTTATAACAGATGGTCGTTTTAGTGGAGCTACAAGAGGACTTAGTATAGGTCACATTTCTCCTGAAGCTGCCGAAGGTGGGCTTATAGCGCTTTTAGAAGATGGCGATGAAATAGAGATTAATGTAGATACTTACAGTATCAATGCAAATTTAACTCAAGATGAAATTACCAAACGCAAAGCAAACTTTAAAATGCCAAATAAACAAGTAAATTCAAGATGGCTTAAAATGTATCAAAAGCTTGTAAGTAATGCTAGCAAGGGTGGAGTTTTAGACTTAGAATAATTTTCTTAATTTCTTTAAGAAATTAAGAAATATCTTTTTAAATGTGAAAACAAAAATATGAAAAATTATGTTAAAGTGGCCGGGAGAAAGGGATTCGAACCCCTGGAGGTGTGACCCTCAACGGTTTTCAAGACCGCCGCTTTCGACCACTCAGCCATCTCCCGTATAAAGAATAAAAATATCAAGTATTAACATCGCATTGGAGGCGACATCCGGATTCGAACCGGAGATCAAGGCTTTGCAGGCCCATGCCTTACCGCTTGGCTATGTCGCCTTGAGTTACCAAAAAGTGGTGCCCGAGGCCGGACTTGAACCGGCACGGAAGAAAAATTCCGAGGGATTTTAAGTCCCTTGTGTCTACCAATTCCACCACCCGGGCGGGTGATAATGGAGCGGGAAACGAGATTCGAACTCGCGACCCCAACCTTGGCAAGGTTGTGCTCTACCCCTGAGCTATTCCCGCATTAAAATTGAAATTATATCTATTAAAGCTTAAAGATATATAAAAACATTAATTTTTTTCGTTTTTTAATTATTATTTTTCATTTTAAAAAGATTAAAATTTTATTTTTTTCTAATTATTTTAAAAGTAAAATACTTGATTAAAAACAAAAAATAAAGGAGCAAGAATGTTTAAATTTAACAGTTTATCTAATAAACTGACTATAATAGCTTGTTTTTTAATAGCTGTTATATTAATAGTGGTTAATGTTATTAACTATTACCAATCTAAAGAAAGTACAAGTTATTATCTTGAAGAAATTCAGAAAAAAACTATGTATGATGTTAATGAAGCATATAAAATATACTCTAATAGCAAAAGAACTGCTATTGCTTCTATAGTTAAATTTGTAGAAAGAAATCCAAATGCGGATACAATGGAAATTTTTGATGCTTTAAGCACCATAAAAGAATCAGCTGGTTTTGATGTGGTTTATCTTGGATTTGAAAGTAATGGTAAATTATATCAATCTAATAGAATTATAAGAAGCCCTGAAGATACAGGATTTGACGCAAGAACAAGATCATGGTACCAAGAGGCTAAAGCAGCAGGAAAACTTGTAGTATCTGATCCTTATAAAAGCATTGAAGATGGCTCGGTTACTCTTTCTTATACAGCTCCAATTTACAAAAATAATAAACTTTTAGCTGTAGTTGGGGGAGATTACAACCTTAACACTTTCTCTAAAGATGTTTTAGCTCTAGGACATTCTGAAAGCTCTTATGCAGGTGTATATGATAAAGATGGTGTAGTAATCTTCCACGAAGATAAGGAAAAAGTACTT
>NZ_JAKMQT010000007.1:0-113993 GCF_025771725.1 Campylobacter sp. IFREMER_LSEM_CL2151 | reverse complement strand
TGTACTTTGTCCACCATTTTTTTTATCAAAAAGAGTGATTCTTTTATCTTTTAAAGTGTATTCTTTTGCAATATTGAGTGAGTTTTTATCTGTGCTACCATCATTTACTAGTATGATTTCTAAGTTAGTATAAGTTTGATTGATTACACTATCTAAACATTCTTTTAGATATTTTTCTACATTATATATGGGGATTACTACGCCTACGGTTTTAGTTTGCATTTAACTTCTTTTTTAATAGTCTGTATATTTTAGTATGAGATATTTTTACCAAAAAACAATTAAAAATATTTAATACATTAAAATGCTTGATTTCATATAAATATCTAGTATAAACTAAAGATTTCAAAGGAATGTATTTTTTTGTGAAATTAAATCTACCATATTCTGTAACATCTTTATCAAGCAAAGACTTTAAATGATAGCTTTTTACATTAAATAGGTTTTTATAAAAAAGTTTATGATTTTTTCGGCGGTTACTCATATAATCATTTTGATTTGGTTCTTCATGATAAAAATGATGCATATAAACTCCATGAAAACTCATTTCTTCACCAAGCAAAGAAAACCAAGCTCTAAAACCTTTAAATGAACTCAACTCCCAATTTGCCTCATCATAAGGTAGTGCTTTTGGAATTTTTTGAAATTCTACCGCACTGTAAATAAGTCTTGCTAAAAAATCAAAATCCTCATAACTATGCCCTATAAAAGCCTCACTATATCCGCCAAGACTTAAAAATTTATACCTATTTAAAATTACACTACTTGAAACTAAAGAATAAAATTTAACCCACTCTCTTTTTCCACTGATTAAATCATTTTTAATCAAACCATCCCATAAATCTTTTTCTTGCGTGTAAATAAATTCACTACCCTCTTTACTAAGATAAATAACAGGAAGTACTAAAAACTCATTAATATTTTGTGAAATATTTTTTATATCTATAAGTTGTAAAATTAACTCAAGAGTTCTTGTAGAAAAATAACAATCCACATCTAAAAACATCACCACGTCTGAATTTGCAAAAGATGCACCGAGATTACGGCATTTTCCTTGCGAGAAAAAATCTTTTTGGCTTTCATCTTTAAGGTAAATATGTCCATTTTCTTCGATAACACGCTTTAAATCATTTTCTAAAGAAGAATATCCTTCAACAAAAATATATTCAACTCTATCATCACTTTTAAACTCGCATGCTTTTTGACTAACACGATCTTTTATATAAATTCTTTCTTTACTTAAACCAAAAGGAATAATAATAGAAAGTTTCACACATTTCCTATCGCATAAAGTTGTATGATACCCACTATTTTTTCATTTTGAGTGACAACTATCTCTTTGATTTTATATTTTAACATAAGATCTTCTGCTTCACTTGCCATAGCACTTGCTTCTATGGTTTTTGGACTCTCACTCATGATTTCTTTAGCTTTAAAATCAAATCTTGGCTTATCGTTTGCCCTTAAAGCCCTTCTTAAATCCCCATCCGTGATAATCCCTACTAGTTTTTCATTCTCAAGCACTATACAAAGTCCTAACTTACCACTAGTCATCACATCAACCAACTCATTAAATTCACTCTCAGGGCTTACTATAGGTAGATTATTTGATACCATCAAATCACCTACTCTAGTTAAAAGCTTTCTACCTAAGCTTCCTCCTGGATGAAATAAAGCAAAATCATCAGGTCTAAAGTTCCTTGCTCTCATCAAAGCTACCGCTATAGCATCACCCATGGCTAAAGTAGCCGTGGTAGAAGAAGTTGGAGCTAATTGAAGCGGGCAAGCTTCTTTTTTTACTGCTATATTTATAAAAATATCTGCTTGTTTAGCTAGGGTAGAGTTTTGATTGCCCGCCATAACAATTAAAGGAATTTTTCTTTTTTTAATCACTGGTATGAGTTTTAAAACCTCTTCAGTTTCTCCTGAATTTGAAATAGCTAAAAGTACATCCTCGCTTGTAAGCATACCAAGATCTCCATGTAAAGCTTCACCTGGGTGCATAAAAAAGCTTGGAGTGCCTGTGCTAGCTAAGGTTGCAGCTATCTTAGCTCCTATATGGCCTGATTTACCCATACCACTTACTACACATCTACCTTTGATAGATAAAATCAGCTCAATGGCTTTATTAAAATCTTCATCTAAGTTATCACATAAATCTAAAATCGTTTTTGATTCTATCTCAAAAACTTCTTTGGCTATTTTAATCGCATCGATTTGACTCATCTAAATTCCTATATATTTAACACTACATTAGTTGCAATAGCTATTTGGTATAAAATTTGTGTTAGCATGCTAAAGATTTGTAAATTTTGACTATCTACTTTTGGTAAAACTAAAATAGAATCTCCTGCTTTGATATCTGCTGAGCTTCTACCGCTGTATTTAGTTGCTTTACCATTAGCATTGATTACCAAAACTCTTGATATATCAGCTCTATCGCTAAAACCACCTGCTAGATTGATATAATATCTTAATTTTTCTTTATCCATATATACAAATGCACCTGGTATAGAAACTTCACCTTGAACTAAAACAAGATTATTTTTACTAGGTACATTTACTACATCACCTTCTTCTAATACTATAGAATTATACGCTTTGACATTGTCTATAACGATTTGTCCTTTTGGTTGGGCTTGCTTTGCACGTGCAATAAATTCTAAAATCGTCTTAGCTTGAGTAGCTCTAATGCTAGCTTGCTCAGCATTTACCGAAGAACTTGTTAGAGCTAGTGTTTCAAGCTCTTTAAGCTGGGCTTCAATAAGTTGTTTTTGAGTAGCTGCTACACTTTTTCTAAAAACCTGCAAGGCATTAATGTTTGATTGATCATTAACTGTAATCATTTTAGCAAGTTCAGCTAAAGTTGTGCCTTTTTTTATCACCACCGAGTGCAAGCCACTATGCTCACCTTCTATACTAATGCTAATATTTTGCGCAGTATAATCAGGTCTAAACTCTATCTCATCGCCGTTGTATAATTTCACACCTAAAAACTGTTTTTTACTATACGCATCTACGTGTAATTTATGATCATCTCTATAGCTTTTTACCACTGCATTAGTTACTATGGGTTTAGCTCCTGCAACTTTGGCTATATCTTCTAAATTTAAAATATCATTACTTAACTCAAATCTAAAAGGTTTTTGCACATCTCCTTCTACAAAAACATACTTTTGCACACTACCCACTAAGATCACATCACCCATTCTAAAAGGAAAAAGATCAAGCTGACCTTTAAGTAAAAAGTCATATAAATCTACTTTTTTAATGACTTTATTATCTCTTAAAATTTGAATATCTCTAAAACTACCATATTCTAAATTAATACCGCTTGCTTTATCCAAATACTGTATAATAGAATCTGAACTTAGTCCTTGATAAAGGCCTGGTTGATTTACATTTCCTGTAACAAATACCGATACATTTTGATAAATATCCATATCCGCATATACATAGACATTGCTTTTATAAATTTTATTAATAGCTTTTGTAATGACTTGCACCAAAGCACTATTTTTCACACCCAAAAGATTAATAGCACCTACTTTTGGTATGAAAATATTTCCTTGAGAATCTACCGTTAAAGTTTGTATAAACTCTACTGCACCCCAAATTTTTACATTAATCCTATCGCCTACTGCTAGTTTATAGTCAGGATTGTAAACATGTTGAGTAAATTTAGTAAAGTTTCCATTAAATAAATGTGCACCAAAAACTTTAGTTATCGGAGTTTGGGTTTGATTAAAATCACTTTGGTTGTTATCATAATTTATAATTTGTGGCTCTAAAGATGGAGCCAATGGCTGATTTTGAATTTTTGCAATTTGAGAAACATCTACTGCTGAAAATAAAAACAAAGGTAAAAGTAAAAATAAAAATATCTTTTTCATTAGTATCTATGCTCCTCTATAATCATTTTAATAAATTTAACAATTCCATAAATCAAAGATAAAATCATAAAAGCCGTGAGTATATTATACAAAGCTTCTGGGTATTTAGCACTTTGAGGTAAACTTGGACTTTGCACTATAACTACCTGCTTTATCTTTCTTAAAGCCTCTATCCTGGCACTCTCATAAGCTTTTAATGCAGCTGTATAAGCACTTTCTGCAAAACCTGCTTCTATGGTTAGATCTTGAAATTTAGCTGCAAGATCGTTGAGTTTTTGAGAGGATTTTGGAGATGAAACTTTGGATTTTTCTTTTTGAAGTTGTTTTTTCAAAGCTGTGATTTCACTTTTTATAGTGACAATTTGCGGTGCATTGTCGTTTATATAGCTTTGCATCATTAAAAGCTCAGCTTCTTTAGCTGCTATTTTTGATTCAAGTTCAGCAATGAGTTTTAGAGTGCCTTCTGCTTGTTTAAGTGGATCAAATACTCCGTATTTGTTTTGAAAAGCTAAAAGTTCATCTTTAGCTTTTTGATATCTTTTTTTAAATTGCAAAAGCTCTTCTTCGGCAAATTGCATTTGATCTCTTGCGGCTTTATGTGAAATTTCATTGATAAATTTTTCACTTTCTTTAACTATAGTTGAAGCTATCAAATGTGCACTTTGTGGGTCAAAACCTTCTACTTCTACACGTAAAAGCCCATTAGCTGAGTTTTCTTGAGTAATCTTAACACGGTTTTGATAATACTTTAAAAATTTTTCTTGATTAGCAGATGAAGAAATACTATAAAAAAAATCAAGTTTTTGTTTTTGGTATAACTCACGAATTTGAATTTTTTCTTCTAAGATATTTAGCATATCTAAAGAATGGATGTAAGATTTTAAGAAAGTTATATCCTCGCTCGAAAAAGAATTATTAGTCAAAAGTGCAGCAATGCCTGTGATAGCTCCGCTATCTCCTGTGGTTGATTTCACACTTAAAACACTTTCACTCACATAGCGATTTGCTGCTATAAAAATATAATAAAATACAACAAATGCCGTTAAAATCAATACTATTTTAAAAGAATTAAGTATCTTTAAATTTTTAAACTTTTTTAATAAATCATTTTGCATTTATTTTTCCTTGATACACCGCTATACCCTCATCTACATCATCATATATAGTAGCTTGTCCATCTTGCATAAATATAATTTTATCACACCATTGTTTAATTTCAGCTACATTATGTGAAACCATGATAACTTTTGATCTACTTAATTTTTCTTTATAGATTCTAGAGCTTTTTTCTCTAAATTTAGGATCCCCCACAGCACCTGCTTCATCAATCAAATAATAATCAAAATCAAATGCCATACTTAAGCCAAAAGATATCCTAGCACTCATGCCTGCTGAGTAAGTGTTCATAGGCTCATCAAAAAATTTACCAAGCTCAGCAAAATCTTCAACAAATTTAATCTTTTCTTCTAATGCCTTTCCTTTATAACCATATACTCTAGCCACAAAGCGCGCATTGTCCCTTGCTGAAAGTCTGTGTTGAAAAGCACCTGCCAAACCTAAAGGCCAAGATAGTTTTTTATTAGTGATAATCTTACCTCTATCAGGAAGCAAGGAACCACTTAAAAGTTTCATTAAGGTTGATTTTCCAGCACCATTGCGCCCCATTAAACCTATACTGCAATTTTCAGGAAATTCAAAACTTAAATTTTTAAAAACATAATGTCTTCCACCATTACGCAAAGGAAAAGATTTGGTTAAATTAACTAATTTTATCATCGCACCGCTATCAACTTTTCTCTAGTAAAATAATAAAAAAACAATCCCAAAAACAAAACCACACTTAAACATGCAATAGGGTAATAATAATTATAATCATCAAGCAATGGATAATTTTGAAAAAAATTATATTTTAAAAGTTCCATAATATGCAAAAGCGGATTATAATATAAAATGTCTAAAATAGGTTTTGGAACTATCCATATAGGAAATACCACCAAAGCTGTCCAGTATAAAACTATATTTAAATAATTTAATGCCATTTTTAAAGGCTCTGCAAAATGTCCTGCTATAGCAAAACACATTCCCATAGCAAAGCCAAACATCACAAGCAAAAAAAGCGAAAACATCACTTCTAAAAAATGCTTAGGTATAACTTGCATATGCAAAAACCATCCTGCTAAAAACATTACACAAATAAAAATAGTAAAATAAATACAAAACTCAAGCAATGCTCTTGCAATAAAAACATGTATAGGACGAATAGGTTTATAAGAAAAAAGAGCTAGATTTGCACCTATACCATTTAAAAGCTGAGTAATAATACTTCTAAACATAAAAAAAGGTATAATTCCTACTGCCAAAAATAAAAAGATAGAAACACCTTCAGGCATGATTTGATGATGAAATTCTCTAATAGCTGCTATAATGGAAGTGATTACCAAAACCACCATCATAGGCTCTCCGATCACCCAAAAATAGCCCAAATATTTATTAATACCGAATCTTGTCTTTAACTCTCTAAAAAAAAGAGCATGTATGACATTAAACATATTTTTAGCAAACCTTTTTAAATTTTCAAAATTTTTATATTATACTTTTTTATCTTATATAATATTTAACAAGGTTTAAAAATGAAAAGAAATTTCTTTGAAGAATTAGAAAAAATTTTATATCACAAAGATATTTTTAAAAAGATTGAATTATTTAATGAGTTTTATGAAAATTTTAAATCTAATTTGTATGATTTTAATCATTCACATGAAGCGATCATTTGTGAAAACTCACAAGTTAAAATCCTTCATCCTATGAAAATAAGGCGCCCAAAAGAGGCAAATAGCACTTTATCTTTAGCTAAAATCTTACATTCAGTTGCACATATAGAATATAGTGCTATAAATTTAGCATTAGATGCTAGTTATAGATTTAAAAACTTGCCATTGAAATTTTATCAAGATTGGCTTGAGGTGGCTGATGAGGAAATTAAGCATTTTTTACTTTTAGAAAAAACTTTAAATGAACTTGGTTTTAAATATGGAGATTTCCATGCGCATGATAATCTTGAAAAAGCCTTGTTTTTAACCAAAGATAATCTTGCTCACAGAATGGGCATAGTGCATAGAGGACTTGAAGCAAAAGGACTTGATGCTAATCCTTTTGTTTTAGAAAAATTAAACACAACTAATCATCCTATAAAAAGTTTATTTAGTGAAATTTTTACCATTATACTAAATGATGAGATTAAACATGTAAATAAAGGGGATTTTTGGTGGAATTATGCAAAAAAAGAAAATGATAGTTACCTTGATCTTTGCGCCAAATATAAAGAATTTAATCTTTTAGGAAAAGTATATAACAAAACAGCTAGAATTCAAGCAGGATTTAACGAAAATGAACTTCAAGAATTAGATGATTTTTATAATAGAAAATGAAATGGTGGTTAGAGGCAGAATCGAACTGCCGACACGCAGATTTTCAGTCTGCTGCTCTACCGACTGAGCTATCCAACCACTGAATTGAAGTTGTAATTATACAATAGTTTTTTTAAAAAAAGTTGAAATTTGCATAAAAATGCAAATTATTCAGAAAAAGCTCCAAATTTAAAGATTTTTTGCATTCTCAATGCAGCTAATTCGCGTTTATCGTATTGTTCTAATTCTTCTATAGCTTTTAAGACATAATCACTTAAATTTTTAATCGCATTTTCTTTATCTCTATGAGCTCCACTCATTGGCTCTTCGATAACATCATCAATCAAACCTTGAGTTTTTAAATCATCAGCAGTTACTTTCATGGCTTTAGTAGCAGCTTCACTTTTTGATGGATCATTCCATAAAATAGCAGCACAACCCTCAGGTGAAATCACAGAAAAAACTGAATTTTTCATCATAGCAAGTTTATCAGCTACTCCTATGGCTAAAGCGCCACCGCTTCCACCTTCGCCTATAACTACTGCTATAGTGATTGTTTTAAGAGCGCTTAATTCATATAAATTTCTAGCTATAGCTTCACTTTGACCACGCTCTTCAGCACCCACTCCTGGGTAAGCACCCGGGGTATCTACCAAAAATAACACCGGTATGTCAAATTTTTCAGCCATTTTTGCTACTCTTAGAGCTTTTCTATAACCTTCAGGATGAGGCATACCAAAATTTCTGTGAAGTTTATCTTTAGTACCTCTACCTTTTTGCTCACCTATAACAATAACTTTTTTACCACCTATATAGCCCGCATAACACACAATAGCAGGATCATCTCTAAAAGCACGATCGCCATGAATTTCATAAGCATCACTTAATATAGCTTGGATATAATCAAGCGCATAAGGACGATCAGGATGTCTTGCAAGCTGTAAGCGTTGGTAATCGCTTAAATTTTTATAAACTTTTTGAGTTTCTTTTTCAAGATTTTTTTCTAAAATTTTTACTGCTTCATCATCGCCTTTGATTTTAGCATTTGCTAAATCCTCATCAATTTGCTGAATATTTTTTTCAAAATCTAAATAAGAAGCCATATTAATCTACTTTTTTGAAAATCACACAACCATTTGTTCCACCAAAACCAAAAGAATTGCTCATTACTACATTAACTTCGCTTTTTCTTGCAGTATTTGGTATATAGTCAAGATCACAGTTTTCATCTGCTACGATTTGATTAATAGTTGGCGGTAATATACCTTGATCAAGTGCCATTAAAGAAATAACAGCTTCAATTGCTCCAGCAGCACCTAAACAATGTCCTGTTTGACCTTTTGTAGAACTAACTAAAGGAATTTGTTCTTTAAAAAGCTCTTTAATAGCTGCCGTTTCATTTTTATCATTTACCGGAGTAGAAGTTCCGTGCGCATTAATATAATCTACTTTTGGATTTCCTGCCATTTTTAAAGCTTTTTTCATAGCACGCAACGGTCCTTCTAAAGTAGGCGAAGTGATATGATGCGCATCCGCACTTTCGCCAAAACCTACTAACTCAGCATAAATTTTAGCTCCACGCTTTTTAGCAGCCTCATACTCTTCAAACACTAAAGCACCTGCACCCTCGCCCATTACAAAACCATCTCTTTCTTTATCAAATGGTCTTGAAGCTTTAGCTGGATCATCATTTCTAGTAGAAAGAGCTTTCATAGCAGCAAAGCCACCTATACCCACAGCACAAATGGCTGCTTCAGCACCTACTACAAGCATTTTATCTGCATTGCCTAAAGCTATGCTTTTATAAGCTTCGCCTATAGCATGAGTTCCTGCTGCACAAGCAGTTACGCATGAGATATTTGGTCCTTGTAATCCATGCTCGATAGAAATAATCCCGCCAAGCATATTAACTAAAGCTGATGGTATGAAAAAAGGAGTAATTTTACGTGGTCCACGCTGTGCGCAAGTAACGGAATTTTTTTCTATATTTGGTAAACCACCTATACCAGCTGCTGAAACTACACCAAATTCTTCTTTATTTAAAGTTTCATCAAATTTAGCATCTTCCATAGCTTCTCTTGCTGCTTTAATACCAAGTTGTATAAAACGATCTATTTTTTTAACCTCTTTAGCATCACAGACACTTAAAGGATCAAAATTTTTTACTTCAGCAGCAATTTGCACTGGAAAATCAGTGGTATCAAAAAGAGTGATTTTATCAACGCCACTTTTACCATCACAAATTGCTTTAAATGAGCTATCTTTGTCTAAGCCAAGGGCATTGATCATTCCTATACCTGTTACTACAACGCGTTTCAAACCGCACTCCTTATTAAAAATTAAAATTATTTTTGAAGATTTTCTATATAATTAACAACATCTTCGATTTTTACTAGTTTTTCAGCATCACTGTCTGGAATTTCTACATCAAATTTTTCTTCTAAAGCCATAACTAATTCAACAACATCTAAAGAATCTGCACCTAAATCTTCAATGATTTTAGATTCCATTTTAACTGCATCTTCATCAACACTAAGTTGCTCAACAACTACTTTTTTTACATCATCAAAAATTGCCATTTTTATCTCCTAGTTTAAAAAATTAAACCACATTTTACAATAAAAAAATAAATTTCTTGTTTAAAAAGTTAAAAATTAAAGATTATTACGAAAAATTTAATTATCTGTGTTTAAATAAAAGCTTAATTTTTAACAAAGGAAATTAATGCTTTTGGATAGACTTATAAAAGAAAATAAAAAAACTTGGGATCAATACATCTATCATGAATTTGTAAAAAAACTTCAAAATGGCACTTTAAAAAAAGATGTATTTTTGTTTTATCTTAAACAAGATTATATCTTTTTAAATAATTATGCAAAATGCTATGCTTTGCTTGCTTTAAATGCAAATAATGCTAAAGAAATTCAATTTGCTATTAAAAATCAAAACTACACTTTAGAAGGAGAATTAGAGCTTCATAGAAGTATTTTAAAACTAGGCATTGATGTAGAAAAACTAAATTATAAAGATGAAAGTTTAACTAATATTGCTTATACAAGATACTTACTAAGCGTGGGACAAAATGGAGATTATTTGGATATGTTGTGTGCTTTGAGTGCTTGTGCTATAGGTTATGCATACATAGGAGAAGAAATTTATAAAGGACTTAATGAAAAAAGCTTAGAAAATCACCCTTACAAAGAGTGGATTTTAACCTATGCGGGTAAAGAATTTCAAGATGAAATCAAAGAATTTAAAGACTTTTTTAATTCTTATGCAAATAGCATTAGTGAAGAAAAATTTAAAAAATTAAACGAAATTTTTTATACTACTGTAAGACTTGAAACAGCCTTTTGGCAACACTCTTTAGAGCAAAAAATGGAAATTTAATCATCATAAAGATGATTAAATTATCAATTTAGCAATATTAATCCCAAAAAAAGCAACTAAATACGCACATAAAGATGTAAATATAAAAAGATACCATGCATATTTTTTATTTCCTGCTTCTTTAGCAAAAACTATAGTTGCTGCAAAACAAGGATTATAAATCATAACAAAAAGTATAAAAGCTACTGCTGTGCTAAAAGGAATGTTTTCTTTTATGGCTTCTTGTAAATTTAAACTTGTTTCATCAACCTCATCACCTAAAGAATAAAGCACACCCATAGTAGAAATCATCACTTCTTTAGCAGCTAAACCACTTACCAAAGATACACTAAGTTTCCAATCAAAGCCAAGTGGTGCAAAAATAGGCTCTATTGCTTTACCAAATTGTCCAAGATAACTATTTTCTATCTGAAGCTCTTGAGTTAAAGCATTTTGAGTATTATTTTCTTGTGCAGGAAAATTACTTGCAAACCAAATAAGCAAAGAAGCTATTAAAATAAATGTTCCTGCTTTTTTTAAATACATTTTGGCTTTGTTAAACACCATAAACCATACCAAATTCCAATTTGGCATTCTATATTTTGGCATTTCCATTACAAAGGGTTCATCTTGTCCTCTAAAAGCACTCATTCTTAAAATCTTAGCTGCAATCAAACCCAAAAATACACCCAAAAGATAAATCCCAAAAAGATAATTTCCCGCCACATCAGCAGGAAAAAACACTCCGACAAAAAGCACATATACAGGAAGTCTTGCACCACAACTCATAAAATTAATAATAAAAAGAGTTAATAATCTATCTTTTTTATTTTTTAAAGTTCTTGTAGCCATAAATGCAGGTACTGAACAACCAAAACCCGTGATTAAAGGAATAAAACTTTTACCATGTAAGCCAAATTTATATAAAATTCCATCTAATAAAAAAGCAACCCTAGCCATATATCCGGTTGTTTCAAGTAAGGCTATACCAAAAAATAAAATCATAATATTTGGTAAAAAAGTTATAACCGCACCAACCCCACCTAAAACACCATCAGCTAAGGCTGAAGCGATGAATTCATTGCTAATATTATTCTTTACCATATCACCTAAATTAGCAAAAAACATTTCTATATAATCCATAGGGATTTGACCTAAAGTAAAGGTTAGTTGAAATAAAGCCCACATAAAAAACAAAAATATAGGAATTCCTAAAAATTTATTGATTAAAATAGAATCTATTTCTTTGGTATGATTTTTATACTTAACACCCTTACTTAAAACCTTAGCACATATACCATTTGTAAAAGCAATTAGTTCTTCTTTAAAAATACTTTCCATATCTTTGCTATGATATGCCATATAAATTTTTTCTAAAGTTTCATCAAGTATTTTTCTCAAAGCATGTGAAATGACTATATTAGCTTCATTTTTAAGCAAAGCAAGTGCTAAATCTTTTGTAGAAAAATCTAAATAAGTAATTTCATTTTGATTTAAAAAATCACTTATTTTGGCAAGTTCTTCTTCTATGATATCACTATAAACACGCTCTTTAGCTTCAAATTTAGCTTCATGGGTTGAAATGATTAAATCCAAAAGTGCATTTAGATTTTCTTTAGTTTTAGCACACACGCCAAGACAAGGTGTATTTAGAAGTTGGGATAAAATTTTAAAATCTATACTAAAACCTTCATTTTTAGCTTCATCTTGCATATTTAAAGCCATAATCATTTTGGTTTTAGCCTCTATTAAAGATGCACTCAAAATCAAATTACGCTCTAAATTTGTAGAATCAAGCACATTTACTACAAGATCAAATTTACCCTTTTTTAAAAAATCTTTTGTAATTTTTTCTTCTTCACTATAACCATCTAATGCATAAGTTCCTGGTAAATCTATAAATTTAAACTCATAATTTTTATAAACTAATCTAGCCTCAGCCTTTTCAACCGTAACACCACTAAAATTTCCAACTTTCATATTAGCTTTACAAAGTGCGTTAATTAATAAACTTTTACCAACATTTGGCTGACCTACTAAAGCAACGATGATTTCTTTCATTAAAACTCTTTTGAAATTTGTATTATTTTTGCTTCACTTGAGCGTAAAATCACGCAAGTTGTATCAAGTTCTACCATAATAGTAGAATTTGCAATAGAAGAGCGAATTTTTTTAACTTTTTTGTTTTTTGCAAAACCAAAACTAAAAAGTCTTGCTTGGAGTTGTTTATCTGCTTCAAAGCCTACTATAAGAGCTTCTTCATTATCTTTTAATGTATCTAAAGTCATGTTTTTCCTTACAAAAACTAAGATAAAACATTATATAAAAAATTAAATTATTTCTTTTTTAAAATAATAAGCAATCTCAAAAAAATGAGATTGCTAGAAATCAAAATCATTTAGATTTTCTAAATTTTGAAGCTTTTTGACTAATTCCTCAGCCTTTTCTAAAGAAAGTGCTATGCTAGCATTGGAAAGAAATTTATCTTCTAATTCGTCAAAACTTAAAGGATTATCAAAATTTCCTTTGTTAATCAGTACATCTTTTTTAATTACTCTTCCATCATTTAAAACAGCTTCTAAATGTCCTGGAAAGTATTTAGGGAAACCGCTAGATTTTTTCTTTTCATAGCTAATTTTTTTAGCAAATTCTATTAGTTCAGCTCTATTTAAATCTTCATAAGATTTTAAAGTAATTTTGCCATCAAAAAATGCCAAAGCCATTAAAAAAGGCATGGAAAATTTAGCAGCATAAGCACTTTGCGGAGTGTATTTTGCTTCTATTGGATCACAGATAAATGAAATTGGCACCTCATCTACAAAACAATGTATACTTTTGATATCTTGTGCTTTTAAGCCATCATTCCTTAAACTCATAGCACAATCAATAAGCCCATGTGCAAAATGACAACTTGGATAAGGTTTTAGTGAAACTTGCATTACTTGCCAAATTTCATTCAAACCCTTACAAAGTTCATTTTTATCACACTCATCTTCTAAGCCAAAAGTTCTAAAGATATTATCCCTTCCTTCAAATATACTCAAAGGACCGCTCATATTAGCTTTTGCGCAATTTGCTACTAAAATTCCATTTTTCAAAGCATTAGCTATGTGTAAAACTTTAGAATTAGACCCATTAGATAAAAACTCATTCACCCCACTTGCAAAACTTCCTGCTAAACCTAGTGCATTGATGATTTGTTCTTTGTTTAAATCAAGCAAAACACAGCTTGCAGCCACACTACCAAAAATTCCTGCTATAGCTGTAGTGTGAAAGCCGCGTTTATGGAAACTTCCTTTGCTTGCTATACCCACTCTAGCAGCAATTTCCCAACCAACTATAAAAGCTTTTAAAACTTTTTTTCCATCTTTACTTACGCTAAATCCATAAGTTAAACAAAGCGGAGTTAAAATAGCACTAGCGTGCAAAATAGCTTCAGTATGAGTATCATCAAAATCAAGGGCATGCGCTGCAATAGCATTTACCATCGCAGCATAAATTACATCAAGCTTTTTATCCCCGCTCCAAATTTTTTCACTAGGATTTACGCTTAAAGCTTCAAAAGCCTTAGTTGCATTTAAAACACAAGCTTCATTTTTAGCAGCTAGGGCTGTTCCTAGTGCATCAAGCATAAGCTCTTTTGCTCTTTGCTTTACTTCACTAGGGATAGCTTCATAGTCTAAATTTACGATAAATTCGGCTAGTTTTTCACTTAAATACATTTTTTCCTACTTTAGAATTGGTGCATTAGTGATTTTTTCTAAGAACTCATCAACTAATTTTGGTGCATAACCTACATAAGTTGTAGCATCCATTAAAGTATCGATATCTTTTTCACTTAAAACCTTACTCACACGCTCATCTTCAAGTAAAACTTCTTTGAAAGTTTTATGATTTTCTATGCCTCTCATAGCATTTTCATAAACAATTTCATGTGCATGTTGCTTACCATAATGATCGCTTAAAGCAAACATCACGCGCTCTGCTAATACAAAGCCATTAAGCGTATCAAGATTTTTTAACATTTTGTCTTTTTTAACTTCTAAATCATCAAAAACAAATTTCATATTTGCTAATACCACTGAAAGCATTAAAAACGCTTCTGGTAAAAGCTTCCATTCCATTTTCCAAACTTGACCATCTCTTTCATGCTCATGTCTTTCTATATCGCTTAAAATTGCAATATTAGCTCTTAGGGCATTACTCACAGTCACTGCGTTTTCACTTACTGCAGGATTTCTTTTATGAGGCATAGTAGAGCTTCCTACTTGACCTTTTCCAAAAGGCTCAGCAATTTCATCGATTTCATTATGAGCTAAGATTAAAAGTTGATGTGCGATTTTGTTAAAGGTTGCATTGATATTACCTAAAACATAACCAAGCTCGATAAAACGATCTCTTGCTGGTTGCCATGAGATATCAGGAACTTCTAAACCTAAACTTTCTAAAGTAAGTTTTTCTACTTCATTAGCTTTGTCACTTAAGCTTGCTTTAGTCCCCACTGCACCTACGATTAATCCTACATATAATCTTTTTTCAAGTTCGATAATTCTTTCATAGTGGCGATTAAGCTCACTAAGCCAAATTGCAACTTTGTGTCCAAAAGTTATAGGTAAAGCTTGTAAAGCTAAGGTTCTTCCCATCATTGCAGTGTTTTTATGCTCTTTTGCGATTTTTGCTAAATTTTTAGCTATATCTTTTAAATCTTGCTTGATTAAAGTCATAGCTTCTTTAAATTGTAAAACTAAGCCTGTATCAATGATATCTTGCGTTGTTACACCAAAATGTACATATTCACCAAGACCATTTTCACAAGCTTTTTCTAAACCACGCACAGTAGGTACTAAAGGGTGTTTGGTCTTTTTAAACTCAGCAAAAATAAAATCCATATCCATAAATTTATAATGCGCTTTTTTAGCTATTTCTATAGCTGCTTCATTAGGGATAATGCCAAGTTTTGCTTGAGCTTTTGCTAGGGCAGCTTCTACATCAAGCCATTTTTGAATTCTATTTTCTTCACTAAAAATAGCTCTCATTGCAGGAGTGCTCCAAGAATCTTGAAGCAACCTCATATCAAATACACTCACACCCATGCTTTATCCTTTAAAATTTATTTTTTCAAATGCTTGTTTTAAATCAGCAATCAAATCCTTACTATCTTCAAGACCTATATGAAATCTCACAAAAGGCCCTCTAGCACTCCAATCTGTTGCTGTTCTTGGCGGAGTAGTAACAGTAGCTAAACTCTCATATCCACCCCAGCTTGCACCGATTGAAAAATATTCTAAATTATCTACAAACTCAATAGCTTGTTCTTTTGAAATACCATCTGCAAATTCAATCGTTACCATACCATTAGCACCTTTATGATCGCGCATAAAAACTTCATGGTTTGGATGAGTTTTTAATTTTGGATAAAAAATTGTTTTAATTTCTTTTCTACTTTGTAAAAACTCTACTACCTCATCTGCACTTTTTTCATGAGCTTTCATTCTTACATCTAAAGTTCTCATACCACGAAGTACTAAATAAGCATCATCAGGACTTGTAGTAAATCCTAAAGCTTCTGGTAATTTGTCAAAATTTTTCCATTCTTTTTCATTAATTACTACTATACCCATAGTAACATCTGAATGCCCACTTAAGTACTTAGTCGCTGCAATCACTGAAATATCCACGCCAAGCTCAAGCGGATTTAAAAAATACCCACTTGAATAAGTATTATCAATCGCTACTGGTATGTTATGTTTATGCGCAATTTCACAAAGTTTTGGCAAATCTATGATTTCATAAAGTATAGAACCTGGGCTTTCACAAAGGATTAATTTTGTGTTTGGTTTGATTTTTTCTTCTACATCAGAAGCATCAGCTTTTAAAAAGTCAATTTCTACACCCATTTTAGTTAAAAATAAATCACAAATTGTTCTAACAGGTCCATAAATAGCATCAGTGATTAAAAAATGAGCATCTTTGCTAGCATAATTTAAAAGCACCATAGCTAATGCTGCAAGTCCTGTTGGGAAAAGTTGCGCTCTATGGCCTCCTTCAAGCGCACAAATTAGTTTTTCAAGTTCAAAATTAGTTGCTGTTCCTCTAGCACCATAGCTTAAAACACGATCTGTTTTTCTTAGCTCGCGGTATTTTTGCCAAGTTGCATGATCTTTAAAAAGTATAGTTGATGCACGCATTAAGGTTGGATTAACTGATCTTACTTCAGCATTTTGATCGCCTCTTCCTAGGTGGATTAATTTAGTTTTGTTGTTCATTTTGTACTCCTTTTTATAGATAAATATAAGTCATAATCACATTAACAATAGCAGCTACAAGCATAGGAATAGCTGTTCTTTTTACAACTTGTAATGGATTTACTTTAGCCATAGCTGAAATTGCCAAAATAGCAGGTGCAATAGGTGAAACACATCTACCAAAACCTGTCATGATTTGAATAGGTGCTATCATAGCTATGGTTTCAACACCAAAAGATTTTGCTATATTTGGGATAAGTGGCGCAAAAGAGAAAAATGCTGCATTTCCTGAACCCATTAAAAATGCACATACAGCAAGCAAAATAGAAACTGCTATAATAATAGCAAGCACTCCAAAACCTGCATCTTTTGCAAAACCTATTAAAGTATCCACAAAGCCAACTGATAAAAGTCCGCTTGCAAAAACTTGACCACAAACGATCAAAGAAACTGTGATTACAAACAAATGTCCCATACCTTTGAAAAATACCATAATAGAATTTAAAGTATCAATCAAACTTCTATAACGAATGATTTCAAAAATAATCGCTATAAAGGTTGAAATCATCATAGCAACCGGTACATTCATTTTAATAGCAGTAGATGAAGCTGCTTTAACCTCTTCCATAGTAGTAAGCCCCATTAACACCATAATGCTATCTAAAACACTACTAAAGCCCAAAATCAATACTAAAGGTATAATAGGTAAAATTGCATAAATTCTAGGTGGTTTTTTAAGCTCTTCACTTTTGCCATCATGTTCTGCTAATTCTTTTTCAACATCATCACGGTTAAATGTGAAATTTTCTTTTTTATCAAAATATTTTGAGCAAAAATAAATCGCAATACCTACTGCTATGATAATAGGCACAGTTGTAGGAAGCTGATAATGCACAAAATATACCGCAGGATCAATTTCAGCTGTTTTTGCAGCCAAAATCACATTACCACTACCTGGACCATGGTCAATGTATTGACAAATAGCGATAATTGAAAGTGCAGAAAGCTTAGAAACGCCTGAGCGCACCAAAATAGGATACATTGTAACCATAAGCAAAAGTGCTAAACCTGCATGTGAAGGTATAAAAAGCACTAAAAACTGGATTACAAAATATGAAACTAGCAATAAAATATAAGGTGATTTTACTGCCTTTAAAGGTCTTTCAAATACTTTAAATAAAGCATAGCTTGCACCCACATGATCCATATAAGCAGAAAATCCTGCTATACACATCAAAGTAAGTCCAAGACCTGCTAATGTACTTGACATTTTGGTATTTACTACTTGGAAAATATCAAAAAGACCTAAATGCAAAGATTGCTTTTCACTAATAATAGGAGAAAGTCCAAAAATTCCTGCCAAAGCTAGCAAGAATAAACCACTTAAAAGCAACGCCATATGAGCGTTGATTTTTTTATAGAGCATAAATACAAGTAAAAATACAGAACATCCTGCAAAAAATAAACCCAACATGCTCTATCCTTTATGAGCAATAACCTCTATCTCCACTTTAGCACCCTTAGGAAGATCTTTTACCGCAAAAGCACTTCTTGCAGGATATGGAGCTGCGAAAAATTCAGAATAAACCTCATTGAAAGCCACAAAATCATCGATATTTGCTAAAAAGCAAGTTGTTTTAACCACATTGTTAAAATAAAGATTATTTTCTTCTAATATAGCCTTAATATTTAACAATGATTGTCTTGTTTGTTCTTTCACATCTTCACTTTCTATATTTCCACTTTCTGGATTAATAGGAAGTTGTCCTGAAATAAATAACAAACCATTAGCTTCTCTATAAGCTGAATATGGTCCTATAGCCTTTGGATAATTTGCCATGTATACTCCTTGTGTTTAAATGAAATCATAATATAATATTATCATCATAATAATAAATTGTCAATATTTTTTTATCATAATAATAATTTTTTTTATTGTTATAAATATTAACAACTTTGATGAAAATATTTTGTAAAATAACAAAAAACAACAAAAAGGTCTAGATCATGGATGAGCAACAAAAAGAATTATTTATCAAACTCACTCAATTTTTAGGGCAAGTACTTGGAGATCAATATGAAATCGTTTTTCATGTGATTGCACCTGAGGGTTCATATATAGCAGCCATTGCAAATAACCACATTAGCGGAAGAACCATTAATTCTCCACTAACCTCTTTTGCAAGTGAGCTTGTACAAGAAAAAGAGTATTTAAACAAAGATTTTTTATGTGATTATAAAGCAAAGGTTGGAAAGTCTAAGATCGTTACTGGATCAACTTTTTTCATTAAAAATCAAAATAAAATCGTGGGAATTTTATGTATAAATCACGATACCACAGAGCTTAGAAATGCTATTAGTAAAATCATAGAACTTGAAAAAATCAATGATTTTAGTGATTTATTAGATATTCATAATCAAAACAATGTAAATTTACACAATGTGAGTAATATAGAAACACTTAGCCATTCTATAGAAGATATTTTAGCTGAAAACATAGACTTAAAATATTTAAATTCAGGATATAGCTTAAGCACTGAGCAAAAAGATGAGATTATTAAAAAGCTTCATTCGAAAGGAATTTTTAACATTAAAGGAAGCATACCTATAGTTGCTAAGTCGCTTAATATATCAGAACCTAGCGTCTATAGGTATTTACAAAAACTTAAAAACAATCTCTAAGCTAAAATACAAGCTTAGAGATAAAATAACCTGCAATAGTCGCACTAATAATCAAAACAAAACCTGGTCTTAAGTAAGAGTGATTGATCACAAATTTACCTATTTTTGTTGTGCCTGTTCTATCAAAAGCCACACATGCTATTTGATTGGCTCCTGGGACTATAAAATCTCCGCTCACACAAGGATAAAGCACAATAAGAATTTGAGGAGGAATTCCCAAACTCACACCCAAAGGCATCAAAGCAGCTACTGTTGCTGAAGGAGAAAAAATCACCATAGAAAAGGCAAATAAAGCCACACCAAATAAATACGGATAATCCTCTACAATATGCGATAAAGAATCACTAAATAAAGGCTTATAAGCTTCAAAAAATGTTCCTGTCATCCAAGCTATACCAAAAACCCCTACAACTCCCATAAGTCCTGATTTAAATACCGAAGCTTCACCAAGCTTATTAGCAGGAACTTTAGCAAAAAGCATAATCAAACAAGCTGTTGCAAGCATAATCATTTGGATTAAATTTGGAGTAGAAAGTCTTTCTATTTTACCATTTGCAAGCTCATAATGGGGTAATAAATTCGTAAAAGTTCCAAAGAAAATAATAGTTAAAATCCCTAAAGCAAAAATATACAAAGACCTTCTAGCCATAGGATTATGTTCGCTATCTTTATTTTGCAAATCTTCACTTAAGAAATGATATTCTCCTGCTTTTACCCTTCTTTGAAACTCCTCATCTTGCTCAAGCTCTTTTCCTCTTTTAAAAACACTCAAACAAGCAAGAAACACACCTATAAAAAAGGCTGGCAAACTTACCATTAAAATTTGCACTATTGTTGTACCACTAAAGGCTAAAACAGCTACCATAGCAGCAGTAGCTGCACTCATAGGAGAAGCTACCACGCCAATACCTGCTGCTACAACTGAAACCGAAAGCGCTCTTTCGGGGCGAATTTTAGCATCAGCTGCCACTTCTGCAATCACTGGATAAACAGAAAAAGCCACATAGGTAGTACCACAAAAAATCGTAAAAGTAGAGCTAATCAAAGGTCCCATAAAAACAATAGCTTGAGGTTTTTTCCTTAGAATTTTCTCTGCTATTTTTACTAGCAAATCAAGTCCACCTGCACTTTGCAAAACACTCACACAAGTGATCACAGCAAGTATAATAAACACAACACTCACAGGAAGTGAAGCTGGTTGCATACCAAAGACCAAAACCAAAATACACATACCAAGCCCACCTGCAACCCCAAGTCCTATACCGCCATATCTACCACCTATGGCTATCATAGAAAAAATGATGAAAAATTCTAATATAAAAATAACATCCATTAATCTTGTGCCTTATATTGCTCCAAAAGCTCTTTTGCGTGTTTAATTTGCTCTAATACTACTTTAGTTCCTGTACCACCATAAGATACTCTTGCGTCTATACAAGTTTCTAAAGCAATTGCTTCATAAATATCTTCTTGGATATTTTCATTAAATTGATGAAATTCCTCCATGCTAAGCTCTTCAAGCATTTTTCCATGTTTTATACAATAATTCACAGCCCCACCAACTATGCTATGAGCTTCTCTAAATGGTATATTTTTTCTTACTAAATAATCAGCCATATCTGTGGCATTTGAAAAGCCTTTTGCAGCAGCTGCTCGTGTATTATTAGCATTTACTTGCATTTTTTCTATCATAGGAGTTATGATTTTCAAACTTGCCATTAAAGTATCCATAGAATCATAAACTTGAGCCTTATCTTCACTCATGTCAGTATTATAAGCTAGTGGAATACCTTTCATAATAGTTAGCATTGCCATAACATTGCCATACATTCTACCTGTCTTACCACGCATTTTTTCAGCCACATCAGGATTTTTCTTTTGAGGCATTATGCTTGAGCCTGTGCAAAAATCATCACTTAATTCTATAAATTTAAAATCTTGACTTGAAAAAAGTATAAGCTCTTCACAAAAACGACTAAGGTGCATAAAGCACATTGCAGCCACAGAAGTAAATTCAACCATATGATCTCTATCGCTAACGCTATCAATGCTATTTTCTGTTGGTTTTGCAAAACCTAGTTCTTTGGCACAAAAATGTCTGTCTATATTAAATGTGGTTCCACCAAGTGCAGCTGCTCCTAAAGGACACTCATCCATTCTTTTATATAAATCTTCAAAACGAGAATAATCCCTACTTAACATCCAAAAATATGCCATAATCCAATGTGAAAAAAGCACCGGTTGACCAGTTTGTAAATGTGTATAACCTGGCATAATAGCTTTGATATTTTTTTGAGCTTGATTTATAATTTCTTCTTGCAAAGCAATAATTTGATTTAGAATTTCTTTTATAACGGCTCTCATATGCATTTTTGAATCAAGCGTAGTTTGATCATTTCTACTTCTTGCAGTGTGAAGCTTTCCGCCTACTGGGCCTACAATTTGTGTCATTCTTTTTTCTACAGCCATATGAATATCCTCATCAGCTATATCAAAAACAAAGGTTCCATTTTGAATTTCTTCTCTAACTTGTTCTAAACCCTTGATGATAGTTTTTGCTTCATCTTCTTTTATAATACCTTGTTTTGCAAGCATAGTACAATGAATTATACTTCCTTGTATATCAAAAGGAGCAAGTCTTGGCTCAACTAATAATGAAGCAGTGTATTCTTCAACTAATTTATTTGTAGGTAAATCAAAACGTCCACCCCATAATTTCTCTGCTTTTTGTGACATATTTATCCTTCTATTTACAAATAAAAGGATAATTTTATAATTTTTATTTTTTCAAAGAGTTTAACTTTTCTTTCTTTTAAAAATTTTCAACACACCAAAAGCTATTTTTTTAAGAAAACTTTTTTTAGAATGCTTTGTTAAAAATTCTACTATATCTCTATGCCCAAACATTAGTGCAAAAGTAAAAGGTGTCATACCAAGACCATTATTTTCATCAATATTTGCCCCATGTTCTACCAAAAGCTTACACATAGGCAAATATCCTTTAAAACACACCCCTGCCAATGGAGTTTGTCCTCTATCATTTTTCTCATCTACCCTAGCATTATTTTCTAGTAAAAACTTAGCACATTCATAAGCATTATGATAACTTGCAAGCATTAAAAGACTATCGCCTTTGTGATTTTTTAAATTCACACTCAAACCTGCTTCTATCATAATCTTTAAATTTTGCAAATCATTTTTTCTTGCGTAATCAAAAGCCATAGTGCAAAGTTCTTGAATTCTTTTTTCTTCTTCGTTGCTAAACATATTTTTCCTTTTATAATCTTTAGTTTGCCACTTTTAAAGTGGCAAGTAAAAATTACATTTTCAAAGCTTTTTTAACGCCATTTGCATATTCACTTGAAATTTTTTCAAAATGACTTAATGCTCTAGCAATAATTTTTTCATCAACTCCACTCATAGAAGCAGCGATATTTTTAAATAATTGCTCTTTTTGATCTTGGTTCATTATATCAAACAAGGCTCTTGGTTGGGTGTAAAAATCATCATCAAGTGGAGCATATCTTTGCGCACTACCTTCAAGTGCTAAGTCAGGCTCAAGATAGCTTTTATCTTCTTTTGGGCTATCATCATAGCTATTTGGTTCATAATAAGCAAGGCCATTTTTATAAGTGTCAAAATTCATAGCTCCTGCTACATTATAAGTATTTACTTCACTTTTTGCACGATTAACTGGCAATAAATGATAATTTGTCCCTATGCGATATCTGTGTGCATCAGGATAAGAAAAGATTCTAGCTTGTAACATTTTATCAGGACTAAAACCAATACCAGGAACGATATTACTTGGACTAAATGCAGCTTGTTCTACTTCATTAAAGTAATTTTGTACATTTTTATTAAGTACTAATTCACCTACTTCTATTAAAGGCACAATACTATGTGGCCAAACTTTAGTTAAATCAAAAGGATTAAAACCTAATTTTTCTGCTTCATCTTCTTTTAAAACTTGAATTTGGAAAGTCCATTTTGGAAAATCTCCTTTTTCAATAGCTTCATATAAATCTCTTTGATGACTTTCTCTATCATTTGCTATTAAATTTGCCGCTTCCTCATTAGTTAAATTTTTAATGCCTTGCTTGGTTTTAAAATGAAATTTCACCCAAAATCTTTCATTTTTATCATTAATTAAACTATAAGTGTGACTTCCAAAACCATGCATATGACGATAACTTGCAGGAATTCCTCTATCACTCATTAAAATAGTAACTTGGTGTAAGCTTTCAGGACAAAGGCTCCAAAAATCCCATGCAGCATTATTGCTTCTTAGATGAGTTCTTGGATCTCTTTTTTGAGTATGGATAAAATCAGGAAATTTATATGCATCTCTTATAAAAAATGTCGGAGTATTATTACCTACTAAATCCCAATTTCCTTCTTTAGTATAAAATTTAATAGCAAAACCTCTTACATCTCTTTCAGCATCAGCAGCACCTGCTTCACCTGCGACGGTTGAAAATCTTATAAATAAAGGCGTATTTTCTCCAAGCTGTAAAACTTTTGCTTTAGTGTATTGAGAAATATCTTTAGTAATTTTAAGTTCTCCATAAGCACCACTTCCTTTTGCATGTACTGTTCTTTCTGGAATTCTTTCCCTATTTTGATGAGCAAGTTTTTCAAGCAAAATATAATCTTGCATTAAAAGTGGACCTTTAGCACCTGCACTTAGTGAATTTTGATTATCAGCTATGATATTTCCAAAATCATTTGTTAGTTTTTTCATTGTGTCTCCTTTTTAAATAATAATTTTTATTATTTGATAAATTATATCCCTATATTATTAAAATAAAATTAAACGATAAAAATTATCATTATTTAAAAAATAATTATAAAATTCTTATTTTTAAAAAAATAATCTTTTTTTAAGCATAATTATTTTTATTTTGTATTAAAATTGTTAAAAAATAAGAATAAGCATTCTTATTTTAAATATTTTTACTACAAAATTAATAAAAAAAGGAGAGCTTATGGATAAGGAAACAAGAACTTATTATATTAAATTAGTTAAATTTCTTGCAGAAGCCTTAGGAAGAAATTATGAAATAGTCTTGCACGATGTAAGCGAAGATGGAGCTAATATAGCAGAAATAGCTAATAACCATATTAGTAAAAGAACTATAAACTCACCTCTAACTGGTTTTGCTATTGAAATGATTAAAAATAAAATCTATTTAGAGCGTGATTATATAACACATTATAAAACCTCGGCTAAAAGCTCACAAGTAATGTCAGGCTCTACTTTTTTTATCAAAAAAGATGAAAAACTTGAGGGTTTGCTTTGCATTAATCATGATACTTCAGCATTTAAAAAAATCTCTGATGAAATTTTAAATCTTGGAAATATTTATGATAATTCTTATGAAAGTCCTGAACAAGAAAATAAAGAATATATAAAACTTGATCTAGAAGAAATCATTGAAGATATTTCAGGTATGGATATAGAAAGTTTTAAAAATAAAAGTTTAAAACCAAAAGAAAAGCAAAAAATGATAGCTAGTTTATATGAAAAAGGCGTATTTAATGTAAAAGGTGTTATTCCTAAGGTTGCTGAGCTTTTGAGTATTTCAGAGCCTAGTGTTTATAGACATTTACAAAAGATTAAATAATCATAATTTAAAAAAAATTATAATTTTTGATACAATAACACTTTAAATTTTATAATAAGGAAAAATATGGCTGATGATATGATGGATGAACAAGGCGAATCAAAGAAAAAAGGTGGCAATACTTTAGTAATTATTATCGTTGTATTTTTATTTGTATTTTTACTTGTAATTGTAGGAGCGATTGCTTATTTAATGTTTAGTGGTGGTTCTGAAGAAAATCCTGCTCCGCAAGCTGAAGAAAGCGCACAAGTTGCACAAGCTCCTAAAAAAACAAATGCAGTAGCAGCTAGAGGGAGTGATTATGCAAATATTGGCGTGATGTATCCTTTAGCACCTTTTACACTAAATTTATTAAGCGATGGTGGATCAAGATATGTAAAATGCACCATTCAACTTGAACAAAATGTTGAAACCCTAACCCCTGAACTTGATAAAAAAGTTGCTATTATTAGAGATATTATCATTAGAACTTTAACTTCAAAAACCTTTGAAGAAGTAAGCACCACAAAGGGTAAAGAAAGATTAAAAGATGAATTAACCGGTAAAATCAATGAGGTTTTAACCGATGGTTTTATCAAAAATATTTATTTTACCGACTTTGTAGTATCTTAATGATAGGCTGTGACATAGTCGTATGCTCTCGCATAGAAAAAATTTACGAAAGACATAAAACGCTTTTCTTGGATAAATTTTTATCCAAGCAAGAGCAAAGTTATATAAAAAATACCAACACTCTAGCCGGATTTTGGGCTATCAAAGAGGCTGCTTCTAAGGCTTTGGGGGTTGGAATTTCTAAAGAATGTTCTTTTTTTGACATCATCATCTCTAAAGATGATAAAAATGCTCCACATATTAGTTTTTCTCAAAAAGTCATGCAAGAATTTAAAATCAAATCAGCAAGTGTAAGCGTAGCACATGATGGGGGTTTTGCTATAGCAGTAGTGGCTATAGAAACTAAGCAAGGTTAAAACCTTGCTTTTACATATAAAGCCCACCGTTGACTTTTAAAATTTCCCCTGTAATATAAGAAGAATGATCACTTAATAAAAACGCCACAGCTTGAGCTACCTCGCTTGCATCTGCAAAACGCTTTAAAGGGATATTATTGATATAATTTTGTTTTATTTCATCACTTAAAACTTCAGTCATATCACTTTTTATAAAACCTGGGGTAATGCAGTTATATCTTATATTTCTTGCTGCACCTTCTTTAGCAAAAGATTTTGTTAATGCTATCATACCGCCTTTGCTAGCACTATAATTAGTTTGACCTGCATTTCCCATTTCTCCAACTATAGAAGCAATATTTACAACCGCGCCAAAACGCTTTTTACTCATAGTTTTTAATGCCTCTCTACAACCTAAAAAGCTTGAATTTAAATTAGCATTAATCACTGAAGAAAAATCATCCATACTCATTCTGAGCGCTAATTTATCATTAGTAATACCTGCATTATTAACTAAATAACTAAGCTCACCATCACTTTCTACTATAGTTGCAATAGCACTAATAAACTCTTCTTCAACACTTGCATCAAATTTAATCACAGCTGCAGCGCCACCACTTTTTTCTATCTCTTCTTTTAACGCATCAGCAAGTTCAGGCTTACTTCTATAATTAATCCAAACTTTTAAACCATGACTTGCTAATTCTTTAGCTATTGCTGCGCCTATACCTTTACTTGCACCTGTTATTAAAACATTTTTTCCACTAAATTTCATTGTTCTCCTTTAAATTAAAATAAAGCCTCATCCATTTCTTTTGGAATAGGTAAGTTTAAAATTTTAAGCACACTTGGTGCTATATTGCTAAGCCCCATACCTTCTTTAAGCTTTTCTACTCCTTTAGCTTCTACAAAGGCAAAAACATCAAAGGTTGTGTGGTTAGTAAGCATATTTTCATTTTCATCCCTCATTGCTTCACAGTTTCCATGATCTGAAGTAATAATAAAAGCATAATCATACTCTCTTGCTTTAGCAATAACCCTACCCAAACACTCATCCACACATTCAACCGCACTAATTGCAGCTTCAAAATCACCCGTATGTCCTACCATATCACCATTTGCAAAATTTACTACGATAAAATCCATACCATTTTCTATACCCTTAATCACCTCATCTGCTACTTCTTTTGCGCTCATTTGAGGTTTTTCATCGTATGTTTTTACCTTAGGACTTGGGATTAAAACTCTTGTTTCATTACACTCTAATTCTTCTTTTCCCCCATTAAAGAAAAAGGTTACATGAGCGTATTTTTCTGTCTCAGCTGTGTGAAGTTGGCTTAAATTTGCATTAGCTATTACAGAAGCTAAGGTATTATTTAATTCTTCTTTTTCAAACATCACAGGTAGTTTAAAACTCTCATCATACAAACTCATAGTAATAGCATTTTTTACAAGTACTTCTTTTGGAAATTCATTAAAACTTTCTTGGGTTAAAGAAGCGACTAATTGACGCATTCTATCATTTCTAAAATTGATAAAAATCACACTATCTTCAGCCTTAATTCCATCAAAGTTTTGACTAATAACTGGGATTAAAAACTCATCTGTGATATTTTCATCATAGCTTTTTTGTATAAATTGCACAAAATCATCACACTTTGGTGCCTTAGCAAATAAAGCATCATAATAAGACTTAACCCTATCATAGCGCTTATCTCTATCCATAGCATAAAATCTTCCCGATAAAGAAGCAAAATTAACCCCTTCTTTTTCGCAAAATTCCTGTAAAGATTTTATAAATTCTAAACCTGAATTTGGAGGACAATCTCTACCATCACTAATTGCATGCGCAAAAACTTCTTTATTTTCTTGCTTACAAATTTTTAAAAGCGCATTAAAATGTGTATGCATAGAATGCACCCCACCATCACTATAAAGCCCTATAATATGCACTCTTTTGCATTTTTGCAATAATTCTTTTAAAGCCTTATTATCTTTTAAAGTATCATTTTCTATGGCTTTATTTATCTTGACTAAATTTTGATAGATAATGCGTCCACTACCTATACACATATGCCCTACTTCGCTATTACCCATTTGACCTTCAGGTAGGCCAACTGCTAAACCGCTTGTTTTTATCAAAACATTAGGAGTATTTTCAAAAAGCTTGTCATAAGTTGGCTTTTTAGCATGAAAAAAAGCATTATAGTTTGAATTTGTATTATGTCCTATACCATCTGTGATTATCAAAATACATTTTTGACTCATTTTTTACTCTTTTTTATAATTTATTTATGTGATTTTACTAAAATTATGCTTTTAAAAAACAAATACAAGGTTAAAATTTTGCTTTATCTTACAGAATATACAAATTATATGTTTTTTTCTTATATTAGCGTGCGTGCTGGTTTTGCATTTTTTATCGCTTTGTTTTTGAGTTTATATTTAATGCCAAAATTTATTAAATGGGCTCAAAATAAAAAAGCAAATCAACCTATTTATGAATACGCTCCACAATCACACCAAGCTAAATCTCATACCCCTACTATGGGTGGACTTGTTTTTATCTTTGCTACTATCATAGCAAGTGTTTTAAGTGCTGATTTAAATAATAGTTTTGTAATTGTTGGGTTATTGTGTTTGGTATTATTTTGCACTATAGGTTTAGTGGATGATTTAGGGAAAATTTTAAAAAAAGACAATCATGCGGGACTAAGTCCAAAAATGAAACTTCTAGGGCAATTTAGCGCTGCTTTTATCTGTGTTGGATTATTATATTTATTTGATATAAATACTGAATTTTACTTACCTTTTTATAAACATGCTCTATTTGATGGTGGTATGTTTATGTTGTTTTTATGGATTTTAGTTATTGTTTCAAGCTCTAATGCTGTGAATTTAACCGATGGACTTGATGGTCTTGCAACTGTGCCTTCTATATTTTCTCTTTTAAGCCTTGGTGCTTTTTTATATTTGAGTGGAAATGCTATTTATAGTTCTTATTTATTTTTACCTAAAATTCAAGGTCTAGGAGAACTTGTGGTGCTAAGCTCAGCTTTAGTTGGTGCTCTTATGGGATTTTTGTGGTATAACTGCTATCCTGCGCAAGTTTTTATGGGAGATAGCGGGAGTTTAAGCATAGGGGCATTTTTAGGCTATCTTGGTATAGTAAGTAAAAATGAAATTTTACTTTTGCTTATAGGTTTTGTATTTGTTTTAGAAACTATTTCAGTGATCTTGCAAGTAGGAAGTTTTAAAATCTTTAACAAAAGAGTATTTAAAATGGCACCTATTCATCATCATTTTGAAAAAATAGGCTGGGTAGAAAATAAAATCATCGTGCGTTTTTGGATGATAGCCTTACTTGCAAATATCATTGCATTAATTAGTATAAAGTTAAGATAATGAAAATTTCACTTTTTGGATACGGAAAAACAACCAAAGCTTTTGCGCAGCGTTTTGGAAATTGCGATATTTATGATGATCATTTTACAAGTATAAGTAAAGATGAATTTGGCAATACACTTTTACCACCTTGTGAATTTGATCCTTTAAAAAGTGACTTAGAAATTCCAAGCCCTGGCTTTCCAAGTGATCATCTTCTCATACAGCAAGCAAGAAATTTAAGTAGCGAGTATGATTTTTTTTATGATGGTATGCCAAAAAGTGTTTGGATAAGCGGAACAAATGGCAAAACCACCACCACTCAAATGACACATCATCTCTTAAAACACATCAATGCACAAATGGGAGCAAACATAGGAACTCCTTTAGCACAAATGGACGCTAATGCTAAATTATGGATTTTAGAAAGCTCATCTTTTTCACTTTTTTACACCAAAGTAGCTAAACCTGAAATTTATGCGCTTTTACCTATTACACCTGATCATCTTTCTTGGCATAAAAGCTTTGAAAACTACGAGCAAGCAAAGCTTAGCGTGCTTGAAAGAATGAATGAAAATGATGTGGTAATTTTACCTAAAAAGTATGAGGCTTATCCAACTCATGCTTATGTTATAAGCTATGAAGATGAGCAAGATTTAGCTAAAAAAATGCAAATTGACTTAGAAAAAATTCATTTTAAAACCCCATTTTTACTTGATGCACTTATTGCTTTAAGTATAGAAAAAATCATACTAGATCGTTGCTCTTATGAGCTTTTAAATGAGTTTAAAATAGAAAAAAATAAACTTGAAGAAATATTTGATCATAAAAATAGACTTTGGGTAAATGATACTAAAGCAACTAACCTTGATGCTAGTTTAGCTGCTCTTAAACGCTATAAGGATAAAAAAATTCATCTTATCATAGGTGGGGATGATAAGGGAGTGGATTTAAGTGCTTTATTTACTTTTATGAAAGAGCTTGATATAGAACTTTATGCCGTAGGAAAAAGCACTAATAAAATGCTTGAATATGCTAAAAATGCTAATTTAAAAGCACATTTTTGTGAGTTTTTACCCAAAGCAGTAGAAAAAATCAATCAAAACTTAACTAATGATGAAGTAGCCCTGCTAAGCCCTGCTTGTGCGAGTTTAGATCAGTTTAAATCTTATGAAGAAAGAGGGGAGCTTTTTAAAAAATGTATTCAAGAGCTAAACTAAATCTTTTTGAACGCAAAGTTTTAAAAACTCACATAAATTTATAAATTTCTTGCTTGGTTCTTTATTTTTATGATAAATCAAGCAAAGCTCTCTTGAAATTTTAAAATTTTTTAATCTCACTTCAAATAAGCTTTTAACTTCAAGCTCTTCTTTAACACTAAATTTAGGTAAAACTGCTAAAAAATCACCTTTTTTAACCAACTCTTTTATCATAGCAGTTGAGTTTAACTCATAAACTAAATTAAGCTTTATATCTTTAGGTAAAGCATTTAAAAACACTTCTTTTGCACCTGAACCTTGCTCGCGACTTAACCATTTAAAATCCTTTAACTCATCTATAAAAAAATCTTTTTTGAAGTCATTTTTACTCACCACAATAAGCTCATCATCACAAATTTTAATCTTTTTTATATCCTTATCTTTGCAAATCCCTTCAATCAAACCTATATCGATTTCTTTATCTAAAATATCTTTGATGATATTTTGACTATTATCCAAAGACAAATTTAACTTGATATTTTCTGCCTTTTGATCTAAAAAAGATCCTAGTAAATAAGTGCCTACATTTTGACTCACTTTCATACTTATTTCATAGCTTTGATCATCTTGCATTGCTTTTTCTATGCGCTCAAATTCTAAAATTAAAGGAGTGATTTGTTTTAAAAAAACTTTTCCTTTTTCATTTAAACTTAAAAATTTAGCATTTCTATCAAAAAGCTTGGTGTTTAAACTTTTTTCAAGTTCAAATATAGCTAAAGACAAAGCAGATTGAGTTATATTTAATTCTTTAGCACAAGCTCTTAAATTTAAATTTCTACACAAGGCTTGAAAATATTTTATTTGTTTAAAAGTCATAAGCACTCTTTTGATAAATATTTTTAATCATTATATCAAATAAAATTAATTTTACTTATCATAAAAAAATCATTAAGATTACAAAAACAAAAAAAGGAAAAATTCATGCATAAAAATATATATAAACATAGAAAATTTGAAGCTTTTTTACTGCTTTTTACTCTTGCTTTTTGTGCTTTTGCTATTTCTGAGCTTAATTTTTTTAAAAATCTTGGAATTTCAGCTTTAATCATAGCCGTGATTTTAGGAGCTTTAATAGGAAATTTAGCACATCAAAATGCAAATTTACTCAAAAAATCAGGAGTTTTAGGCATAGCAACAAAAGAAATTTTAAGACTTGGAATTATACTTTATGGTTTTAGAATTACTTTTAATGATTTAGAAAAAGTTGGATTAAATGGAATTTTATTAGCATTTTTAGTAGTGTTTTCTACCTTTTTTATAGGGCTTTTACTAGGAAAATTATTTAAACTTGATCTTAAAGAAAGCATACTTATAAGTAGTGGCTCAAGTATTTGTGGAGCAGCTGCTGTGATGGCAAGTGAAAGCATTGTTAAAGGTGGCTCTGCTAAAGTTGGCGTAGCAGTTTGCACTGTGGTTGTGTTTGGAACTTTGGGGATGTTTTTATATCCTTTGGCTTGGAATTTAGGTTGGTTTGATTTTTTTAGTTTAAAGCAAATGGGGTATTTCATGGGAGCAAGCTTGCATGAAGTTGCACATGCTGTTGCAGCAGGTGAAGCTGTGCAAGCAGGAGATGGCGCTGTCATAGAAAAAATGATGCGTGTTTTAATGCTAGTACCTTTTTTGATTTTTTTAAGTCTTTTTTCATTGAAATTTCTAAGCAAAAATAATGAAAAAATCTCCATTAAAGCAAATATTCCTTATTTTGCTTTGTGGTTTTTATTTGCTTGTGGTATTAGCTCACTTGAAATATTAAATACCAATTTTGCGCTTAATTATATAAAACCAAGCATACAAACTATAGATACACTTTTGCTTTCTATGGCTATGGTAGCTTTAGGAGTAAATATCCATAAAAATATTTTAAAAAATGCAGGTTTTAAACCATTTTTGATGGCATTTTTTCTTTTTATATGGTTAATCTTTATACCAATTAGCTTAATTTTCCTATTAAATTTATAATATGTTTCATAATGAAACATATTATAGTATTTTATATTTTTTTATTAATTTAATATTTATTTTTTACTACTTTATATTTAAATAGTATTATAATTGCGTTGAAAGAAAATAAATACCAAAAAAGGAGCTAACATGTTTACGCCTAAAACAAAATGTGAATTAGTTGCTCTTGTTAGAGAAGAGCTTATTGCCTTAGATGAAATCGATGTAAGCTTAATCACGGATATGTCTTATTTATTCTACTATTCTACTAGGACTAACTTTGATGGTATAGAAAAGTGGAATGTATCAAATGTTAAAGATATGTCTTATATGTTTTATTGTTGCAAAAGCTTTAATCATGATATTTCTAAATGGAATGTTAGAAATGTTGAAAACATGGAAGGAATGTTTTTTGATTGTGAATCTTTTGATCAAGACTTATCTTCTTGGAATATGTCAAATGTTAAAGATACTAAGTATATGTTTTGCAATTGTCTTAAATTTAATCATAAAGTAGAAAATTGGGATGTGCATAATGCCATTACAATGGCACATATGTTTGAAAACTGCAAACAATTTGATCAAGATTTATCAAGATGGGATGTACACAATGCTAAAACAATGGCGTTTTTATTGCACAATTGTACTAATTTTCATCATGATGTTAAAAAATTAGATATTGACAAAAACTGCAATGTTCAAAAAATACTAGGACATGAAGAAATACAAAATAAATATGCTATAAAACATTAATCGCAAGGTAAGCTATTGCTTACCTGCTTGGTTAATCCAAAGCCCCATAGCAATAACAACAATAACCTGCCCTAAAAATCCTTGAAATACGCTAAATAATCTTAACAAAGAACTAACAGGTGTTACATCGCCAAAACCTATCGTCAGCATAGTAACTCCGCTAAAATAATAACAATCAACCAAACCTTTTATTCTATTTTGAATTTGAGGTTTTAAGTCATCATTTAAAGACCAAAAATTATGAATTCCTCTTATAGGGGTTTGAAACTGCACTTCTATGATTTTTTCTTGCAAATCCACAATATCTAAATTTTCATTTTTTTGAGTAGCTATTAACATTCTATTATAATTATCTACATCGCAAGAAAAATAATACAAATTCCCATACGCAAACCATATCAAAACATAAGCATATAAAATAATAAAAAATTTTTCTTTAATATTAATCTTACTACTAAAAGCAGCCCAAATACTAATAAGCAAAAACATCATCAATGCTATAGCCACCATAATAGGAATAATATTTAAAATTAAAAATAAAATTTCAGAAGTAATTTTACCTGTTGCATAAATAGCAAGTTCATCAAATAAAAAACTACAAAACAAAGGCACCATAGCAAGCAAAGTCCAAACAAAAAGAAATTGTTTAGTGCTTTTATGATAAATGTTAATATAATGATTTAAAAGTCTATGGTGCAACATCAGCGAATCAGCAATAAAGGTTTTTTAGCCTTAGTTAAAATATCATTTGTCAAACTACCAAATAAAATACTTTTTAACCAGTGATGTGAATAAGCCCCCATAATCAATAAATCTATATCATTTTGCTCACCAAAATCAAATAAAGCTTGAGTAATCTCTCCACTTAAATGCTGAGTTTGTACATTTAAATTTACTTCTTTAAAAATTTGACTTACTTGAGCTAATAATTCACAAGAAGCTTTTTCATCTTTAGATACATTTACTACATAACGTTTTGCTTCTTTAAAAATAGGTCTTTTAATGGCTTGCTCTATGGCCTTTTTAGCTAAATTACTCCCATCATAAGCCATCATCACACTTTTAATCTCTTTAAAAGCAGAATTTACAAGCAAAATAGGCACATTTAAAGCTCTTACTAATTCTTCTGTATGAATACCTATTTTGTTTTTCTTACCTCCGCCTTTTAAACCTGCTATGGCTAATCTTATTTGATCATTGTATTCTTTTAAAACCTCTTCCAAATCTCCATCTCTTTGCACACTAAAGCATTCTTTTACGCCTTGTTCTTTTGCATAAGCACAAAATTCTTCTAAAATTCTTTGCCCTTTTTTGCAAAGATTTTCATTTTTTTGACTTTGCTCTTCTACCAAATCTTCAATCACACATCCGCTAGCGCCTATGCCAAAACTACAAGCTAATTCAGCATTAGTAAAATTTGGTTCTATAGTGTATAAAAACATTAAAGGTAAATCTAGCTTTTTAGCTAAATACACCCCATAATACAGACTTTCCCTACAAGGCTCTAAAACATCCACACAAACTAGAATTTTTTCCATTTAATATCCTTTTGTAGTATTAATCTTGTGCTTTTTGTGCTATTAAAACACCTTCTATGATTTTTTTAATATCTCCATCTAAGATATTATCAACCTGCGAAAAAGCTTCATTTGAGCGTGTATCCTTGACTTGTTGATAAGGAAAAAGCACATAAGAGCGGATTTGATGCCCCCAACCTATCTCACTTTTTTCGCTTGAATTTGCTTCATCTTGTTGTTTCATAAGCTCAAGCTCATAAAGGCGTGATTTTAACATTTTAAAAGCAGTTGCTTTGTTTTTATGTTGGCTTCTATCATTTTGACATTGCACTACTATACCACTTGGCATATGAGTTATGCGCACTGCTGATTCAGTTTTATTAACATGCTGTCCACCCGCTCCGCTTGCTCTATAATAATCAATCCTTATATCTTTTTCTTCAATTTCTATTTCTATATCATCATCAAGTTCAGGTGAAACCATCACACTAGAAAAACTCGTATGGCGACGCCCTGCACTATCAAATGGAGAAGTTCTTACTAAACGATGAATGCCATTTTCAGCTTTTAAATATCCATAAGCATTTTCACCTTTTACTAAAAAGCTAACATCTTTAAGCCCTGCTTCTTCGCCTTCTTGAAAGTCAAGTGTTTCCACTTTAAAACCTTCTCTTTCACAAAATCTCAAATACATCCTATAAAGCATGCTAGCCCAGTCATTACTCTCCGTTCCGCCTGCTCCTGGGTGAATGGAAACTATGGCATTTTTGCCATCATTTTCCCCACTTAAAAGCATAGAAATTTCAAGATTTACAATAAGTTCTTCTAGCTTGTTTGCATCTTCAAATAAAGCTTCTATGGTATCTAAGTCATTTTCACTATTTGCTAGATCAAAAAGCTCGCTTGCATCATTTAAAGCATTGAAAGCGTTCTCGTAGTTTTTTAATAAATTTGAAATTTTAGTTTTTTCTTTACCTATCACTCCTGCTTGTTTTACATCACTCCAAAAAGAAGGGGAATTTTCTAAATTTTCTATTTCTTTTAATCTTGCTTTTATCTCTTCAGGCTTAATAATAGAAGCGATATTTCCAACTTTGTTTTTTAATTTTTTTAAAAGTTCGCTGTATTCGTAATTATCCATAAAAATTTTCTTTCTAATTTTGATATAATTTAATCTTATAATTTTAGCAAAAAAATAAAATATTTAAAGTGAGAAATATGCCAAAACTTTTTTTAATGTCTTTAGGTTGTAATAAAAATTTAGTTGATAGTGAAATCATGCTTGGAAGATTAAGTGATTATGAAATTTGTGATGAGCCAAGCTTAGCTGATGTTTTGATTGTAAATACCTGTGGTTTTATAGATAGCGCTAAAAAAGAAAGCATAAATGCGATTTTAGATTTACACGAGCAAAGAAAAAAAGATTCATTGTTAGTTGTAACAGGATGTTTAATGCAGCGCTACCGCGAAGAATTAATGAAAGAACTACCTGAAGTTGATCTTTTTACCGGCGTAGGAGATTATGAAAAAATTGATGAAATGATACTTAAAAAAACTAATCTTTTTTCAAATTCTACTTACTTGCAAGATAAAAATACCAATCGTGTAATCACAGGATCAAACTATCATGCTTTTATCAAAATAGCTGAAGGATGTAATCAAAAATGTTCATTTTGCGCTATACCAAGTTTTAAAGGCAAACTTAAATCAAGAAGCTTAGAAAGTATTATAAATGAAGTAAAAGAACTTGTTAAAAAAGGCTATAAAGACTTTTCTTTTATCGCTCAAGATACAAGTTCGTATTTGTTTGATCAAGGTCAAAAAGATGGACTTTTAAAGCTTATTGAAGCTATAGAAAATATCCAAGGTGTAAAGGCTGCTAGAATTTTATATCTATATCCAACAAGTATTAGCAAAGAAGTGATAGAAAAAATCATTCAATCAAAAGTTTTTGTAAATTATTTTGATATGCCTTTACAACACATCAGTGATAATATGCTTAAAATCATGAAACGCGGGGCTAATAAAGCTAAATTAATCGAGCTTTTAAATTTAATGAAACAAGCTCCAAATTCATTTTTACGCACAGGTTTTATAGTAGGACACCCTGGAGAGAGTGATGAAGACTTTGAAGAATTATGCGCTTTTATAAAAGAATTTGGTTTTGATAGAATTAGTGTTTTTGCTTATTCTAAAGAAGAAGATACTGCAGCTTTTGACATGGAACAAATTCCTAGTAAAATCATCAATGCAAGATTAAAAGTGATAGAAAAAATTGTTGATGATTGCATAGAAAAAAGCTTTAATCAACAAGTTGGTAAAAAGATTTTAGCATTTTGTGAAGGTCAAAGCTCTGAAGGAGAATTTTTCATCGGTGCAAAAGATTTGCGTTGGGATAGAAATATAGATGGAGAAATTCTCATCAATGAAAGTGATTGTGGCGATTTAGAGATGGGTGAGCTTTATGAGTGTGAAATCACGCAGAGCTTAGATAAAAAACTCATTGCAAAAGCCTTAAGAAAGCTTGATGATTGATAGCAAATATTTAAATCATTTAAAGCAAGGGAAAAATCTTTTAGCATTTTCTCATGGGAGTGATTCTAGTGCTTTATTTTACATGCTTTTAGAAAAAAATATAGATTTTGACCTTGCTTTTATAAACTACAAAACTCGCAAAAATAGCGATAAAGAAGAACAAAGTGCCAAAGAATTAGCCAAGCGTTTTCATAAAAAAATTTACATCAAAACTGCACCCAAGATAACAAAAAATTTCGAAGCTTGCGCAAGAGCTTTGCGTTATGAGTTTTTTGAAGAACTTTGCAAAAATCACTCTTATGATAATCTTTTACTAGCTCATCATTTAAATGATAAACTAGAATGGTTTTTAATGCAATTTTCCAAAGGTGCAGGGCTTAGAGAATTACTTGGTTTTAAAGATATTGAAAAAAGAAAATATTTTACCATCATAAGACCCTTGCTTGAAATTCCAAAAGAAGAAATTTCAAACTATCTAAAAGAAAACAATATCACTTATTTTCATGATGAGAGTAATGATGATGAAAAATATTTTAGAAATTTCATACGCAAAAACTTTGCTAATGAGTTTTTAAAGCTTTATCCAAATGGAGTAAAAAAGAGCTTTAAATACCTAGAAAAAGACTTAAAAGAAGAAAATATTTGTGAATTTAAAAATATTTACATTACTCATAAAGATGAAAGTTTAATCGCAAAATGTTTTAAAAAACTTGGAGTACTTTTAAGTGCCAAACAAAGACAAGAAGCTTTAAAAGGCGATGGAGTGATTTCACATAAAATAGGCATTGTTTATATACAAGAAAAAGTATTGATTTTTCCTTTTGTAAGTTGTGAGAAAATGCCAAAAGAATTTAAAGAAATTTATAGAAAAGCAAAAATCCCTAAACTCTTAAGAGCGTATTTATACACAAAAAATATTGATATAAAAGAGCTTATACAAGCTCTTTTATGATTTCTTCGAAAAGTTCTTTTACTCTTGCTTCTAAAAAGTCTTTAAATTCAGCACTTGTAGCTTCAGTGCGCATGATAAGATATGGACTTGTATTAGAAGCACGCAAAAGCGCCCAACCTTCTTTAAAGGTGATTCTAACTCCGTCAATTTCATTGCAATCAAGCACATTTTCAAAAGCGTTTGCTTTTACTTTTTCTTTAAATTTTTCTATGATTTGAAATTTATTTTCTTCACTAACCTTAAGCTTAATCTCTTCACTTGCATAAAGTTTTGGCAATTCTTTAACTAATTTTTCTATATCAAAACCATTCACTAAAAGCTCTAAGGTTCTTAAAAATGCATAAATTCCATCATCATAACCAAAATATCTATCTTTAAAGAAAATATGCCCACTAAGTTCTGCTGCTATGTCGATATTTTGCTCTTTCATCATTTTTTTAATATTAGAATGCCCAGTCTTACCCATCATGATAAAACCAAATTTAGCCACCTCATCGAAAAGATTTTTAGAACATTTTACTTCACCTAAAACTCTAGGATTTTTTATATTTTTAGCAAATAAATAGCAAAGCTCATCACCCTTAAATACATAATCTTTACTTGCGACTACTAAACGATCTCCATCTCCGTCAAAAGCAAAGCCCATTTTTGCATTTTCATTTTCTTTTAATGCAGCTTGCAATGCGTGTAAATTTTCAAGCTCTGTTGGATCGGGCGCATGATTTGGGAAATTTCCATCAGGATTTTCAAATAAAATTTGCGCATTAAGATTTAATTTTTCCACCAAAGGCTTTATAATCACTCCAGTAGCTCCATTTGCGCAATCAATGATGATTTTTTCTTTATAGTCCTTAAGATGTGAAAAATGTTTAGCTAAAAAGTCTATATATAAGCTTTTAACATCATAATTTTCATATCTTAAATCATCATTGATTTCAAGTTCTAAATACTCTTGCACTGTTAAAGAAAGCTTTTTCAAATCAGCACCAAAAAAACTTTCTTTATTAATCGTGATTTTAAAGCCATTGTATTCTTTTGGATTATGTGAGCCTGTTATCATGATATTTGCATCAAAAATATCATCAAAAAACAAACTAAAATACCCCATAGGAGTTGGTGCTAAGCCTATATTGAAAACTTGCATATTAGCTTTATTTAAACCACTGATTAAATAATTAAAAAGTTCATTTGCACTATATCTTGCATCATAACCTACGCTTACCTTCTCACAACCCCTTGCTTTCATTTCTAAACCCAAAGCATAGCCTATGGCTTTTACACTTTTTTCATTTAACTCACTTGGGTAAAGCCCTCTTATATCATACTCTCTAAAAATCAAATCTAACATTTTAATCCTTTTGTCTTCTAAGTTCTAATTTTGCTTGTTTTAAACTTTCTTCTATGTTTTCATTTTTGCTTGATAAACAAAGTTTAATTTCTAATTTTGCATTTTGATCTTTAAATTCAAAACTATATTTTTGCATAAAATTTTCAAGCATTTGAAGTTTGCTTTGCACAAAAGCCATACTTTCATTTTCAAATACAATGATAAAATAATCCTTATCATCTTTAAAAACCCTAGTATGTAAGGCTTTTTTTAAAATCCTAGCAAACTCATGCATTATAAACTCGCCCATTTTTGAGCCTTTTTGATGATAAATTTCATTGATATTTTTTACTTCAATCAAGGCTAAATGAAAATTTTCAAGCCCTTGGGCATATCTTCTTAAGGCTTTTAAATTTGGCAAATTGGTTAAAGTATCAAAAAAGGCTATTTTATAAGCTTTATAGGCTAAAAATCCTATCAATACCAAAGAAGCAAATTCATAATAACCCAAATCAACATTATTATAAAATAAAAATTGCACGCTCAAGCCCATATAAGCTAGCAAAAAATGAAAATCATTATTTTTAAAATATGAAAATAATAAAAATATCATTCCCACCCAAAACACACAAAAGCTTAACTCACTAATAGGCTTAAAAAATTGCGTTGAAAGACCAAAAATTTCACTTGTAATGCTTGCGTTAAAATTAGTACTTGTGCTAAGTATTAACGCTACAAAACCCATAAAGGCTAAATACGCAAATTTAATGAGATTAATTCTTTCAAACACAAGCTTGCTATCTTGCAAAAACACAAAAAGCACAAAAGAAAAAGGTAAAAATACCGAAATAAATAAATGCGCTTGATATTCACTTGCTACTAAAGATAAAGCTCTAGCACATAAAATCAACAAAAGTAAGAAAAAAATCTTATTTTGCTTAAAAAAATAAGCTAAAAATAAAGCTAAGATATTAAAAACCAAAGTCATACTAGGCAATGTTTTTAACAATAAATACGAAAAATCCAAAATAATAAACCTTTTTTTGTTAAAATTATAGCAAAAATATTTTAAGGATATTAATGGTAGAAGTAAAAAATCTCACTATGCGTTTTGCAAATCAACTTTTATTTGAAGATGTAAATTTAAAATTAAACCGTGGTGAAAGATATGGACTTATAGGCGCAAATGGCGCAGGAAAATCAACCTTTTTAAAAATTCTCTCAGGCGAAATAGAATCAAGCAGTGGAGAAATTTGTATAGATCCAAATTTAAAAATCGCTGTATTAGGACAAGATCAATTTGCTTTTGAAAACTACACTATCAAAGATGCGGTAATGTGTGCAAATAAAAGATTATACGATGCACTAAAAGAAAAAGAAAAACTTTATATGAGTGAAGAATTTACCGATGAAATCAACGATAGATTAAGCGAGCTTGAAATCATAACAGCAGAAGAAGATCCAAACTATGATTGTGAGCTTAGATGTGAAAAAATTCTTAGTTCTTTAAATATTAAAGATTTTAATGCTCTCATGAGTACTTTACAAAGTGCGGATAAATTTAAAGTTTTATTAGCACAAGTGTTATTTTTAGGTGCTGATGTGTTATTTTTAGATGAGCCTACAAATAACCTTGATTTAGAAGCTATTTCTTGGCTTGAAAATGAGCTTTTAAGACATGAGGGAACTTTAGTAGTAATTAGCCATGATAGACATTTTCTAAATAAAGTTTGTACAAGAATTTTAGATGTGGATTTTAAACAAATACGCGATTTTGCTGGAAATTATGATGATTGGTACATGGCTTCAACCTTACTTGCTAAACAAGCTGAACTCAAACGTGATAAAACCTTAAAAGAAAGAGAAGAATTAGAAAATTTCATACGTCGTTTTAGCGCTAATGCTTCAAAAGCTAAGCAAGCTACAAGTAGGGCTAAAGCTTTAGAAAAACTTGAACTTGAAGAGATTAAAACTTCAAGCAGGCGTGATCCTAGCATAGTTTTTAGAACAAATAGAGAAATAGGAAATGAAGTTTTAGAATTAAAAGGTATTAGCAAAGCTTATGATAAAACTTTATTTGAAAATTTAGAATTAAAATTAGAAAAAGGTGATAAAATAGCCTTAATTGGCGCAAATGGTGTTGGGAAAAGCACTTTGGCTAAAATCATCGCATCAAAATTAGAACCTGATAGTGGCCACATCCACCTTGGTGCTACCATAGAAATGGGATATTTTTCACAAGATACAACCAATTTAATTAATGAAGATTTGAAACTTTATGAATGGCTAATGAGTGAAAAATTCAAAGATTTGGATGAAATTCGCAAATGTCTTGGTAGAATGCTCTTTAGCGGAAGCGATCAAGAAAAAATGGCTTCTAGTTTAAGTGGAGGTGAAAAACACCGCTTAATGCTTTCAAAATTAATGTTAGAGCGTGGAAATTTCTTACTTTTAGATGAACCGGATAATCATTTAGATCTTGAAAGTATCATTGCATTAGGTGAAGCCTTGTATAATTTCAAAGGTTGTGTGATATGCATAAGCCACGATAGAGAGCTAATTAGCGCTTTTGCTAATCGTATATGGTTTTTAGAAGATGGAAAACTAACAGACTTTAAAGGAAGTTATGACGAATTTTTAGGAGGTTTAGAATGAATTCGTTTAAGATAAAATATGCAGCTGGTTTTGGACATTTTACTCAAAATCACAGAGGCTTTGGCCCAACTATTTATGTAGAAGAAAGTATTGATTTTCAAAGCGAAAAAGATTATTTTGACTATGTTGAATTTTATGAAAAATTCAGCAAAGAAGATGATACTTATTTTCACATTTCATTTTTAGAAGATCGCCCTTTAACTTCTCAAGAATTAGAAAGTAGAAATGCCTATAGAAAACTAAGAGATGAACGCTGTAATAAAGCTAGAGAAGAATTTATCAAAAACAATGAAATAGAAGCTGAATACTACCCAACTCATGGTGATTAAGGAATAATTTTTGCTTGTTTTTTCCTTGTAATATTTTGAAAGGAGAAAACATGCAAGTTAACCATGATAATTTATCGGTTAAAGAGTATGGATATGGTCAAAGTAGTGCCTATAAAAGCACTCAAGGAGCTAATGAAGACTTTATGTCTTTACTTAGTCAAAATAATAGTGAAAATTTAAACGAGCAAAGTATAAAACTTGATGAGCTTTTTTCAAAAGCTATGAGTCAAGATCAATTTAGCACAGGAATTTTTAGCTCAAATATGTCAAATATTTATAATTATCGTTTTAGAGGACAAAACGAAACTCCTATGCAAGCTAATATAGAAGAAAAACAAGAGCCACAAAAAGATATGGTAAAAGATCTTTTAAGTTCTTTATAAAAATGAAGTAAGCAAACGCTTACTTCCAAACAAGGCCGCTAAATTCGAACTCTTTTGCAAATTTTTTAAATTCCTCTTCTTCTTTTGCATTAACGCTTAAAATCAATTCAACATTTTCTTGAAATTTTTTTTCATAAGAAATGTTATTTTTATTCAAAAAATGCTCAAATCTTGCATAAAGATGAAAAGGAATGTTTAAACTTAAAATATTTTTAGCTTCAAATTCTAAAAGCGTTGCGTTTAAAATAGCTTCATTTGTAGCTTCACTATAAGCTCTTACAAGACCGCCTGTGCCAAGTTTAATCCCTCCAAAATAACGCACCACAATCACCGCACAATTAACAAGCAAAGCCCCTCTTAAGACATTCAAACAAGGCATTGCAGAAGTTCCTTTTGGCTCACCATCATCGCTTTTATCTTCTATGATTTGATCAAATTCATTTAAATACCGATAAGCATATACAAAATGCACGGCTTTTAAATGCTCATTTCTTAGCTTTTGCATTAAAGTTTGAAAATCTTCAAAAGGACATAAAAAAGACAAAAAAGTTGATTTTTTGATTTCTATTTTTGCTTGATAAATTTGATCAATGGTTTTCATTTTTTCCTTAAATTAGTTATAATATTTAAATAAAATTATAATCAAAACAACTTATAAAAATTTAAGGATAAACTATGCTTCAAACTTGTATTTTTCCTGCAGCAGGTTATGGTACTAGATTTTTACCTGCTACAAAAACCCTACCTAAAGAAATGCTACCAATTTTGACAAAACCTTTAATTCACTATGGTGTGGATGAAGCTTTAGAAGCTGGTATGGAAACTATGGGTTTTGTTACAGGGCGTGGAAAAAGAGCTTTGGAGGATTATTTTGATATTTCTTATGAACTTGAACACCAAATCGCAGGCACTAAAAAAGAATATCTTTTAAGTGAAATAAGAACACTCATAGATCGTTGTACTTTTACTTTTACAAGACAAAATGAAATGAGAGGCTTAGGAGATGCGGTTTTAAAAGCAAAGCCTTTAGTGCAAGATGAAGCTTTTGGGGTAATTTTAGCAGATGATTTATGCGTAAATGAAGATGGGGTAAATGTCCTAGCTCAAATGGTAAAAATTTATGAAAAATACCGCTGCTCTGTTATAGCCGTGATGGAGGTTGAAGCTGATCAAGTCTCAAACTATGGGGTTATAGCTGGAAATGCTGTGGAGGAGGATTTAATCATGGTAAATTCTATGATAGAAAAACCTGATCCAAAAGATGCTCCAAGTAACTTAGCTATCATAGGAAGATACATTTTAACGCCTGATATTTTTGGCATTTTAGAAAATACCAAAGCAGGTAAAAATGGAGAAATTCAACTAACCGATGCTTTACTTTCACAAGCAACCAATAATATGGTTTTAGCTTATAAATTTAAAGGAAAAAGATTTGATTGTGGAAGCGTAGAAGGCTTTGTGGAAGCGACAAATTATTTTTATGAGAAAAGTAAAAATGCTAAATAATACTTTATTTTTTAAAACCCAAGATTTTAAAAAAATCACCGCTTATGCAAATAGAATGAATGATGAGCTAGAAAGTGGCGATATAGGGTATTATCACTTAGTAGATACGAGCTTTGATTTAATTAAAGAAAGTAAAGAATTTATCGCTACTAAAACACATATAGAAAATATCGTTTTAGTAGGTATGGGTGGATCAAGTTGTGGGGTTAAAGCTTTAAAAGAGCTTTTATTTGATCAAGTAGAAGAAAAAAAACTTTTTATTATTGACAATACCTCCTCACATACTTTTACCCAAACTATGCAAAAAATAAATCCCCAAAAAACACTTTTCATTATAGCAAGTAAATCAGGTACAACTATAGAGGTGATTTCTTTATTTAAACTCATCATTGCTCATTTTGATTTTAAAAATGAAAATTTGCATGAAAATTTTGTATTTATTACAGATTTTGAATCAAAACTTCACAAACTAGGTGAAGAATTAAACATAAAATGCTTTTTTATACCTAAAAATGTCGGTGGTAGATTTAGTGTTTTATCTGCTATTGGTATTGTTCCTTTGAGCTTTTGTGGCTATGATACTAAAGCCTTATTAGAAGGTGCAAAAGCTTGTTATGTGGATTTTTTTGAGAAAAAATGTGATCAAATTTTGCAAAAGGCTTATCATTATTGCACGCATAAAAGTGCGCATATTAATGTGCTTTTTTCTTATGGAGATGCTTTTAAGGGCTTTAATGAATGGTATATTCAACTAATTGCCGAAAGTCTAGGTAAAAAACAAGGCTTTAAACGCATAGGTTTAACCCCTATTGCTTTAATTGGCGCTAGAGATCAGCATAGCTTTTTGCAACTTATCATGGATGGACCCAAAGATAAAACTGTTACTTTTTTAAAAATCAAAGATAGTCAAAAATCTCCTAGTATCCCAAATATAAGCTTTAATCATTTGCAAAATTGTGATTTTACTAATGAGGTTAATTTGCATGATCTTCTAAACGCGCAATGTGATGCAACCATGCATGCTTTGATTGCTGAAAATTTAAGTGTTGATGTCATAGAGCTTGAAAAATTAGACGCTTATCATTGTGGGTATTTGATGTATTATTATGAGTTATTTACTTCTGCATGTGGCATTATGCTTGGAATTAATACTTATGATCAACCTGGCGTAGAGGTAGGAAAATTAATACTCAAAAATATGTTAAGTAAATAAATTTGCTTTATTGTAAAAAAAGAGTATAATGAAAATATAATAATTACTAATATTAAAATTTATTAGATAATAATAATTATTATTTAAGAATTTTATGTTATAATTTTAAAAATAAAAAAGGAGATAACATGTCAGTAACAAAACAATTATTACAATTACAAGCGGATGCTCATAGTTTATGGATTAAATTTCATAATTATCATTGGAATGTAAAAGGTTTACAGTTTTTCTCAATTCATGAATATACAGAAAAAGCTTACGAAGAAATGGCAGAACTTTTTGATGATTGCGCTGAGAGAGCTTTACAACTAGGAGAAAAAGCTATCGTTTGCTCAAAAACATTACTAGAAAATGCAAAAGCACCTAAAGCTCAAAAAGATTGCTTTACTCCAGTAGAAGTTTTAGAGCTTATTAGAGAAGATTATAAATATCTTTTGGGTGAATTTAAAAAGCTAAATGAAGAAGCTGAAAAAGCAAGCGATACTACAACAGCAGCATTTGCTCAAGAAAATATTGCAAAGTATGAAAAAGTTCTTTGGATGCTTAATTCAACTATCCAAAATACTTGCTCTATGTAAGAATTTATAATGTTTTTTGACTTGCAAAGCTTTATTGCTTTAAGTCAAAAAACAAATTTAACTTCCCAAGAAAAACTACTCTTATTAAAACTCTATGCTCATTTTAAAAAAAATATCGATTTATTGCAAAAATTATATGATTATAGTTTGGTAGCTTATTGTGCTAATGTATATTTAAATCAAAGCTTGAAAAAAGAAGGTTTGCAAAAACACAAAGCCATTATAAAAGCTTTAACTAATCCTTTTTATAAAAAAGAAAAAATCCCCGTAGGTGGTTTAAACAATGCATTTTTAGCTTTAAAATTTATAAAAAATTATGAAATACTTGAGCACGTCAATGAAACACACCCTCAATCTAAAATGGGTTTTAGAGCTAGTTTTATTTATGATAAAAAAAGAAAAAACTATATTTTAGCCTTTGCAGGAAGTGATTTAAATCCTTTGTGTTTTGATTTTAAAGATCTTTATAGTGATTTTTTGATTTTACTTAACAAAACTCCAAAAGGCCAAATTCAATCCATGCAGTATTTTTACAATCAACTCAAACAAAAATACACCATTGATAAAAAGCTCATCATCATAGGGCATTCTTTAGGAGGATATCTAGCTCAAGCTTTTGCAAGAACCTTTTCTAGCGCAGCAAAAGAAGTCTATGCCTTTCAAGCACCTGGTTTAAACCAAAACTTTCAAAATCATTCTTATATAAATTTTCATATAAATACCACCCATAATTTAAATTTCAAAACTTACAAATGGTGGAATTTTAATTTTGTGCAAAAGCTTTATAAGAAAGATAGCAAGGAGATTTTACTACACACAGGAAGCATTAAACATCACCCTAGCGTGTGTATTTATAAGCTACATGAATTATTTAAAATTCTTAACCCATAAGGGCTAAGAATTAATGTAAATCTTCATTAAGTTTTACAGCCTTTTTATTAAAAGCTGCTATCATCACTCCACTTTGAGAATCTTGTCTAAAATGTAAGCCATTTAATCCTGCTAATTCTAAACCTTTATATATATCTTTATCAAATTTAAAATCAGGGTTGATTTTTTGAAGTTCTTCTTTATTTTTTAAAGCAAATTTAGTCCCTTCTAAAACAGCAATGCCTGCATCAACGATACAATTATCTCCTAAAGGAATCCCCGTAACTGAATTTGCGCCCAAAAGACAAGCTTTACCAATGCTAATAGCATTACCACTTGTACCACTTAAAACACCAAGTATAGAAGCACCGCCTCCTACATCGCTACCTTCGCCCACAACGGCTGAAGAACTAATGCGTCCTTCTACCATACAAGCTCCAGTTGTACCTGCATTAAAATTCACATAAGCAGCCCCTGGCATTATAGTAGTACCTGCAGCTAAAACCGCCCCCATTCTTACTTTAGAACTTTCTAAAATTCTAGTATTATCCTCAGGAATGATATGGGCTAAAAATCTTGGAAATTTATCTACATAATCAATCCTTGGATATCTTCCACTCATTTTTAAATCAATCTCATTTTCTCTTAAAAAGTCTAAATCAATAGGCTTATTATCACTCCATGCAACATTTGGTAAAATACCAAAAGCACCTGTTAAATTTAAGCTTCTTAAAGGTACTTTTTTATTGGAAAGCAAGTAAAGTTTTAAATATACACTTTCTAAACTTTTTGGCGCTTCATCTTCAAAAATACAAACAAAAGAAAAAGTATTTTCTCTAAAATTTTCCTTTGCTGCTTTGATTGCTTCTATATTTTTATGACCTTGCTCTTGCAAAAATGGCGCAAAGCATTCAAGTGCAAAATCCAAATCTTCTTTAATTAAAGTAGCCACAAACTCACTTTCATTAAAATCAACATCAACCCCTCTTCTAAAAAAAGCTTCAAACATAACAGCTGCAGCGGCATAATTTTGCTCAAAATTAATCACACCAAAATTAGCTTGAAGTTTTTTATTAGGATCAACTTGACTTAGATCAAGTCTTGCTATAGCAAAAGCTTTAGGCTTTTTATAATTAATCCTTTGTTCGATTTGCTTGATTAAATTTAAAAATTCTTCTTTACTTTCTATTGGCATATTTTCCTCCTTATTGCGAGCACGCGCTTTTGCCATTCATTATAGGTTGAATAGCTGAATTATCTACTTTACCTTCTTGATTAACTTTTTCTATAAATTCCCAAATTTTTTCAGCAGCTTGCAAATATCTTTTTGAACTTACACTCTCAGGCATATAAAAACTTACAGGCTTACCGCTATCTCCACCTTCTCTTACACTCATTTCGATAGGAATTTGAGCTAAAACTTCGCATTTATAAGCTTTTGCCATTTCTTCTGTAGTGCCTTTACCAAAGATATCATATTCTTTACCATTATCAGGGCATAAAAAGCCACTCATATTTTCTATAATACCCGCAACAGGAATGTGTAATTTTTCAAACATATCTAGCGCTCTTTTGCTATCATCTAAAGATACTACTTGAGGAGTACTTACACACACACCTGCACTCACTGGTACGCTTTGAGCTAGGGTAATTTGTGCATCACCCGTTCCTGGAGGCATATCAAGCAATAATACATCAAGTTCAGGCCAAAGCACATCAGCTAAAAGTTGCTCAATTGCCTTCATGATCATAGAGCCACGCCACATCAAACCTTTTCCTTCTTCTATTAGCACACCCATACTCATCATATAAACCCCATGAGATAAAATAGGACGAATTTTTTGACCTACAATTTCGGGTTTGCTTTTACTCTCGCCAAGCATTCTTGGTATATTTGGTCCATAAATATCAGCGTCTAAAAGCCCTACTCTTTTGCCCATTTTAGCTAAAGAAATCGCTAAATTTAAAGTTGTAGTACTTTTACCTACTCCACCTTTACCACTTGAAATCATAAGGAAATTTTTAATTTGTGGAGCGATATTTTTACCACTTCTTGAATTGCTTTTTTCTTCAGGAATTTTTGGTTGAATGATTTCTAAATTAAGCTCTAAATTCAAATCTTTTAAAGCGTTTGCAATATTTAGTCTAAGCTCTTGTGCAATTTGAGCATTAGCTGAAACGATTTCAACCACTATATGAGCTTGATTTTCATTTGCTTCAATTTTTTTTACAAAACCAAAACTAACTATATCTTTTTTAAAGCCTGGATATATAACTTGTTTTAGTCTTTCTTCGATTTTTTCCTTCAATTTTTCTCCTTGTTATTTAAAATGATTAATTCTACTAACATAAATATAAATTTTGGCTTTTATGGTGTATAATATCGTAACATTAATAAGAAATTAAGGTGTAACAAATGTTAGATATTTCCTTGATTATGCTATCTGCGGGAGAATCATCAAGATTTAATGCTCCGGTAAAAAAGCAGTTTTTACGACTAGGCGAACAACCTTTATGGCTTTATGCTACTAAAAATTTAAGTTCTTTTTATCCTTTTAAACAAATAGTTGTTACTTCTGGTAATATTTCTTATATGAAAAAATTTGCCCCTGAATATAAATTTATCCAAGGTGGTACAACTAGAGCACAATCTTTACTCAATGCTTTAAGTATGGTTGAGAGTGAATATGTTTTAGTCAGTGATGTTGCAAGGGTTTTGATTTCTAAAAACCTTTTTAATAATATCATAGAAAACCATGACAAAGCTGATTGTATTACACCTGTTTTAAAAGTAAGTGATACTACAATTTATGCTCAAAAAGCTATCGATAGAGATAAAATCAAACTCATACAAACCCCTCAACTTTCACGCACGAGTATGCTAAAAAAAGCTTTAGAGCAAAGCTCAAATTTCACTGATGATAGTACAGCTATACAAGCTATTGGTGGTAAAATTTGGTATGTGCAAGGTGATGAGTTAGCTAAAAAAATTACCTTTAAAGAAGATTTAAAAAGCTTAAATTTACCAAAACCATCTTGGGATATTTTTAATGGAAATGGCTTTGATGTGCATGAATTTGGAGAGCAAAGAGCCTTGCTTTTGGGTGGAGTAAAAGTGCATGAAAATATGGGTTTAAAAGCTCATTCTGATGGAGACGTGCTAGCTCATGCGCTAATTGATGCGCTTTTGGGTGCAGCAGGGCTTGGAGATATTGGCGAACTTTTCCCAGATAATGATATGCAGTATAAAAACGCCGATTCTATGCTTTTATTGCAAAATGCTTATACTTTGGTGCAAAACTATGGTTTTGAGCTTGTAAATGCTGATATTACTATCATAGCCCAAACACCTAAGATGAAAGATTTTAAAGAAGCTATTGCTTTTAATATCGCTAAAACATTAAAAACTACGCCTAATAAAATCAATATCAAAGCTACCACCACAGAACATCTAGGATTTGTAGGAAGAAAAGAAGGCATTGCGGTTTTAGCAAGTGTAAATTTAAAATATTTTGATTGGATGAAATTATGAAAGTTTTAATAGTAGAAAATGAATTCTATTTAGCTCAAAGTATAGGCTCAAAGCTTAATTCTATAGGTTATGATTGTGATATTATCGCAAATGTTAATGAACTTGCTCATCATGATTATGAAATCATTTTACTTTCTACTAGTATGGCTAATTTTGAACATATTATAGAAATTTTTAAGCATAAAATCATTATTTTACTTATATCTTACATAAGCTCAGATACTGTTTTAGCACCATTAAAAGCTGGCGCGAGTGATTATATACAAAAGCCTTTCATGATAGAAGAATTAATGCGTAAAATAAAGCATTTTCAAGAATTTAAAAAAATAAGTATTTTAAATCATACTTATCAATCTTACTTAAAACATAAATTTGAGACAGCAAAATTACCAACTTTTGATTATAAAAAATTCAAACTACCTTTGATTTTAAAAACCAACAATCAAATTTTTGCCGATCATTTTGTGTTTAATTATACTAATGAGCATAATATCGCAAATATTTATATAGATCTTTCACACCAACAAAATTTAGATAAGATTTTTAAGGATAATTCTTTATATTATTTAGTCAATTTTCAAACCTTAAAACCTTTAGAAAAAGAGAAAGTGTTAAATCTTGCTTTAAAAAAAGCTGTTATTATACATACAAGTACGAATATTGAACATAGTGAATTTCAAATTTTAGAACTAAATGAAGATGAAAAAAGCTTTGAAAGCAATGGGATTTTAACTATTGATGATTATGTTAAGCATATTATCATTAGTTATCAAAATGTCTTTCCTGATACAGATTTATCTAAAAAGTTAGGAATTTCAAGAAAGTCCTTATGGGAAAAAAGGAAAAAATATGGCATTACAAAGAAAAAATAGCATTATAATCTCAGAAGAAGAATACGAGGTTTTATGCTTTATCAAAGAAGGAATTTTTGGTTCTTTTACTAAGTTGATGAACCAAAAAGAAAGAGATGAAGTTCTAGCTACTGGAATGATCCATAATCAAAAAATTCCTTACACTCTAACCTTTGCACCCGCTAGCACAAAAGAAAATAATACAATCTTAGAAAATGCAAAAGTTGGCGATAAATTAGATTTTATCTGCAATGATAAAACCATAGGACATATCATCTTAGAAAGTAAATTTGAAAATGATAAAAACAGCAATGATATTTTTAGACCCAATGCTTGTTTAATTGATGATTTTGGGAAAACTTGCATTAGTGGTGAATTTGAAATTTATCATAACCATATCAAAGCTATTAAAGAAGATTTTGAAAAAATCAAAAAAAGACTCAATCCTTCCAATATTACTGCCATTGTTTCAAGTTTTGATCCTTTTCACAGAGCACATGAGAGAATTTTAAGATGGGCTATAGAGCAATCTGATCTAGTGATTATTTTCCTTATAGAATCTTATGAAAGCAACGGTTTGAGCTTAAAACTTAAAAAGCGTTGTTTTGATGTTTTTGCACAAAATTACTTACCATCTTCTAGGGTTTTACTCATACCTTTACATAATATCAAAATTTTTGCCTCGCATTTAAATCCGGTGCTTGAGTGTGCTTTGGCTAAAAGTTTTGACTGTAATAAACTTTTTGTAGGACAAAATCACGCAGGGCTTGGAATGTATTTTAACCAAAACAGAGCCTTTACTGTGCTTGATGATTTTGCAAAAGATTATAATATAGAAGTAACCATACTTCCTGAATTTGTATTTTGTGATGAGTGCAAAATGATAGTAAGCACTAAATCATGCCCGCATGGAGCTCATCATCATATGAAATATCATGGCGATTCTTTAAAAAATTTACTCAGACTTGGTATCATTCCACCAGCAGTTTTTATAAGAAGAGAAATTTCAGCTTTGATTTTATCTGAGCTTTTTCCAAATCGCTTTCATAATAAACAAAATATCTATAGCAATCTTTTCCCTACGCATGGTATTTTAGAATATCGAAGCGATAAAGAATTTTATGAGCAACTTATAAAACTTCATCAAATGTCATATATGGTGTAATCATGCAAAAACTATTTTTAACTTTTTTTTATTCAGGCAGTGTTAATAAAGCTCCAGGAACTTTTGGTACGATAGCAGCGCTAATCCCTGCGTTTTTTATTTTAAGGTATTTGGGTATAGGAACTTTAATCTTGCTTGCAATTTTGCTTTTCTTGGTTTCTATAAAAATCATCGATCAGTATGAAAAACAAACAGGCATACATGATGATAAACATATTGTAATAGATGAAGTTGTTGGGGTGTTTTTAGCTTTGGCAATTTGCGGACAGAGTGTTTTTACTTTTTTGCTTTCCTTTGTTTTATTTAGATTTTTTGATATCACAAAACCTTCTATCATAGGTAAAATTGACAAAAAAACAAAAGGTGGTTTGGGTGTAATGCTAGATGATGTTTTAGCAGGAATTTTCGCAGGATTATTTAGTGCAGTAATTTATGGAATTTTACTTAAATTTGATCTTTTATGGTTTGATATAAGCATTATGGAGATATTTTTAAACTAATAAAATACAATTGAAATATATCTTTTATTAAAAGATATATTTCTTATAAAAATTTTAGAATTTAGATATTAAACATTATCTTTAACCTGTAATTTCAATAGTAATCTGTATATCAAATATGCCACAAATAAATAAGCTAATATCTTTGGCAACAGATATACAAAGTATTCTAATGCTCCCACAAAAGAAAATCTATCCCAATCGGTTCCAAATCCATATTCGAGATAATAAGAAGGTCTATAATCATCTCTTCCTATAATCGCTTCTAAGTTGTAACCATCAGGATCATCACCAAAATAAAATATATTAGCCACACTTTGTATAAGATTTATAACACCACAAATAAAAGCACTATCAAATCCCATAGAATAGGTTCCTATATTTTCATCGGTAGTCATTCTATCTATTATATTATTCATAAGATTATCATAGCCTTGTATGGATTGTTGATACTTTTCTTGATACCTCTGTTCTTTAGCATCATAATTATTAGAACTAAAAACAACACTTATTAAAATGCATAATATTATAATTTTTTTCATTGACCAACTCCTAACATTAAATTTTCTTGATAACTAAATTGAGCAATAGAATTTTTTATTTCCATTAAGTTTTCTTGTGTTTCTTCTGTAAGAAATTTATAAATATCATCTTTAAAATTTTCCAAACAATTAAATCTAAAATTATTAAATTTCTTATCTTCTATATTTATTAGCGTAATACAAATTTCATTATTTTCAAGATATTTTATCTTCACTTCTTTTGTATTGATCGTGTCAAAAATTCTCTTTCTACCATTACTGATAATTTTCTTTATCATATTATTACCTCTTTAATTTATCCTATAGGATATATTTAAAAAAATTATATCTTTGTAAAGTTTAATTTCATATTAATCCTATAGGATAAAAAATGGAAGAGGACTTTAGCAATTCTAGCGAAGAAGAAATTTTAAATTTTTATAAAAAAGTATCATCAAATATAAGAAATTTTAGAGAGAAAAAAGGAATTTCTCAGCTTGAGTTAGCCTTAGATATAGGTATAAAATCCGTTGCATTTTATTCAAATTGTGAGTGTAATCGATATGGTAAACATTTTAATTTAGAGCACTTATATAAAATTTCTAAAAGTTTAGAAATTCCACTAAAAGATTTATTAGAATAAACACTACAACGCCAAAGGGGTGCAACCCTTTAGCTTTTTTATTTAATAAATCCGCTTGCAAGAACCAAATCTTTATCGTAAAATACTGCCATTTGCCCGCTGGCAAGCCCATAAACAGGCTCTTGTAAGATGATTTTTGCACTTTTATCTTCATTAATCAAAACTTTACATGGGGTCGATCTTGATCTATAGCGTATTTTTACTTCACAATCTAATTCTTTAGCATCGATAAATAAATTAATATTATCAAGATTAAATTCACTTATCTTAAGTTCTTCTTTTTTACCTACTATGATTTCATTTTTTTTAGGATCAATTTTTAACACAAAATGTGGCTCATGAGCCCCGCGTACCTCAAAACCTCTTCTTTTACCTATGGTATAGTGCATATAACCTTCGTGTTTTCCTACTTCTTTACCACTACTATCTCTTACAATACCTGGAATTTTAGTATCCATAAATTGATCTAAAACTTGCACATAAGTATCTTCCACAAAACAAATTTCAGAACTTTCCTTTTGTGTTGCAAAAGATTTTAAAACATCAATTGTAGAAGCAAATTTTTTCACATCTTCTTTTCTCATCTCTCCAAGAGGGAAAATCAAATATTCCAAAGCCTCTTTCTCTGCATTTGCTAAAAAATAGCTTTGATCCTTACTCTCATCAACTGCAATTTTAATCAAACCATTTTCTATCCTTGCATAATGACCTGTAGCTAATTTCTCACAACCCAAACTCTTAGCAAATTCTAAAAGCTTGCCAAGCTTAATAAAGCGATTACACAAAGCACAAGGATTTGGCGTCTTTCCTTCTTTGTAGGTATTAACAAAAGGCATATAAACTTGATTTTTAAAATCTTCTTGTAAGTCTAAAATATGATATTTGATGTCTAAAAATTTAGCAACTTTTTCAACTTTTTGTATATTTTCTTCATGATAATTAGCTTTTCCATGAAGCTTCATATAACAACCTATAATCTCATGTCCTGCTTGCTTTAACTTATAAGCAGTTACAGTGCTATCTACACCCCCACTCATTGCAACAAGAATTTTCATCTTTTTCCTTTATCATTCTTATAATTTCATCTAAATCATCACTTATACTATACTTTAACTCATCATTTTTAGATATAGTTCCAAGTTCTAGTAAAGAAGTTTTGATAAATTCATCAAGAGGTTGCCAAAATTTTTGCCCAACTAAAATAATAGGAACATCTTTTTTAAAACTAAGTTGCTTAAGAGTAAGAATTTCAAAAAATTCATCTAATGTTCCAAAGCCGCCTGGGAAAATCACAAAAGCTAGACTCTTTTGGATAAGAGCCATTTTGCGAATGGCTAAGCTCTTAAAAGTGATATTATACTCTAAAAAGTCATTTGCTTTTTGCTCAAATGGTAAATGTATATTAAATCCAAAAGATTTCAAGTGCGAAGCTTGACTTTGCATAGCCCCATAATTAGCAGCTTGCATAATGCCACCGCCACCACCACTGATGATGCTATAACCCTCATCAGCTAACTTTTGAGCTAATTTTGAAGCCAAAATACAATACTCATTATCTTCTTTTAAGCGTGCAGAACCAAAAAAAGTTATGCCTTTTTGAATTTTTTCTAATTCTTTAAGATAGGCAATATCTTCAATGATATATTCTTTCATCTTAGCTGTTCTAATCTTTCTTTTTTAGAGCCTATCTCAGTAATTTGCACTCCAAAGTTTCCATCTACAATAACTACTTCCCCATAAGCAATTTTTTTATCACCTATTAAAATTTCTAAAGGATCGTTTGCTAATTGATCAAGCTCGATAACCGAACCTATATCCATGGTTAAAACATCTTTTAAAAGCATTTTTTTACTACCTATACGCACTCTTATAGGTAAGCGTACATCCATGATCAAACCGATATTTCTTAGCTCTTCTACATTAGCCAAGGCTTTATGATCTTGTGTATGTTCTTCATTTGTTGCTACAATTTCTTCTAAATCAGTTTTGGTTAAAATCTTATAAATTTTTTCATCAAAAACCAAAGAAATTTTTTCTTCTAAATCAGCTATTTTTACATTGTATAAATATAGTTTATGAAAACCACCAAGTTCTAAGCTATCTGCAACAAATTCACAATTTTCTAGACTAAACTCCATTTTTGGAATTTCTTTTTGCGCGCCTAAGGTTGTAGAAAATGCTGAGATGATATTTTGTATAGCTTCTTTAGCAGCGTCCATTTCATCTTCATTAAGCTCACTGTTTTTGGAGATTTCTTCTTCTCCCATCATCCACTCACCAATTGCACTCATTAAAACTGCACTGGCTAAGATTTTGATTTTCATTTCATTATTAATGCTAAAAGTAGCGCTAACTAATGGTGGAGTCATAGAATCTTGAGAATTTACATCATACTCATAATATTCGCTAAATTCAGCACTTTTTCCTGTTAAACCTTCTATTGTACTTACACATTCATTGACGAATATGCCTAAAAAATCATTGATCATCGTCTTCCTCTTCTAGTTCTTCATTATCATCATACGAATTTGCTTTTGCTCTTCTTTCATCTTCATATTTTTCAAGCATTTCTTTAATCTCATCTTTATCAGTTTTGATAAGTTCTAAGATTTTAATTGACTTTCTAAATCTATGAAGCCCCACTTGAGCTAAAAATACTTCTTTTTTATCAATAGCCACTATAGCTTTATCGTCTGCACTTCTATCAAGCTTTAAAATATCTCCTTGTTTTAAATCTAAAAATTCATTCACATTGATAAAAGTTTTACCAAGCATAGCTTCATAAATTACCTCAGCACGACCAATCAAGGTTTTAAGTTCTTTATTTCTTGACTTTTTAGCTGAAGTTTCACCCATCATAATATCACGATTTGCCAAACGGCTCAAAATACTTTCCAAATGCACAACAGGATAACAAATATTTACCATACCGCTTGAATTTCCGATGATAATCTCCATTACCACCATGATAACAATCTCATTTTGAGAAACAATTTGCACAACATTTGGACTTGATTCTTTTGCTTCAACACTTGGATAAATTTCTGTAACATTCATCCAGCTTTCTTTAAGTCTTTGCATAATAATACGCAAAATAGAATCGAGCAAATTAAGCTCGATTTCTGTAAGCTCTCTTAAGGTGTCAAAACTTTCCCCTTGACCACCTAAAAGCCTATCTATCATAGGGAAAGCAATACTTGGATTAATCTCTAAAACACAGTTTCCATCTAAAGGCTTAATCGAAAAAACGTTAAAACTTGTTGGCGAAGGTAAAGACATCAAAAACTCACCATAAGTCATTTGATCAACTGAATGTAGTTTAATCTCAACTATACTTCTCATCATAGATGAAATTTGAGAAGCAAGATTTCTTGCTAATTTATCATGAATCCCTTTAATAGAACGAAGCTGTTCTTTAGAAACCCTATTTGGTCGCTTAAAATCATATACTACTATATCTCTTTTATCTTCTATTTCTTCTAGTTTTGATGTAGCTGTACTCTCATCGCTATCATCATCAACAACTTCTAAAAGAGCATCAATTTCTTCTTGGGAAAGTATCTCAGCCATTAAACTAGCCTTTCTCGAATCTTCTTAAGCAAACGCTTATGAATTTGTGAAATTCTTGACTCACTAATCTCTAAAATCTCTGCGATTTCTTTTAAATTTAATTCTTCATAATAATAAAGCTGTATTACAAGCTTTTCCCTTTCTTTAAATTCTTCCAAAACTGCGTTGATTTTTTCTATTAATTCTTCTTTTTCTATTTGTTCTATGATATTGCTATCATTAAAGCAATTTAGCTGTTCATCCAAAGGCATAACAAGCGATATGGCATGAGCTGCTCTTGCTTCTTTTACCTTTTCTACTTCTAAATTAAGTCTTTGTGCTAAATACTCATCATCAGGTTCTTTTTCATTTTCTTGATAAAACTCATCTATAATAGCATCAATATCTTTGATAATTTTTCTATTGCTTCTGCTCATCACATCAAGGCTTCTTAGATAATCAAGCATAGCCCCATTGACTCTTTTTCTTGCAAAACCCCAAAAATTATCATTTTGTTCTTTATCATAACGGCGTGAGAGTTTGATCATCTCTTCTACGCCAATACTAATTAAATCATTTACATCAATACTTGCAGGCAAACGCTCTTTAAGTCTAAAAGCCATAGCTCTTAATGCTGGCATATAAGAGATGACTAAGTCATCTTGTTCTTTTTTTAGCGTAGAAGCATAGGCATTATGCGGCTGCATGTTTTACTTTTCTTTTTGAAGAGCTTTCAAGCTTTTTAAGATCTTCACGCTCTTCTTGAAGTTTTTCAAGTAAGTAATCCATTTTCTTTTCTCTTGCGGCTAATTCTGCTATAAAACTATTATTTTCATTTTCGTATTTTTCTTTATTAAAGCTTCTACCGCTAATTTTATTAACATCTACAAAAATCATAATTACTATATGGATTAACACATAAAATACAAAAGTAATCAAACAAGTATATACAACTATCTCTACTGCATCTTCTATATTAACTATGGTAAACATTAATCCTATAAAAAAACCACAAACAGTAAAAAAAGCAACAAAATTCTCTGGTCTCATCTTTTTCCCTCAATCTAAAAACGATCCAAAAGCTTTTTGAAAAAACTCATAATGCTTTTATCTCCCACATTATTAAGCACTTTTTGTTCCAACCTATATAAAAGCTTAGAAGCTATGGTTTTTAGCTCATCACTTGCATTAGTATCATCATCACTAAATAAAGTTCTTTTTTTAATGCTAGAACTAATATCTTTACTTTGACCTAAAAATCCTAAAAATTCTAATTTTAAATTATGCTTAATGTTAATATCTGCTACTTTTTTAATATTATCAAAAATTCTCAAAGCCTCATTTTCATTTCTAACCACATTAAACACCATTAATAAATTCTCTTTAGTCTTTGAAGTGGTTTTTATAGTAGCATAAGCATCGGTAATCGCAGCAGGATCAGGCACAGTTATGACAATAACCTCATCAGACATTTCTAAGAAATTTCCTATATTGCCACCTATACCTGCTCCTGTATCAATAATTAAAAAGTCTAAATCATCTAAAATACTTGTTTGATTCAAAAATCTCTCATAAATATTTTTATCATTGTATTTTAAAATTTCATCGCCACTTTCACCTGGGATAAGCCATAAATTTGGCTTTACTTCTATTAAAATATCTTCTAGTGAGCATTCACCTTTTAAAACATGTAAAAGGTTTTTTTCTACACGCACATTTAAAATCACATCTAAATTTGCAAGCCCAATATCTGCATCAAAAAGCCCTACTTTATAACCATTTTTAGCTAGGATGTTGCCCAAATTTGCACTAAAAGTACTTTTTCCAACCCCACCTTTACCGCTAGTAACTGCGATAAAATGAGTATGTTTTACATTTGAGTTTTCATTTTTTACTAGATCTTTTAATTTTTCTGCTTGATTACTCATTTTCATCCCTTCTAAAACCTTCTAACACACAACGCACTAAAAAGTCACTATTAGCCACTTCTATATCATCAGGTACTTCTTGACCTATGGAAAAAAAGCTCATCGGAGTGCTAGTTTCATAAAGTAAAGAAAACACATTTCCAAATACTTTTGTTTCATCAAATTTTGTAATGATTAAAGTGTCTATATTTAAAAATGAAAAATTATTGTAAGTTTCTAATAAATCTTCATATTTTGTATTTGCTGAAAGCACTAAATTCACATCAATTTGTGCATTAGAATGCGATAAAAATTCTTTTGTTTTTTCAAGTTTTGCCTTATCATACTGTGAATTTCCGGTTGTATCTACTAAAATAACCTCACAAGTATTTAAACTTCTAATCGCATCATCTAAGTCATTTGGCTCTATACTATCAATAATAGGAAGCTTCATCATCTTAGCATATTGGAAAAGTTGTTCTACTGCACCTATTCTATAAGTATCAAGCGTGATAATACCGGTTTTATAGCGTCTATCTCCATAAGCATAACGAAAAGCAAGTTTAGCTAAAGTAGTAGTTTTACCCACTCCTGTTGGGCCTACTAACATCATGATTTTTTGCTTTTTAATTTCACTTTCTAAACGACATGGAAGCATATTACGCAAAAGTGAGTAAAAATACCTTTGCACTGCTTCTTGATTTGCTTTCATAGTGCTTGGCATATTTTCGATAGTTGCTTTCATAATCGCTTCTAAATGCGCTTCTTGCATACCACTTGCCTTAGCTTGCTTATAAATACTTGCAAACTCAGGTGGTATAGCTAGTTCTTTACGTAAATCTGCCTTATCATCCCACATCATATCCACAAGTAAATTCATTTTATCATTAAGCTTATTCATTTGTTTTTCAAAGGCTTCAATTTTTTTATCATAATTTGGATTTGGCATAGAAAAATCTTGATAGTTTGAAACCTTGCTAATTTCTGAACTAACTTGAGAAAGTTTGTTTTTTAAATTTAAAAAATTATCATCTTTTTTGCTTGTATTTAAATAAGGATTAATAGGTTTTTGCTTGGCTTTTGAAGAAAAATCAAGCACTACATCTTCTTCTTTTTTTTCATCTTCAAGTTTTGGAGCTTGAATTTTAGCCTCAGGAAAACTTGCTGTATTTGGTTTTTTCTTTGGTGGCATAGGTAAATTATTTTGTTTTAAATGCTCTTCATAATCAGCTTCTTCAATCGCTACTATAACCTCATACAAAGGCTTTTGATTGATAGTTTTTGGACGAATTTGCTTATTAGTTACTATCAAAGCCTTATCGCCATAATCTTGCTTAACCTTAGGTATAATCTCATCTGTGCTTTCAACTGTAAAAGTATGAATCAATTGTCCCATATTTTTCCTTATCTTAACAAGCCCAAAGGCAAAGTTACGCTAATTCTGTCATTTACCCCCGCATGAGGCACTGTGCAATACTCATCTTTACGCGCTTTTTTTGAAAAATATAACAAATCCAAATCAAGCGTTCTAGGAGCATTTTTAAAAGTTCTTTTTCTTTTGAATTTAAACTCATAAAAAAACAAAACTTTTAAAAGTGCTCTTGCATGCAAACTTGTACTTACAACCATCACTGCATTAGTAAAGTCTTTTTGCTCTTCAAAGCCAAAAGCTTTATTAATCAAAAATGGCGATGTTTGCAATACTTGCAAGCGTTTATCTTGCATTAAAAGCCTAAATAAACCCCGAAAGCGTTTTTTTTCATCTTCTATATTGCTTCCAAGTCCTATAATGGCTATGTATTTTCCTTTTTTATCTGCCTTTGAATAAAAAGGAAAAAAACGAATTTTTTCTAACCTTCTAGCTCCTTTAACCAGCAAATTATAACACCACTGCCTTTTCTTTATCAAGATAGACCATGTCTTCTATCCTAATGCCAAGTTTATCTTTGATATAAATTCCAGGTTCAATGGTAAATACCATACCCTCTTTTAACTCATAATCACTTCTTGGGCTAATGTTTGGTAACTCATGTATGTCAAGTCCCACTCCATGTCCTAAACTATGAATAAATTCTTTTTCAAAACCTGCGTTTTTAATCACTTCTCTTGCGATAAAATCAAGCTCCCTTGCCATCATACCAACGCGTGCTTTTTCAATAGCTTGAAGCTGAGCTTGCTTGACCACTTCATAAATTTGCATAATTTCTTTATCTTTAAAATTTGGCTTATTTTTATCAAATACTATACCACTCTCATCAAAACAAGCCGTTCTTGTACGATCAGAACAATACCTTTGATAAACTACACCCGCATCAACTAATAACAAATCTCCATATTCTAAACATTTATCACTAGGTAAAGCGTGTGCTTTAGCCGCATTTTCATTAATAGCTACAATAGGTGAAAAAGAAAGTCTTAAAGCACCTTTTTTTTGAAAAATTTCACATGCTTTAAAATGCAATTCTTTTTCACTTTTTCCATGGCCTTCTTGGCTGATAAATTTAGCAAATTCTTCAAAGCATTCTTTGCCAAAATTTACAGCCTTTTGCAAAAGTTGTAATTCCTTAGCATTTTTTATAATGCGTTTGTTTTTACTCAAGTCTAATTTTTCTTCAAAAACGATATTTGCACTTTTACTAAGTTCTTTAAATTCAAAATAGCTAAAGTCTTTTGGGTCAAAACACACCTTATCAATTTCTGCTTTTTCTAAAAGCTCTCTAGCACTAGCAAAAAGATCTTGTGCTAAAACTACCTTAGCATTTTTTATCATTTCGCTAGCTTCAAAGCTATATCTTGCATCAGTGATGAAAAAAGCTTCATCTTCAAGTTTTAAAAACAAAGCATTATCGCAAGAATAGCCACACTCATAAAAAAGTGCATTTTCGTTTTTTAAGATAAAATTCATTGATTTGCTTGTTGTGCTTTTGCTTGAGCTGCTTTATATGCATTGATTTGATCAAAAATTTGGAAAAGTCCCATTAAAGCCATATGATAACCAAAAGGACCAAAACCTACCACACTACCTGCGCAAACTGGTGCTATCATGCTTTTTTGTCTGAATTCTTCTCTTCTATAAGTATTACTAATATGCACTTCAATCACAGGCATATTAATCGCTGCAATCGCATCGCGGATTGCTACAGAAGTGTGTGCATAAGCAGCTGCATTAATAATCACTCCATCTACACTGCCTAAGCATTCTTGAATTTTATCAACTAACTCACCTTCAAAATTACTTTGAAAAAACTCAATCTCTACATTAGCTTGTTTTGCAGCTTGTTTCATTTGCTCATGGATATCTTCCATTTTCATATTGCCATAAATATGAGTTTCTCTCACACCAAGCATATTGATGTTTGGTCCTTGTATCACCATAACTTTCATAATCTAACCTTTATTTAGTAAAATTTACTATATTATAGCATTTTAAAGCTAAATTTTAGCTACAATTTCCCTTTTTAAAGGAGGTAAAATGTTTATAATAGCACCTAAAATCATCTTAACTTGCGATGATGATTTTAATATTTTAGAAAACAAAGCAGTTCTTTTTGATGATAATATTTTAGAAATTGATAGCTTAGAAAATTTACAAAAATCCTACCCGCAAGCTAAGCTTATACCAACTCCAAAAGATACCTTACTTTTACCTGCTTTTATCAACCCGCACACACATTTAGAATTTAGTGCAAATAATGGAAATTTAGTCTTTGGGGACTTTTTAAAATGGCTTGATAGCGTTTTTAATAACCGCGAGCAATTAAACGAAAAAGCCAAAGAAAAATTAATCTCACAAAATATCCATAAAATGCTAAAAAGTGGCACTGCTACCATAGGAGAAATTTCAAGCTTTGGGAGTGATTTAAACCCTTGTGTCAATTCACAAGCTAGAGTGGTATTTTTTAATGAAATTTTAGGTTCAAGTGAAAATTTTATCCAAGCTAAAAAAGAAGAATTTTTAACTCGTTATGAAAAAAGTATGAGTTTTAAAACTTCTAAATTTATCCCTGCTATTTCAGTGCATGCACCCTACTCAACCCACCCAGAACTTACCAAATTTGCCATAAAACTTGCTAGAGAAAACGATCATTTGCTAAGCACTCATTTTCTTGAAAGTAATCATGAAAACAACTGGCTAAGGTTTAAAAAAGGTGGTTTTAAAAAGAGCTTGGCTAAATTTAGTAAAAATCCTATGCCATTTTACACTCCACAAAGCTTTTTAGAGCTTTTTAAAGGCCAAAGGACTTTATTTACACATTGTGTGTATTTTAAAGAATGGGATTTGCTAGATAAAAATTTACACTCAATAACACATTGTGCTTTTTCAAACAGACTTTTGAGTAAAAACACTTTTAAATTAAAATCTGCTTTAAAAAATGGTGTTAATATCCACCTAGGAACCGATGGTTTAAGCTCAAACACTTCTCTAAGTATGCTTGATGAAATGAGAGCAAATTTACTTATACATGATGATTTTGAGTTAGAAAATTTTGCTAAAATATTGCTTTTAATGGCAACAAACAAAGCCGCAAAAGCTTTAAATTTAAACCTAGGCCAAATTCAAAAAGGCAAAATCGCTGATTTTAGTCTTTTTGCTTTACCAAATAGTACAAATTTAAAACAACTTCCTTTGCAATTTATCTTACAAAGCAAAGAAGTGTTAAAACTTTTTATAGAAGGGAAAGAATGCAAATTATAAAATCATTTTTTAAAGGAATTGGAAAAATCATTTCTTATATCAACACTTATTTTAAAACCTTTGTGTTTTTATTTATCGTGTTTTTAATCCTTGCTCCAAGCGGGGATAATACCAAACTTTCCAATGCAAACTTAGCTCAAATTAATCTTAAAGGTGAAATTAGCGATGCGAGTAATCTTTTAGAACAAATTTACAAAGCCAAAGATGATAAAGCTATCAAAGGGGTTTTGCTTTTTATAGATAGCCCTGGTGGAGCTTTTGCGCCAAGCATGGAAATAGCCTTAGCTATACAAGATCTTAAAGCTAAAAAACCTGTGGTAGTCTATGCAGGTGGAACTATAGCAAGTGGGAGTTACTTAAGTGCGGTGGGAGCTGATATGATCATCGCTAATCCCGCTAGCTTTGTAGGATCTATTGGGGTAATCATGCAAGGCTTTGAAGTAAGTGAGCTTGCACAAAAACTTGGCATAAATGAGCAAACTATCAAAGCAGGAAGCTATAAAGAAGCAGGAACTTTCATGCGTAAATGGAATGCAGAAGAAAAAGACTTTTTACAAAATTTAGCCAATCAAAGTTATGAGCTTTTCACACAATTTGTAGCTAAAAATCGCAAGCTAGACTTAAACCAAACAAGCTCATGGGCTGATGCGAAAGTATTTTTAGCAAATGAGGCTTTAAAATTAAAACTCATTGATAAAATAGGCAATTACGAGCAAGCCAAAAAAGAAGTAGAAAAACTAGCCAAAGTGCAAAACCCTATCTGGCAAAAAGAAGATGCTATAGATAAGTTTTTAAAACGATTAGAAGAGCAAAGTGCTAGCTTTTTTGCTAACACTTTAGCACAATTTTTCACACAAGTAAGCTCACAAAAAATCTACTAAGATTTAATAATCTCATAAAATCCATAAGTATCATTTTCTAAAAAGCCTTTGTATAAAGGCTTTAGCTTTAAATCTAACTTAACATTTTCAAAGGTATTTAAATTCGAGCTTGAAAAAATCAAAAGCATATCTAACTCATCTTTAAAAGCTTTTAAAAAATTCTCCCCGCCCTCATACATGATGAGCTTTGCTTCACTAGGAATGTTTGTAAAAATTTCTCTTTCAGCTACGCTAAATAAAGGAATGTTTGGATCAAAACTTTCTAAATTTTGACGGCTTAGTATGCATAAATTTGGTGCTTTAGCCTGAACTAACCTTGCATCTAAAATAGGCCTATCATGTCTTATAGTTTCTCCGCCCACTACAAGCAAATCAAGCTTTGAGCGTAATGCATGAGCATAGGTTCTACTTGCTTTAGAACTTACGATTTTACCATAAGCAGAGCCGTTTAAAGAAAGGGCTAGTTTAAAAAATTTAAAGCTTGATTTTTGCCATTTTAAAAAAGGCTTTAAAAGCTCTTTGGCTCTTTGCTCGCAAATTCCCATGTGAACTTTTATGCCTTGATCTTTTAAAAACTCTGCTCCACCACTTGCGAGCTTGTGCTCATCTTTAGTAGCGATAAAAACTTCACTAAAACCAAGTGCGCTAAAAAGTTTCGCACAAGGTGGGGTTTTGCCCTGATGATTGCAAGGTTCTAAGCTCACATAAGCACTAGCGCCTTTTAATAACCCCTGATGATTTTGACAAATAAACTCATGCAAATCGTTTGCATTTTGTGGTAAATCTAAATTTGGATTAAGCACTTTTAAGGCTTTACTCACTGCTTCAAGCTCTGCATGAGCTTTACCTGCTTCTTTGTGCGCTTCTATGCTTAAAATTTTGCCATTTTTATCTAAAATCGCACAACCTACGGCTGGATTTGGGTAGGTTAAAAGCTGATATTTCCAAGCTTCATCTATGGCTAAATTCATATAAAATTCGTGATTCATATTGCCTTCTATAATTTTATTTTTAAAAATATAGCAAAATATATTAATCACTTATCAATAAATAATCAATATAATAAAATTAATATAATTAATTAGGAATAATATGATTTGGACTATCGTAGGAATAATGATATTTATACTTTTACTCTTAGCTTTTTGGGAATTATGGCTAGGTTTAGCTTTATTTATATTAATCCCAACACTCATAATTGGAGCAATCGTAGGAATAGGGCTTTTAATATACTATAATATCGATGTTGTTATGCTTGTCTTCTCTTTCATAATTGGTGCTATATTAATAATCGGAGCAATTCTTGTAGGTATAGTATTTTTATATTATATTTACACGAAAATTTTATCTTTAAAAAATTATCACCCAAAAACAAAAGATGAATTAAAAGAATTGATCGAAGATGAAATTAATTTAAAAGATATAGACACCCGCTTTATCACAGATATGAGCGAATTATTTAAAAATTCTACAAGAAGTGATTTTAAAGGATTAAAATATTGGGATGTTTCAAATGTAAAAAACATGACTTCAATGTTTGAAGGTTGTGAAAATTTTAATCAGGATTTATCGAGTTGGAATATTTCTAAAGTAAAAAATATGGATTTTATGTTTGAAAATTGTGTTAATTTTAACCAAGACTTATCTAATTGGGATACAAGTAAAGTTGATTATATGCATAAAATGTTTAGAAACTGCCATAAACTTGACAAAAGCATTGCACAAAAATGGAAACTAGATCAAGATTACTTGTTTTAAAAAGGTAAAGGTGCAAAAAAAACCTTAAGCTTTACATGTTCATCGTAAGCTTTTAAAAAACCTTGTGCTAAAAACTTAATATCTTTAGTTTTTAATTTCTCTCTTAAGTTAAAAGTTCTCTCACATAGAGGATAAATAAGATAAATTTCCTTTATCTCATATTTATTTGCATAAGCAAACATTTGGTATAAATCGCTTTGCAATATGCCATGCTTTTTCTCATCTTCGTTATCATCTGGAATTTTCCATTTGGTATCTAAGATCATTTTATTTTCTATATATAAATCAGGCTTTAACATAAAACATTTTTCATCATTTTTTGAAATTAGATACTTTCCATGACTTTGGGCTTTTATATTTTTGCTAGGATTCGCAAGTTTAAACATATAAGCTACATAGTTTTCAAAAAGTTTTTCCATAGGAAAAAGCAAAGCAAAGGCTTCGTTTTTGCCTTTATATGGAGCAAAGCTTTGATTTTGCAAAAATATCTTACACCAAGAAAGTATATTTTCATAATAATCAAAATGTCTTGAAATTTTAAAACTAAAATCTTTTTCGTAATTTGTAGAAAACTCTACCTCATCAAGCATTTGCATAGCTTTGATGATTTTAAATTTATTCAAGCTTGTTTTGGATTTTAAAAAATTTAGCGTTGATTTTATCAAGCGATTTGGAGCTATATCTAAAACAAACTCATCGCTACTTGTGAAAAATCTTTCTTTGTGTATTAAATTTGATTTTATATGCTCATTAAAAAGTAATTTTCCTTTTAAAAAAGTTCTGTTTTCTTCGCTACTTACATAAGATCTCATCAAACCTTTTTTATACACACTATCAAATTCATCTAAAAACATCGCGATAAATACTTCAAACAAAGGCATTTTAGCAATTTGTAAAGATGAAATTTGAGATTTTTTAAAGGGGGAATTTTTTAAGGTTTTTAGCATGTTGATTAAAAGATTTTTGGGGTTGAAATTTATTTCTTTTATACTATACCACTTCTTTACTTTAATATTTTTCACAATTTTATATTCTTGGAAATAACTAAAATTAGTATATAATTTATTACCATTGCTTATTGTATAGGCGTAATTTAACTTACTCTTTGAAACTTTCAAAGATTTATCTTTTTTTTCTTTATAGCTATCCAAATTTGTGCATTTTGGTAAGATCTCTAAAACACCGCTTTTAGTCTGTATAACACCGACATAATTTTTAGCTTTTAAGGCGTTTTTATTTTTAAAACCTAGAAGACTTTCATTATTTTTTGCAAAGTCTTCTAATTCTTTATAAAATCTTTCAGCTTTTTCTTTGAAAATTTCTTTTAAATCTTCTTTAGAAAAGAATTGGTGTTCGATGATGGAAAAAGTGTTAATTGTTTTCATTATTCATATATTTTTTTAAAAGTAGTTTCATCCCATTTTTGACTATCGCTAAATTTATAAATAACCTTATCACTTTCTATAAAATCTGTCATATTTTTCAAATAATCACTATTTATATCTTGTTTTTCTAACATACCATTTTTGTTTAAAACCGCGTCAATCAATGCATAATCATTATAAAAATACTCTTGCAATAATGGGATGATTTTATTTTGAAAAACTTTTTTTAAGTCATCTAAATTATCAATACCTATAAAAAATGCGTGTCCTATAGTCTTTTCTCTATCTAGCAAGTATTCTATACGAGTATTGATAGCTTTTAATAATTCTTGCAAATCTATATCTTCAATTTTAGATAGTTCACTAGGTTTAGGCATCATCTCGACAAATTCAAAACGTCTTCGCAAAGCTGTATCAAGTGAAGTTATACTTCTATCAGCTGTATTCATAGTGCCTATGATATAAACATTTTTAGGCACTCCAAATTTTTCACCGCTATAAGGTAAAGTAACTTTTAATCCCTCGCTTTCATCTATTCTTTTGCTAGGTTCTATTAAAGTGATAAGCTCACCAAAAATCTTACTTACATTACCACGATTAATCTCATCTATGATTATTATATAAGGTTTTAAGTTATCTTTTTTTATTTTAAATTTTTCATTTTGCAAACTTTCAAATTCTTTTAATTTTTTATAAAACATAAAATAATAAGTCGCATTACCATGGTAATCACTTTGGCTGTCATATTTTGGCTTAATATCTTTAAAAGATAAAATTCTTCCATTTATAAAATCTAAATAATCTCTTTTTATAACATCAATAGTCAATCTTTGAGGACTTTTAATTGAGCCACCCAACAAAAAAGAACGATATTCATCTTTGGAATTTAAAAGGATTTTTTTAACATTAACTTTATTTTCTAAAGGAAATTCATTTCCTTTGTCTAGAAAATTTTGATTAATATAATTAGCAAATTCAAAAATTAATTTATCTAAGTCAGTTTCATTCTCATTTTGTATTGATGAAATATAGTTTTTCAAAGATTTATCACACAATTCTTTAAAAACACCATTTTTTATCTCATATTTTAATTCTTGAGAATTTTCATCGTTATTTATTATAGGTTTTATACCTTCTACAAATTCTTCATATCCATAGCTTTGATGAAAAGTGGTAAAAACTATTTGCCCATTTTTTACATACTCATCAAATTTTTCTTTTTTCTCATCTCTACTTGCTAAATTTTCACCTAAAATTTCTAAAGCCTTATCTATAGTATGATAAGTTTTTCCTGTCCCTGGAGGCCCATAAAGAATTTGATTTAAAGGTGGATTTTGATTTTCTTTATTTTTATAACTATTGTGATTATATTGAATTATATTATTTTGATTTAACACATCAGCTAAAGAAATAGCCTTTGCTATTTCAGCTACATAGCTTTTAGATATATTTGCATATTTAACAATTTCGTTGAGACTATTTTTTCTAATTTGTTCTGCAAATTTAATGCCAAAATAATGAATATAAGTAACTTTATTTCCTTTGGGTGCATTTTCATACATATCCTTTAATTTTAAGCCTAGTTCTTCCGTGGTCATTATCACTCCTTAATTAAAAACTAAACATCATGTCTATTTATAGACAATTGAAAAAATGTAGTTTATACAATAAATTATAATATATTAATTTGGTAAAAATTTAGAATTCTAAATTTTTACCATTGTATGAAGGTTTTAGCTTTTCTTATGTCGCTAAAATTTATAGTAGTTTTTTCTTGAGTTTCTAAATTTTCTAAAGTGATATTTTCATCATCTACGGCGATGATTTTTGCTTCGATTTTTTCTTTTTCACTAGTTGTGATTTTTACAAGTTCGTTAATACTTTTTGCAAAATGCTCGATTTTGCTAAGTTTTCTTTCAAGTCCACAGCTTGATACTTCTAAAAAATACTCCCCACTCACAGGTGGCTCTACATCAAAAATAGGCGATAAAATTTCGCTAAGTCTAGCACAATCATCAAGATTTACCCCACCTTCTTTTTGCACATAAATTCTATAAATCTTTCTACCATTTTCACTTGTTAGCTCATCATCATAAAAGCTAAGTCCTGCTTCTTTACAAAGTGCTTCAAGATTCATTTTGTTCCTTTTTGATTTTCTCAAATAAAGCATCCATGTGGTTTTGATACTCTAATCTATCATCAAATTTAAAGTGAAAATTCGGACATCTATACCACCCTTGCTCACTCATACAATAATTTTGCAAAGCACGGGCGGCTTTTTTAAGCTGATTGAGTATGATTTCTTGCTCTTGGGTATTAAAAAACATTTTATCTAAATACACAAAAGCATCATATCTGCCTTTTTTACACTCCACATCCACCACACACAAGTTTTTTAAAGCTTCGTTGTCTAAATTTGCTAAAGCTTCTGGTATAAGCTCTTTTAAAATGCTTTCTGCGCGTAGCTTTTTGATTTCAGCTGGATTCATAGGCTTACTTGTTCCTCAACTTCTTTGTAACTTTCTATATAATCCCCCACTCTCATATCATTACAACCTTCTATGCCTACACCGCATTCATAGCCTTTTGCAACTTCTCTTACATCATCTTTAAAGCGTTTGAGCGAGCTTACATTACCTTCAAATACCACAACCCCATCTCTAATGAGCCTGATTTTCGCACCACGATTGATCGTGCCTTCTGTTACCATACAACCTGCGATTTGTCCTAGTTTTGGTACATTGATCACTTGGCGAATTTCAGCTTGACCAAGTTGTTCTTCAGAGATGATAGGACTCATCATACCACCTAGCAAGGCTTTTACATCATCAAGCAAGTTATAAATAACATTATAAGTTTTTATCTCTACACCTTTATCTTTAGCGCGCTCTTTGATCTCACCAGTTGGGCGTATATTAAAGCCTAAAACGATAGAGTTTTCACTAGCACTTGCAAGCTCTATATCGCTTTGAGTAATACCACCTACCCCACTATGGATGATATTAACCTTAATCTCATCGTTTTTAAGTTTTTCTAAACTAGCCTTAATCGCTTCAAGTGAACCTTGCACATCTGCTTTTAAAATCACAGGAAGGGCTTTTAAATTGCCTTCTTTGATTTTTGCACCAAGCTCATCTATACTTACTTTAGTGGATTTGCTTAGTTCTTTTTGACGATTGTATTCATGGCGTTTATTAGCGTATTCTCTTGCTTGTTTATCACTATCTACAGCTATTAGAGTTTCTCCTGCATCAGCTACTTCACTAAGACCTATGATCACCCCACACTCACCTGGACCTATTTCTTTTAAAGCTTTGCCTTGATCATCGCTCATAGCACGCACCTTACCATAAGCTTCCCCTGCTACAACAGTATTTCCCACTCTTAAAGTACCATTTTGTACGATGATAGTAGCCACAGGGCCTCTACCTTTTTGCACTGAAGATTCTATAATACTTGCTTTAGCATGGGCTTTTGGATTTGCTTTAAGCTCTAAAATATCAGCTTGCAATAATACAATTTCAAGTAAATCCTCTATACCATCACCCTTTTTAGCTGAAACTGGCACAAATTCATGGCTTCCGCCCCATTCTACTGGCATGATATCCATTTCTGCTAGCTGAGTTTTTACCATGTCAGGATTTGCGTTTTCTTTATCCATTTTATTAATAGCAATGATGATAGGCACATTAGCTGCTTTTGCATGATTAATCGCTTCTTTAGTTTGTGGTTTTACCCCATCATCTGCAGCTACTACGATAATAACAATATCCGTTATACTAGCTCCCCTTGCACGCATAGCAGTAAATGCCTCATGGCCTGGAGTATCGATAAAAGTGATTTTTCTACCATTTTTTTCCACCATGTAAGCACCAACATGCTGAGTGATCCCGCCTGCCTCGCCACTTGCAATACGTGATTTTCTTATATAATCAAGCAAAGAAGTCTTACCATGATCCACATGCCCCATGATAGTGATAACTGGAGCTCTTTGACTTAAATTTTCTTCTGTTTGATTTTCATCATAATCTTTTACATAATCAAACTCATCAGCCTCATCAATGATATTAATCTCCACTCCAAATTCAGCTGCAAGAATTTCTATAGCATCCTCATCTAAAAAGTCATTTTTAGTCGTCATCATGCCAAGCATGAAAAGTTTAGAGATAACTTCTCCGGTGTTTTTACCAAGTTTTTCAGCAAATTCATACACACGAATTTCTTTAGGTATACTTACACTTGTGATCGCTTCGCTTTCTTTTTTTTCTACCTTTTTAGGTGGTTTTTTACGACTTCTTCTTTGTATACCACCCTCGCCAAATGGATTGATAGAATTATTTAAAGATTGCTTTAAGATATTTGGTTGTTTTTTGTTTGCTGGTTGTGCTGGTTTGTTTTCTTTTACGCTAAAATCAGGTAAAACCACCATATCATCATCTTCTAAAGAAATATCAGCAAAGTCTTTATCTCCTAAAAGATCCATTTTAGTAGTACTTTCTTTTTTGCTTGCTACAGGATGATTTTTCTTTTCTTTTTTCTTTCTTTTTAAATTCTCATCTGAATTTGAAAAAATCATACTAAGACTTAAACCTTGAGTAGTTTGTGTACTAGCTTTTTCTTCTTTGTTTATTTGAGTTTCTTTGCTTTCTTCTTTTTTCTTTTTAACGATGACCAAACCTCTTCTTTTGGCTAAATTTAAATTAGAACCTAGCTTTTCATCGAGTTTAATTTCTTCTTTTTTCTCTTCTAATACTTCATTTTTTATAGGATTTTCAGGTTGTTTTTCTTCTTTTTTGATTTCTTCTTTTTTTTCACTTACTGCTTTAGTAGGGCTTTTACTTTCTTTTTTGGTAGTAGTTTTTTTCTCTTCTTTTTTACTTTCTTCTTTTTTAGTAGTTTTTTTTGCCGTACTTTCTTTTTTAGGTTTGGCTACTTTTTTTACCACATCTAGTATTTCACCAGATTGAACGTATTGATAAATCGCTTCTGCGATTTCAGAAGATACTTTTTTGTTAGGGGATTTGATATCTTCTAAGCCCATTTCATTAGCTTTTTCTATAATTTCTTTACTTGTATATCCTAACTCTTGAGCGATCTCGCTAATCTTTACATCTGCCATTAAAAAATATCTCCTTTAAATCCTGCTGATTTATATTACCATGAAAATTGCCTTTGCAAGCTCTCATAAAAGCCCTTTGCAACGTTTTTTCATCTTTATCAAAACATGAATTACAAATATATAAACTCCTGCCAAATTCCACTTTAGTGATAATTTGAGAATTTTTTATTTGGAATTGATGCAAACTTTGCTTTTCATAACGGCCTTTGCAAACAATGCACATTCTAATGGGTATATGATTTTTCAAAATTATATCTTTTTTTTGGAATTTTTAGCAAATTTTAAAGCCCTCATCATCAAATTCTAAAAGTTCAACTCTAAATTTAGCAAATTTATTTTTGATTTTTTCTTTGATTTTTTTAGCATCATCTTTATAAGCTAGAGTAAAAAAACTCGAACCTGATCCTGAAAGCGTACTCATGAGAGCATTATTATCTAAAGCTAGTTTTTGCACCTCAAAAAGTTCTGGCAAAAGTTTCATTCTTTGATTTTGATGAAGTTTATCCAAACTTGCATATTTTAATAAATCATATTTTTTCTCTAAAAAACAAGCGGTTAAAAATGAAGCATGACAAAGATTAAAAACACCATCTTCTAGGTTGATTTTTTTAGCTAAAACTGCTCTTGATTTTTGAGTATTCATCGCTACATTTGGTATGGTTATAACAGCTTGTAAGTCTTTATCCACTTCTTTTTTTATAGCTAAAACTTTTTCATTATGAGTTAATGCACATACAAAACCTCCAAGTGCTGCTGGAGCTATGTTATCTGGATGGTTTTCATATTTTAAAGCTTCATTTAAAATGATATTTTTATCCGCTTTAAACCCACTTAATTCATAAGCACAAGCAATAGCCCCAACTATCACAGCAGAAGAACTTCCCATACCTCTAGCTAAAGGGATATTATTTTGAAAAATAAAGCGGAAATTATCTTTTTTACCACTAAGTCTTTGATAAATTTCATAAAAAATATTAACAAAGGTATTATTTTTTTTAAGATAGATATTATTTTCACCTTCTCCGTGTATGCTAATGCTAAAAAATTTAGATTTTTCAACTATAGTTTGATTAAAATATTTTAAACTCAAACCCAAACAATCAAAACCAGGACCTAAATTTGCACTTGTAGCAGGAACTAAAATCTTCATTTTTTACCTTAATTAATCGCATCTAAAACATAAAAAGGTGTATTTTCTTTACTGAAATTTAAACCTTTTAAACTTTGGGGCATAAAAAAACTTCCCGCTTGTGTCTTTTCTAAAATAATTTCATCATCTTTTTTTACAAAACACAAATGCTTATTAGCGGCTATAGGAGCGTTATTATTTAGCTCAAAAGCGCTAATAGCTTTTAAAGGTATATTTTTAACTATAGCTAGGGTTTTAAAAGAAACATAAGAAATCTTTATACCCATGTAAGAGCCTGGTCCATGCACATAAATAAGCTTTTCAAACTCATATTGTGAAAGTAAATCTTGCAATATTTTTGGCAAAACTTCACTAACTTTTAAATCACTTTCAATAGTATTTAGCAATACATCATTTTCATAAATACCAAGCATCAAAGGTTTTGCTATGGCATTTAAAAGTAAAGTAACCTTTTTTATGCAAAAACCTTTTCATAAACTTTATATGCACTTTTTTCTAAACTTACCACTTCATAGGCGCTAGGATCTTTTAAAAGTTCTTTGGTTAAAAGATGATTAAGTTTGTGCGAACCTGCATAAGAAGTATAATCTCCAAAAACCCTACATCCAAGCAAGGTTAAATCCCCGATAGCATCTAAAATTTTATGGCGCACAAATTCATCTTTAAAACGTAAACCTTCAGGGTTTAAAATACGATTATCATCAATCACAACAGCATTTTCTAAACTTCCACCAAGACCTAAATTCATAGCTCTTAAAGCTTGAACATCCTTTAAAAACCCAAAGGTTCTTGCTCTTGCTATTTGCTCTATGTAGTTTTGTTTACTAAATTCAAAACAATAATTTTGCTTACCTATAATAGGATTATCAAATTCGATTGTATAGTTTATAATAGGCATATCCGTAGGACTTAAACGTACAAATTTATTACCTTCTTTTACTTCCACACTTTTTTTAATCACTAAAATTTTTTTAACCGCGTCAAGCTCTTTTATACCTGCTTCTTCAAGCATCATACAAAAGCCTATGCTACTACCATCCATTACAGGAGCTTCATTAGCATCTAAAACTATGCGCACATTGTCAATACCATAAGCATTAATCGCACTCATTAAATGCTCTATAGTAGAAACATAACCTCTATGATCGCCTATTACAGTAGCCATTTGCGTATCGATGACATTTTCAGGCTTTGCTTCATAAGAAATTCCCAAATCACTTCTATAAAATACTATACCACTGCTAGCTTCTAATGGCTCTAATTTTATACTAATAGGCTCGCCCTTGTGCAAACCTATGCCAACACCTTTAACTTCTTTTGCTATTGTTGTTTGATTCATTTTTATTCACTCAAAATTCTTTTTTTGCTTGACTCTAATACATTATAGATATTTTCTTTTATCCATTTTGCATCTTGCCATTGCTCAGGACGCACTTCAACTCCTTGTACTAAAACACCAAAATGTACATGATCTCCAAGTGCTAAACCTGTGGTACCTGTAGTACCTATAACATCACCTGCTCTAACTCTATCGCCTACATTTACATCCACATTAGTGCAGTGTCCATAAAGAGTATAAATACCAAAGCCATGATAGATAATAATATTTAATCCATAAATTCCATTTTCTTGCACAAATACCACTTCGCCATCGTTATTACTAATGATAGGCGCTTCTTTTACACTTGCTAAATCAAGCCCCATATGATAAGAGCTACTAAATGCTTGATTATTATAAGAATAAAACCTATGATCAGCATAATCAGCTACTTTTTGGCCATTTTTTAAAGGTTTGAAAAGATTAACTTTAAAATTATTAATCATAGTATCAGGAACTTTACTTGTAATATCATGAATAATAACTTCATTAGAAGCTCTTAAATCTTCATTCACAAATTTAAATTTTTCAAGTCTGCTTAATTCTCTATCTTTTGGAGCATATTTTTGTGCTAAAAATTCGATCTTACCATCTAAAAATCTATCACTTACTTTTATATTTGATACACGGTATTTTTTATTAGTAAAATAATACCTAATTCTTTGTTTGTTTACATTGCCTGCTTTATCTACTGCCACCACATAAGCTCTAAAGTGCTCATCAGTAGCCTCCCAAGGAATCAAAGCAGCATAATATCCTTCTTTCACATAAGGAGTTGCTTTAAAAATTTTATCTTTATCAGTTGTGATATAAACTTCTTGTAAATTCTCATCACTTGCTTTAAATACTACACTACCTACTCCGCCTTGTTCGATTTGATAAGAATTATCTAAAATTTCTACAAGTGGTTTTTTGGTATCAATGATAACTTTCACTTCTTTAAGCGCTTGATTTCCTAAAAAGAAATTCCAAAAACTACTATCACTTGCTTCTATTACAAGTTTATAAGAATCAACTTTTTCTTTATAAGCTGGTTTTGGTAATTTTAAATCAAAATGAATGCTTTTTTTATTGCCTTTAACATGCTCATTAACAAGCATTTCGCCATTTAGCTCATTTGCCTTAAATAGTGTGACTTTAACATCTTTTAAAGCACTTTCATCGCTTATTTCTATAGATATAGGATCTGTTAGATTACTATAAATTACATCTGATTTTGTTTGAATCAATGGAGGATTTTTTTCAAACAACTTTGTATTTAAAACAAATACCACAAAGGCTAAAAGTATTAAAAAAACTACAAAAATCCATTTTTTATTTGATCTTTTACGCGCAAAAACCATATTTTCACTTTCAATCTATTTTTTTAAAAATATATTATTCTTTAGCAAATTAAGAGTAAATTATAAAAAATTTTATAGAATTTCTCTTAATTTATTTGCACTTTTAATCCAAGTCTCAAGCTCATTTATATCACATTTTTCTATCATTTTTTTACATTCTTGTAATTCTTTTTGAAATAAATCAATAGAATTTAATAAATTTTGTTTGTTTTGTTCAAAAATACCGCTCCACATTTGAGGGTTTGACTTAGCAATCCTGCACATATCTTTAAAAGAAGGGCCTCCTAGGTGAGCTATATTTTTTTTATTTTCTTCTTTCATCACAAAATTTGCCAAAGAAAAACTAATCACATGCGGTAAGTGTGAAATGATAGAAGCATGATGATCATGCGCGATACTATCCATAAATACAAGCTTCATTCCTAAATCTGAAAAAATTTCTATAGCCCTTTTTTGATGAATATGATCAGCATTTTGCACATCGCACAAAACACAAACTGCATTTTTATATAAATCTTTTATAGCTGCATTTGGACCACTATTTTCAGTTCCTGCCATAGGATGAGCTGCGATAAATTGACTTTTCAAATAAGAAGGTAAATTTTTAATAATTTCTTCTTTTGTACTTCCAAGTTCAATGATAGTACAATCTTTAGAAATACCTTGAAATTCTTTTAAGATTTTTACAATAGCTCTTACAGGGATAGCTAAAAAAATCACATCACATTTTTTCAACTCTTCAAAAGAAACAATTTTATCTATTAACTTTCTATCTAGTGCAATTTGCTCAAATTCTTTGTTTATATCATACCCACAAACTAAATCTATTAATTTATTCTCTCTTAAGCTAAGGCCCAAAGATCCGCCTATTAAGCCAAGTCCGACTATACCTACTTTCATAAATTTTCCTTAAAAAGCATTAGTTAAAAATATTTTGGTATTATAACGATTTTGTATATAAAAATTTAGGTAAAATGATGAAAAAATGGTTTGTTTTCTTTGCACTCTCAAGTTCCTTATGTGCAGCTACAATTAAAGATATCAAATTTGAAGGCTTATCGCAACTTTCTAAAGAAAGTGCTATTGCGATTTCTAAATTAAAAATAGGACAAAAAATTGATCCTGCTAGTATAGATACAGCAATTAAAAACCTTTTTGATAGAAATTATTTTAATGATATAGTAGTAGAAGAAAAAAATGGGGTGCTAACTTTTAAAGTAATAGAAAAACCTTCCATTGGAAAAATAGATATTCAAGGTATAGCAAGTAACGATAGAAAACAAATAGAAAGCCTTGTTGGTTTAAAACCTGGAATTTTATATGATGAAAATTCAGCTAAAGACGCAGCTGAAAAAATCAAACTTTTTTATCAAGCCAAAGGTTTTTATGATACTGTTGTAGAAATCAAAGATGAAAAATTAAGTAATTCAAGCTCATTAAAACTTACTTTTGTTGTAAATCGTGGGGAAAATATCATCATAGAAAAAGTACATTTAAGTGGTGCAAAAAATTTAAGTTATTCAGATATTGAACCTGCGGTAGCAAATAAACAAAGAGAAGCTCTAGGCTGGATGTGGGGCTTTAATGATGGTAAGCTTAAAATCTTTGATCTTGCAAATGATAGCTCAAGAATTTCAGATGTATATTTAAAAGAAGGTTATCTTGATGTGAGCGTATCTCCTGCTTTTTTAAATACTTATACAGATACTTATCAAGCTGATTTAACTTATTTTATCAACGAGGGTGAGGTTTATAAAGTTAAAGGGATTAAAATTTTTAATCCTATTTTTAGTGATGAAGAAAATGAAGCTTTAGTAAATGATTTAAAATTAAGTGTTGGAAAAATAGTTAATATAGAAAAACTAAGAGAAGATATAAAAACCATAGAAACTAAAACAGCAGATTTAGGCTATGCTTTTGTACAAGTTATACCTGATATACAAAAAGATAAAGAAAATCATGAAGCTATGATTATTTTTAAAGTCATACCAAATGAAAAAGTATATATAAGAGATGTCATCATCTCAGGTAACACCAAAACAGTTGATAGGGTTGTTCGTAGAGAGCTTTATCTAACCGAAGGTAATCTTTATAATAGAACTGATTTAATGGACTCAAGAAATGCTCTAAGAAGAACTGCGTATTTTGAAAATGTAGATATTAAAGAGCAAAGAGTAGATGATACGCATATTGATTTGATAGTAGAAGTCAAAGAAGCTTCAACTGGGGCTATCTCAGGTGGTATTGGTTATGGAACTAGTGATGGAATTTTACTTAGTGCTTCATTATCTGATGCAAATATCTTAGGTTCTGGTATGAAAGGAAGTGTAAGTATAGACAAAGGCGATGATACACTTTCAGGTAGAGTATCTTTAAGAAACCCTAGAGTAAATGATAGTGATTATTCTCTTGGAGGGTCATTATATTCAGATCGTTTAGAATGGGATAGCTATGATGAGAGAAACTATGGTTTTGATATAAGCGTTGGTAAAACTTTAGGAAGATACACAAGTGTTGATTTAACTTACAATCTTGAGCAAAGTGATATTTATCATTTAAGCGATCGCTTAATTGCTCAAGGATATAAACTTGGAAAAACTTATAAAAGCTCCATTACACCTTCAATAGTATTTAACAATACAGATGATTATTATCTACCAAGATCAGGTTTTATCGCTTCAACCTCACTTGAATATGCAGGCTTAGGTGGAGATCAAGAATTTATAAGCTCTACTACTAAATTTAATTATTACCAAGGCTTGGAAGAATTTATAGGCTGGGATTTGATTTATCGTTATAAAGCAAGTTTTTATAAGGTATGGGATCAAGGTTATTTACCTATCAATGAAAAATTATATCTTGGAGGTATAGGAACTATTAGAGGTTTTGATAGAAGAAGTGTAAGCCCTAAAAATGCGTGGGGTGATGAAACAGGTGGTACAGTGGCTTTTGCTAACTCTGTTGAGCTTAGCTTTCCAATCTTTGATAGAATCAAACTAAGAGGAAGTGTATTTTTTGACTATGGTGCCATAGGTGAGAGTTCTTTAAGTCAAATTCAAAGATGGAGTACAGGTGTTGGTTTTGAGTGGCTAACTCCACTAGGTGCTTTAAATTTAGTTTTTGCTAAACCATTTAACACTAATTCAAAAGATGATTTAAGTAAATTTGAGTTTATGTTGGGTGCAAGATTTTAAAAATACTAAAATCTTGCTATAATTTTGAAATTTTATTTTAGGTAGAGATAATGAATTTTTTAGATATTTTTTCTAGTATAAGACGCAAACAAGCCACTCCAAGTGAGGCTCCAAATCACTGGGTAAAATGTAATTCTTGTCATGCGTTAATGTATTATAAAGAAATAGAAACTTGTTATAATGTTTGCCCTAAATGTAATTTTCATATGAGATTAAATCCTTTAAAACGCATCGAGTTACTTAGTGATGAAGGTACATTTGTAGAAATGGATAAAGACTTACATGCAATCGATCCGCTTAAATTTGTAGATAGTAAATCATATAAAAAAAGATTAGCAGAAAATGAAGAAAAAACAGGAAGAAAAAGCGCCATAATAAGTGGCGAATGTAATATAGATGGGATAAAAACTCAACTTGTTGTTTTTGATTTTTCTTTCATGGGTGGAAGTTTAGGCTCAGTAGAAGGTGAAAAAATTCTTAGAGCGATTGAAAGAGCGATTGAGAAAAAAACTCCTGTTGTTATAGTGAGCGCAAGCGGTGGAGCTAGGATGCAAGAAAGCACTTATTCTTTAATGCAAATGAGCAAAACAAGTGCAGCATTAAAACTGCTAGCAGAAGAAAAACTTCCTTATATTTCAGTATTAACCGATCCGACCATGGGTGGAGTGAGTGCATCTTTTGCTTGGCTTGGAGATATCATCATGGCTGAACCTGGTGCCCTAGTAGGCTTTGCAGGAGCTAGAGTAATCAAACAAACCATAGGGGCTGATTTGCCAGAAGGCTTTCAAAAGGCTGAATTTTTACTCGAGCATGGATTGATTGATGCGATTGTAGAAAGAAGTAATCATAAAAAATTTATAGCAGACTTTTTAAGATTTTTTTCTAAAAACTAAAAATGCAAATCAATCTTTTAAGCATTCAAAAAAACAATAATGATGAATTTAGCAAGATAGATGAGCATTATATCAAGCTCATCAAAAAATTTTGCAGTTTTAATGATATATGTATTTTTAATAATAAAATCAATCAAGCACAAAACACTAATACCATAGAAGCAAAAAAATCTTATACAAATGCACTAAGTCCTTATAAAAAAGGTTTTTGTATAGCCTTAGATGAAAAAGGTAAAGAGCTTACAAGTGTAGAATTTGCAAGATTATTACAAGATAAAAATGAAATTTCATTTTTTATAGGCGGTGCTTATGGATTTGAACAAGAATTTATTACACAAATGCATGCAAGTATAGCTCTTAGTAAAATGACTTTAGTGCATAAATTTGCTAAAACCATGCTTTTAGAGCAAATTTATCGTGCATTTTGCATTAATACAAATCACCCATATCACAAATAGGAGCGTTTATGCAAGAATTAAATCTTGAAGAATTTAAAAACATATTACTTCAAAGACAAAAAGAAATTTTACAAGAACTTCAGGGTAATATAAACAATATCCATAATCTACAAGATAGCGAACCTAGAGATGAGGTTGATTTGCAACAAATTGACAATAGCTCTCATATTGACTTTAAAATCAACGAAAATTTAAAAGCCGAGCTAGAAGAAATTAAACATTCATTAAGTAAAATAGATAACAATACTTATGGTATTTGTGAGTATTGTGAAGATGATATTCATCCTGAAAGACTTAAGGTAAAACCTCACGCAAAATACTGTATCAATTGCCGTGAAACCCTAGAAAAAAGGAAAGAGCTATGAAGATAAGATTATTTTTCTTTGCAAGTTTAGTTTATCTTTTAATTGTTGCAGCCTTAGTTTATAATCTAAACTTAGGAAATTATACTTTCACAATTTCTACTTTTGAATTAAATTTGCCTATTAGCTTATGGGTTGTTTTGCCTGCTTTATTTTTGATGATATTAGCATTAGCACATATGAGTTTTTATGGTTTTTTAAAACATTTACAATATAAAAATCTAATTAAAGATAGTAAAAATTATGAAAATTTTATTATTGATATTTTTTTAAAAAAAGCAAGTAAGGTTAAATTTAAAACTCAAGAATTTCAAAATATAGCCAAAAACACTCAAGCTCTTTGTTTTAAAGAAAAAATTCAAAATCCTAAAATAGATGAAATTATTGATATTTTTGAGAACTTAGATAAAAAAGAATTTGTAGAATTAAAAAAATACAAATTAGGTCCAAATAATGAAATTTTTATTTTAAATGAAAAAAATCACTTTCAAAATGATAGCAATTATGCTTTTTCTTTTATCAAAAACAAAGATACCTTAGTAGGTGAGCTAGAAATTTTTGCTTATAAAATGGTGTTAGAAAATGCGTCCTATAGTCAAATTAAAACGCTAAAAGCTCAAAAAAACCAAGATGATATTTTATTACTTTTGAATAGATTTGAAAAAGAAAACTTAGAATTAAATCATGCTGAAATCGAAGTTTTACTTAGTATGAATACCTTAGATGATAAGTCATATTTGCAATGCGTTAAAATACTTTGTAAAAAAATGGAACCTCAAGTATTAATTGCTTTATTTAAAAAGTTAAAAGATAATCATTCTCAAGCTTTAAGAGCTTATCTTTATACTTTGGCAGAATTTGGTATGTATGATGAATTGCTTAATGAATTAGGAAATGATCAAAATGAGCATAAAGACTTTAGACTCTTGCTCTTTTTAAGAGAACATAATAAAAAAATAGAACTTGAAAAATTAATACAATGATAGAATTTAGTAAAAAGCCTTTATTTTTAGCCCCTATGGCAGGTTTTTCAGACTTGCCTTTAAGAAATTTAGTTAAACAATTTGGGGCTGATGTAACTATTAGTGAAATGATAAGTTCTAATGCTTTAGTGTATGAGAGCTCAAAAACTCTTAAAATGCTAGAAAAAGCTGAGCTTGAAAATCCTTATATAGTTCAAATTGCAGGCTCAGATGAAAATATAATTCAAAAAGCAGTAGAAATACTAAATCGTTTTGATTTTATAGATGGAATTGATTTTAATTGCGGTTGTCCTGTAAATAAAGTTATAAAACAATGTGCAGGTAGTGCTCTTTTGCAAGATCTTGATAAATTACAAAGAATTTTAGAACTTATCAAAAAAACAAGTAATAAAAAATTAACTAGTGTCAAAGTAAGATTAGGATTTGATAAAAAAGATCCCATTGCTATTGCTAAAGCGTGTGAAAATGCTGGAGTAGATTTTATCAGTATACATGGTCGCACTAGAAAACAAATGTATAGTGGAAATGCTGATTATGAAGCCATAGCTTTAGCCAAAGAAAATATCAAAATTCCTTTAGTAGCAAATGGTGATATTAGCGCAGAAAATGCTAAAGAAGTATTTAAAATTACAAATTGTGATGCTTTGATGATAGGGCGTGCAAGCATAGGAAAACCTTGGATATTTTATGAGATAAAAACTGGCAAAAAAATCGAAAAAGCTATGAAAAATAAAATCATTTTCGCGCATTTTGAAGAAATGCTAAAACACCATAAAGAACAAGGCATAAGCATATTTAGAAAACACTTGCATGAATATTCTAAAGGTTATGAAGATGCATCTAATTTTAGAGATTGTGTTAATCGTATTAATGATGCAGATATTATGCGAAAATATATTCAAGAATTTTTCAATAAGGAATGATTTTTGCTTATAAATTTCTAAGCAATATGAATGAAGAGATACCATAAAACAAGGAAGGTTCATGGCAGCTCATATCAATTCAAAAGGGATTTACAAAGCACTAGGTGGCATTAGAACAAGTGCAAACAATTTAGCAGCACATGCTTCAAAGCTTAACAATCAAAGTTTAAATTTCGAGCAAGTTTTACAACAAACACAACCAAAATGTATAAGCACTTGCCTACAAAGTTCTCAAAAACAACTTGGAAATTTGCTTGAAGATATTAAAAATAGCAAGGAAGCTATTATAAAAAATACACATATTGATAGTGCAAATATCATCGCAAAATTAAGACAAGAGGCTATTATGATGTATGATATTACTCTTAAAAACCCTCTTTAATGATTTTATATAAATTATCAATATATTCATCGCTAAAATGCGATGAATTAAAATTTTCATAAAACTTTGCAAGATCTTCAGCTTTAAACTCATAACCAAAAGCACATTTTTTGTGTGCAGGTAAAAAAGCTCTTACCAATACAACGTTTTTTTGTATATACTCATCGCAATAAAAACATACAAAGCTTTTATGTAAACGTCCTTCAAAATTTAAAATTTTTAAATAAGCATCTACTATAACACGCTTGCAATCTTGCTTTTCAAAACGCTTAGCACAATCTTCTAAAAGCTCAAAATAAAAACTATCAATTTCCTCAACATCTTTTAAATGCTGATAAAAAAGCCTAATAAACTCTTGCCAAAAAAACATTCTCTCTCTATCTAAAATCCAAGAAAAACCAATATGCAAAACATCTTTTAAACGTGGTAAAAACCTCGAACTTTCCTCAAGCTCAAAATCAATCTTATATCCACTTAAAATATTAGAATGTCTCATTCCATAAAATCTATAACTTTTAATAACTTTTTTAGCACTTAAAAGATAAACGATTAAATCCTCATCTTTTACACTCTGAATATGTAAGATAAAACCTTGCATTTTATAAAAGTTCTACGCCATAAGCTTGCAAAATTTCATAAGCACTATTTTCTAAAGACTTACTAAAACTCGCTGTTGCATTTTTATGCAATATAATTTTTGAGTTGATACTAGCGCTTTGAGCTAAAATAATATTACTAAATACACAAATATGTGAAACCAAACCACAAAATTCTATACTTTCATAATAATTTTGTTTTAAAAAATTAGCCAATTCTAAGCTACCAAAAGCATTCTTATAAAAGATTTTTTTTGCATTTTTTAAATACATATCAAAATCACTTGGCATTTGCCAACCTAAAGTATCTCTAATGCAATGATAAATAGGTATTTTTTTTCCTTCTTGAGTTTTTAAATAATTTTCATCATGCGTATCAAAAGTAAAAACAATATCACCTTGATGATTTTTTAAAAGAGCAAGAATATTTTCTTTTATCTTGGTAGCTTTTTCAAAACCTAAGCTACCATCGATAAAATCATTTTGATAATCAACAACAACTAAAAGTTTAGTCATTATCCTTAACCATGAAAAAACTATCCGTGTGGATATTTTCAAATGCAGTTTTTAAGCTTGTAAATAATTTTGGATTTTCTTTTTCTAAATTTGCTAAAAGCTGTTTAGCTTCTTCTCTAGCATGAGGAAATTTTACATTTTTTTCACTTAATTTCATACCAGGACAAAATTCATTACCAATAACTTCTAATTCATTATTAATAGCATTTTCTCTTAATTGTCTTTCTCTTACAAAAATCAAAGGTCGAATAACCTCTATACCTCTTTTACTTTTATATTTTGGAGCTAAACTTCTAAGAGCACCATTATAAATAAAATTCATAAAAAAACTTTCCACTGCATCATCTAAATGATGAGCTATAGCTAGTTTATTAAAACCATTTTCCAAAGCATAAGTATATAAAGCTCCACGTCTCATTCTTGAAAAATAGCTACAAAAACTTGAATTTTTTCTAATCGTATCACCTGAAATTTCATAAATATTAGAATCAATCACTTCATGGTCAATACTATGTTCTTTGCAGTGATTGTGAAGTTTGGTATAATCTTCACCCATACCATAGCTTAAAGTTACTGCTTTAAGTTCAAATTTAAAAGGCGCGTGTGCTTGCATACGCTTTAAAAGATGTGCTAAAGCTAGAGAATCTTTCCCACCACTAAGTCCTAATAAAACTTTGTCATTATCTCCTATTAAAGAAAATTTAGCATTTGCTTTAGCTACTTCTCTGATTAGTCTTTTGCTAAGATTTATCATAATTTCTCACAAATTTTTAAGACAAAATTAGCCGAAATTTTAGCAGATTTTTCTACAAACTCATCAAAGTCAAATTCAGCCTTTTCACCTGCTTTATCACTCATTGATCTTAAAATCAAACATGGAATTTTTAAAGCATCGCACACCAAAGCTACACTGGCTCCTTCCATTTCACAAGCATCTGCATTGAAAATCTCTCTAATTTTTGCTTTTTTATTCTCATCACAAATAAACTCATCGCCCGTAGCGATAACACCTGATTGTAATTTAACACCAAGCTCTTTAGCAACCTCTATAGCAAGATTATTTAGCTTATCATCTGTTTTTATAAAAATTTCATTGCCTGGAACATAACCAAGTGGATGACCAAAAGCTGTAATATCTAAATCATATTGAGCTAACTTTGTAGCATAGATTAAATCCCCTATTTCTAAACTAGGATTAAAAGCACCAGCTACACCTGTAAAGAGCAAAAGCTCGGCTTTAAATTTTTCTATCATAATAGCCGCACTAAGAGTGGAATTGACTTTCCCTATCTTAGAATAAGCGATGATTAATTCATGATTTTTATATTTTGCAAGATAATAAGTATTATTTGCATATTCTATTGTTTGATATTCTTTTAATGTTTCTAGTAAAGGAGTAACCTCTTCAGGCATAGCTCCTAAAATAGCTATTTTCATTTAATTACCTTTAAAATTTCATCAATATCTTCTATTTTACTTAAGGCATAAGTTTCTTTTTGAGTGATTTTTTTATTTAAGCCCTTTAACACGCTCGCACCAAATTCTATATAAAAATCTACTTCTTCATCTATTGCCTTAATGCTTTGTTTATAAAGAACAGGCTTGATGAGTTGCTCGCTTAAAAGCGTTAGAGCTTGATTTTTATCATTATACACTTTTGCATTAACATTTGATACTACGCTTTTAAAACTCTCTTTTAAAATAGGTTCTAATTCTTTTGTAAGTTTCAAAGACGCATTTTTTAATAATGGACAATGGCTTGCAACGCTCATATTTAAAAGCATAGCTCTTTTAGCTCCTGCATTTTTAAACTCACTCTCATACGAGGCCAAATCGGGCTTTAAACCTGCTACTACAATTTGCCCATCACAATTATAATTAGCAGCAAAAATGCTTTTTTCTTTACTTAATGCATTTTGACAAAGTTCTTCTACCACTTTATCTTCAAGCCCTAAAACCACCATCATACCAGCTTCGATTTTAGAACAATCTTCTTGCATGAATTGACCGCGTTTATTAACAAGCGCTATTACATCTAAAAAATCAAATGCACCTTGAGTTGCTAAAGCACTAAATTCTCCTAATGAATGACCCAGGCTATACTTAGCTTCTATATCAACTTGCTCTTTTAAAGCTTCATAGGCCATTAGTGAGTTTAGTACTATAGCCATTTGCGTAAATTCGCTTTTGTTTAAATTTTCATTTTCTTTAAAAAGCAAATTTTTAAAATCAATTTTACAAAAATCACTAGCATTGTCTAACAATTCTTTTGCTTTTTTAGAATTATCATAAAAACTCAAACCCATGCCAACACTCTGAGAGCCTTGACCTGGGAAAATAAATACACTATTCATTAATGACCACCGCAGCAGCCACCGCCACCATGCCCATGGCCTCCACAACATCCGCCACCGCCATATCCGTGATGATGATCATGGTGATGTCCTCCACCACCACATCCACAACTTCTACTACCTGCAATAATTCCTGTTAAAATTTCATCTTCACTTGCAGCTCTAACATCTACAATATTTAATGAAAACAACAAGTCTTTTCCCGCATAAGCATGATTGTAATCAATAGTAACTTCATTTTCAGTAATTTCTCTAACAATTACTCTTACTGTATTGCCATCTTCACCTTCGCCAAAAAGCTCCATACCAACTTGTAAATCAATCCCCGCAAATTGCTCTTTTGGTAAAGTTTGCAAAGCATTTGCATCATATTCACCTAAAGCATTTTCTTTTTTTATCACAATATCAGCATTACACGGGGCATTAAGCTTTTGAATTTCCTCTTCTAATCCTTCTAAAATTTGACCTTTACCCAAAATAAAAGAAATAGGTTCAGCATAAATATTTGATTCTAAAACTTCATTAGTATTTGCATCTTTTAACTCATAAAACATTGAAACTACACTATTTTTTTCTATAGCCATTTTATCTCCTTTGTTATTTTCTATCTGGTGAAACTTTTGCTTCAGGACTATCAGGATAAGCTGTCTTTAAAGCTTTATAAAATTTATTAGCACTTTTTGGATCTCCAACCTTATCTAAACTAATAGCTGTATGATAAAGCAATTTTGGCACATAATCGCCTTTAGTGCTTATAGCAGAACTTTTCTTATAAAATCCCAAAGCACCTGCGTAATCTTGCTGTTTATATCTTATCTCTCCAAGCCAAAAAGTAGATCTAGCAGGTTTATAGTGAATACTTATTAGATGTTCAAATTTTTCTTTTGCATCTTCAAATTGATTTTTATTAGTTTCATCAATTGCTTTTTTCAAAATTTCACTAGATTGTAATTTTTTCCAACTATCATCTTTTACTTCAATCACTTCTTCTTGAGTTTCATTTTCATCTTGAATGATTTCTTCGGTTTTATTATCATCACTTACAATAGGAACGACAGGGGTTACTTTTGTCTGATTTTGCACTCTAGCTATTTCAGATTGAAAAAAAGTTATAGTTTGATTCATATCTTCTTTGGAAATATAATCATCATTAATCTTATTGATCAAAGTTGTAATTTCGCTTAAAACTTTTTGAATCTCTTGATGATTTTTTTCTTGAATTTGTCTATTCTCTTCAACATAAGCTCTTAAATTTTGAATTTCTTGAGTAATATTTGCATCAAAATTTTGATAGTTTTCTTCCAATGAAAGCAATTTTGTATTAGCTTTTGAATACTGAGCATTTAAGCCTTCAGTTACACTTTGCAAGCCTTCTATGTTTTCTATGGCTGTATTTATTTTACTTGTTAAATTTGTATAATATTCATTTAAAGCTTTTAAGCGTTCTTGATTTTCATATTGTAATTTTTCATTTTGAGTTAAACCATAAGGTGTTTTTGTATCTACTTTTCCTGCATCAAATGCTGAAATTTCAGCGTGTAAAAAAGTAGCTCCTAAAAGAGCTACTGATAATAATTTTAATTTCATTTATTTAAAACTTATTTTGATAATTTAAATTCTGCACGACGATTTTGAGCATCGCAAGCTTTTGTTCTTTCAGTACATACAGGATTAGTTTCTCCATAGCTTTTTACGCTAATTCTATCTGCGCTAACACCTTGAGCTACTAAAGATTCTTTTACTGCTTTAGCTCTTTTTAAACCTAAAGCTTGATTATACTCATCAGTTCCCCACTCATCGCAGTTTCCTTCAACTACAATTGCAGCATTAGCAGCTTCTTTGTTGAAAATTTCAGCATTATTTGCAATAACTTTTTGCATATCTTTTCTAACATTAAATTTATCAAAGTCAAAATATACATTTGCTACAGAATTTAAAGATTCAAGATTTTCAAATCTATCAGAACCACCGCTACCTTTTGAGCCATCTACACTACTTGAGCTACTTACACTAGTATTTTTTGTAGCACAACCACTTACAATAACAGCAAATGCAGTAATTGAAGCAAAAATGATTTTTTTCATTGCTTTTCCCCTTTTATTTATTTAAAAATCATAATTTAATTATAACAAAAAAAATGCTATTTTGATATTTTACCAATCAATTGATTGAATTTTACCTACTTTTAAACCATAATGAAAGGCTTTATTTGCATTAATTCTAATAACTCCTAATGCACTTTGTGAACCTAAATATTTAATAAACACAACACTTTCTCCATCACTAGAAAATCTTGGAAAAAGATTTTTGCCATTTGCAGTAAGCTGTCTTATATAATCACTTTGAGTAGACATTAAATAAAGATTAAAAACTCCGCTTTGATTTACTTCTCTACTAGAATAAACCATATAGTGTTTATAAGTAGAAACCGAAGAATTGTTTTTACCATGAAAAACAACTTGTTCTGTTAAATTTGAATCTAAATTTTGCATAAAAATATTTGGGTAACCCAAACGATCAGATACGAATACAATTTTTTTATCATCATCAACAAAATTGCCATTTACATCAATACCCATGTAGTTTGTAATTTGTGTCAGATTTTTTGAATCTACATCATACAAATACACATCAGGTTGATCTTTTGGAGCCATGGTAAGTAAAATTTTTTTACCATCATCACTCACATCAGAAGCAACCATCATACCTTTACTAGCGATAATTTTTGTTATATTTTTATTTTTCATGTTATATTTATAAAGAGTTGGAATCTCATCTTCATAAGCAGTAAAATAAAATGCATTTTGTTCTTTATTTGCCCATTTAGGAAACAAATTTAAACCTTTTGAAATCAATACTTTTTGGTAAGTTAAAGTATAATCTGCTAATAAAATATCACTTTGCTTATTACCTTGTGTTCTAGCTATTAAAATTTTATGATCCATCCAATCAACCGGTGCAAAACCTAATTTTCTATTCATTTCAGCGACACTTCTATGTGACAAAAATGGATACTCTTCAACAGATAGAATTTGTTCATAAAATCTTGTTTTAGTTTCATTTGCGGCTAAAATTTCAACATCGATATCTAAAAGTTTGCCATTTTTATTTAATATATAAGAAAAAATATAATCGCCTTGTTTTTCATCTTGAGTTATCTCAAAATTTGAACTTACTTTTATATCATTAACAAGCATATTGTAAAAACTTTTTTTAAGATCTAAATCATTCAATTTAGACTGATCTTTAATATAAATTTTTGGCAATTGCATACCTTTATTAACAACAGATATTGTCGCATCTTGTCCAAATAATACTGAACAAAAAAATAAAAATACTAGTATTTTTTTCATTGTTTCTCCGTTTTAAACTCAATTATATCACTAAGTTGCATTTTGATTTTTCTTATTTTACCATTTGGAGGTAAAGTTATGTATTTTCCTTCTAAATTTTGTAAAAATTCTTTTGCTTTTTTATCAAAATTATCACTATGTGCACTAGTAGCACTTAGTAAATAAAAATAACCATTATTATCAATTACAAATTCAACCTCTATACTTAAATTACCGCTAGGATTGTAAATTCTCCATCTATCCTCAAGGTATTTTCTCACAGCACCTAAAAATTGATCATAAACCCCTACTTTTTGCTCTATAACAGATTGTCCTAATTCTTGATTAATTTGCAAATTTTCATTAAGTTGCTTAGAAAAATCATTGATTTTTTCTCTTTGGGCAAAAGTAGGTTTCTTTGAAGGCATAGAAGATTGCACTTTAGTCGTTTTTTCTTCTTGATAGTCTTCTATTTTACCAAACAACTCATTAAAAACACTTGCTTGTTGTTCTATATTTTGCGTATTGACACTTTTGTTAGTGGTGTATTTTTGTAAAAGATTTTCTTCAAATAAGCTTTGCAAATTTTCTTTTTGCAATTCTTGTATCATATTTACTTGATTTTGATTTATACTATCGCCAAGTTCTATATTAATAAAACTATTAGGATCATCAGTATACTCAATAGCTTTTGGCTTATATTCAATTAATTTAAAAAAAACTAAGAAAACAACAAAAAAATAAACTAAAATTGCATAAATAAAGGATTTAAAATTGTGTATAGAATTTTCTTCCATTTTCTACTCAGTTTGCAAAGCAACTTTTTGGAAACCTAAATGTTTCATTGTTCTTAAAACACTCATTACATCATCATATTTTAAATTCTTATCTGCTCTTATAAAAACTGTCTCTTGGGTATTATATTGAACTTTTAAAGCATTCATATTGTCTGCAAAACTTACAAAATTAAATTTATCTTTTCCTATAAAAATTTCTTTTTTTGCATTAATTGTTACAATTAAACTTTTAATATTTGGCGCACTTGAAGTTTTTTGTGAGCCTTGAGGAAGTTGCACTTTTTCCTCATATGTGATACTTGGTGCAGTTACCATCAAAATAGCAAGCAACACAAGCATAATATCAACTAAAGGTGTAATATTTAATTCGGGTTTTTCTTCTAAAAACATAAATTAAGCCTTTATAGAACTTACCAGCACCTTAATTTCGCTATCTAAGATATTAATCAACTCATAAGCCTTGCGTTTGATAATCAAATGAAAGCTATATGCAGGGATTGCCACTAAAATCCCACAACCTGTAGCCACCAAAGCTTCACTAATTTTAGGAGCAATAATGCTTAAAGAATTTTGCATTTCTAAACCACCAAAGGTTTCAAGTATAGAAATCACTGTACCAAAAAGCCCTATAAAAGGAGAGGTTGAAGCTATGATACTAAGCCAAGTTAATCCTATCGTAGCTTTTTTTTCTACAGAATTTTTATAAATATTCATTTTAGTTTCATCAATTTCCACACATTTTTTTAAAATTGACGCACTTTGACTTAAATCTTTTTCCCCTCTCATTAAAGCTTCTAAAGCTTGACTTTCATTTTGAGTCCATTTATTAATAAGCATTAATCTTGAAAATAAAATACTAAAACTAAGTATAAAATACACCGAAAGCCAAGCTAATACAATATAAGTGATTAAGCTTGTATTTTCAAAGAAATGAAAAATTGCTTGAAAATCCACTATTTTTGCCTTACATTATTATCCATCTTAGCAAAAGTAGAAGCCAAAGCAACGCTATCACTACTCATAGATTTAATCAAATCTTTTGCTTCTTCTAATCTTTTTGCTATTTCACTATCGCTATTTCCACCAACCCATACAGCACCTTTTGCTAAAACACTTACTTTAGTTTCAGATACTTTTGCATGACCTGAATCAATAGCAACTAATTCATGAGTTGAATCTGATTTTTCTATATCTATAATTCCTGCCTTTAAAGAAGAGATTAAAGATGCATGTCCTTTTAAAACACCAAATTCACCTTCACTTCCAGGAAGAACAATAGATTTTACATTATCATTGTAAATCATACCAAGAGGTGTTACCACCTCTATATGTATTAAATTATCCATTATTAAGCCTTAAGTTTTTCTGCTTTTTCAATAACTTCATCAATTCCACCTACCATATAGAAAGCATTTTCTGGTAAATGGTCATATTTTCCTTCTAAAATACCTTTAAAGCCTGCTATCGTATCTTCTAAACTAATGTATTTACCAGGACTTCCTGTAAATACTTCTGCAACGAAGAATGGCTGAGATAGGAATTTTTCAATTTTTCTCGCTCTTTCAACAATTAATTTATCTTCTTCACTTAACTCATCCATACCTAAAATAGCAATAATATCTTGCAAATCTTTATATTTTTGAAGCACTGATTGTACGCCACGTGCTACTTTATAATGCTCTTCACCTATAATTTGCGGATCAAGCATTCTTGAAGTAGAATCAAGTGGATCAACAGCTGGATAAATACCTTTTTCAGCAATCGATCTATTTAAAACCGTAGTTGCATCTAAGTGCGCAAAAACTGTTGCTGGTGCAGGGTCTGTTAAGTCATCTGCTGGTACATAAACTGCTTGAACTGAAGTAATAGAGCCTTTTTTGGTTGATGTAATTCTTTCTTGAAATTTACCCATTTCACTAGCTAGGGTTGGTTGATAACCAACAGCTGAAGGAATTCTTCCTAAAAGTGCTGACATTTCTGAACCTGATTGAGAAAATCTAAAGATATTATCAATAAACATCAATACATCAAGTCCCATTTCATCTCTAAAATACTCAGCCATAGTAAGACCTGTTAAAGCAATACGATTTCTTGCCCCTGGTGGTTCATTCATTTGACCATAGCACAGTGCAACTTTATCTAATACGTTACTTTCTTTCATTTCATTATAAAGGTCATTACCCTCACGTGTTCTTTCACCAACACCTGCAAAAACTGAATATCCACTATGTTTAAATGCAACATTGTGAATTAATTCCATAATAATAACGGTTTTACCAACACCAGCACCACCAAAAAGACCAACTTTACCACCTTTAGCATAAGGAGCTAGCAAATCAACTACCTTAATACCTGTTTCAAAAATTTCGCTTTTTGTGCTTTGCTCTTCAAATGGAGGAGGATCTCTGTGAATTGACCAATGTTTATCAAAATTAATCTCTTCGCCCTCATCAATTAAATCACCCGTTACATTAAAAATTCTTCCAAGAACTTTTTCGCCCACTGGAACACTGATTGGGTTCCCAGTTGCCTCTACGGTTAAACCTCTAACAAGACCATCAGTCATATCCATAGCAATAGTTCTTACTTTATTATCACCTAAATGTGCAGCTACTTCAAGAACTAGCTTACATTCTTTTCCTTCTAATTCATAATTAACAATAATAGCTTCATTAATTTGTGGAAGATATTCTTTAAATTCAACATCAACCACTGGTCCTAAAACTTGAGAAATAAAACCTTGCATCATCACTCCTAAATTTATTTCATTGACTCAACACCGCTGATAATCTCTATCAATTCGGTGGTAATAGATTCTTGTCTTGCTTTGTTATAAGCTAAGTTAAGCTGCTTAACTCTTGCTTTTGCATTATTGGTTGCATTATCCATAGCCTGCATTCTTGCACTATGTTCAGCCGCCAAAGAATCAACCAAAGAAAAATACATATTATATTCAAAATAAGTTTTTAATAAATCATTTAAGATTTCTTCATCTTCTGGCTCTAAGTCCATTAAAGACTGTGATTCTTGTTCTTCCTTACTTGCAATAGCTTGCACTGGCAATAAATCATTAATACGAATTTCTTGAGAAATCATATTTTTATAGCCATTATGCACAATCACAACCTTATCAGTTACTTCATTTACAAAATCATCTACTGCACTTTGTATAATAGCACATGCTTTTTCATAGTCAGGACTAGAGCTTGTATCTAAATACTTTTCTAAAATTTCAATATTTTGAAAATTAAAATACTCTATACCTGTTTTACCAATAGCTCTTAATCTTACTTTGATTTTTTTTGCTTTACAATCTTCAAGCATTTCATTTACTGTTTTAATGGTTTTGATGTTAAAACCACCGCATAAACCTTTATCGGCAGTAATGAAAATAATATCCATTTTCTCAATATTGTCTTTTTTTCTAAAAAACGGAAGCTTATCATCAAGTCCTTCGTATTGATTAATCTTGAATGCAATTTCAGATAAAACTTCATCAATTTTTTGAGCAAAAACTTTTGACTTTTTAGCTGCCTCTTCTGCCTTTCTTAATTTGGCAGTAGAGACAAGCTTCATAGCATTAGTTGTCTTTTGTGTATTATGAACACTTTTTATTTTTCTTTTAATTTCTTTTAAATTAGACATTTAAAAACCTTATATATGGTTTGCTTTAAACTCACTCAATGCTTTAGCTAATTTTTCTTCTAAATCTTTATCTAAAGCTTTCTTAGTTCTAATTTGCTCAAAAATTTCTGGATATTTAGCTTCAATAAATGGATATAAAGCTGCTTCAAATTCTCCAATTTTAGAAACTGCTATATCATCTAAATATCCTTTAGTTCCTGCATAAATCATCACTACTTGATTTTCAGCTGAAAGCGGAGAATATGGTGGTTGTTTTAAAACTTCAACCATTCTTTGCCCACGCTCAAGCTGTTTTCTACTTGCTTCATCCAAATCACTTGCAAATTGTGCAAAAGCTTGCAACTCTCTATATTGAGCTAAATCAAGTCTTAATGTACCTGAAACTTGTTTTGTTGCTTTAATTTGCGCAGCACCACCAACACGAGATACAGATAGACCAACATTAATCGCAGGACGAATACCTGAGTTGAATAAATCTGTTTCCAAGAAAATTTGCCCATCAGTAATTGAAATAACGTTAGTTGGAATATAAGCTGAAACATCGCCCGCTTGAGTTTCGATAATAGGTAGTGCAGTCAAGCTTCCCGCGCCAAGCTCATCACTTAACTTACTTGCTCTTTCAAGCAATCTTGAATGTAAATAAAATACATCCCCTGGATAAGCTTCACGACCTGGGGGACGACGTAAGATCAAAGACATCTCACGATATGCAACAGCATGCTTACTTAAATCATCATAAACAATCAATGCATGTCTTGAATTATCTCTAAAATACTCACCCATAGTTACACCTGTATATGGAGCAAGGTATTGCAATGCAGCAGGATCAGAAGCACCTGCATTTACTACTATACTATAATCCATTGCACCGTATTCTTCAAGTTTTTTAACTACTTGAGCTACAGTGCTTTGTTTTTGACCAATTGCAACATAAATACAAATAACATCTTTACCTTTTTGACTAATGATAGTATCAATTGCTACAGTTGTTTTACCTGTTTGTCTATCACCGATAATTAACTCTCTTTGTCCTCTACCAATTGGAACTAAAGCATCAATTGCTTTAATACCTGTGTGTAGTGGCTCATGAACGCTTTTTCTAGCCATAATACCTTTTGCTTTTTCTTCCACAAAGCGATATTCACTTGCCTCAATCACGCCTTTAGCATCAATTGGCTCACCCAAAGCATTTACAACACGTCCTATCAATGCATCGCCCACCGGAACTTTTAGAAGTTTTTTTAGTCTTTTTACAGAACTTCCTTCTTTAAGACCAAGACCTTTACCTAAGATAACAATACCAACGCTTGATTCTTCAAGGTTAAGCACCATTCCTTTTTCGCCATTTTCAAATTCAACCATCTCTCCGGCCATGGCATTCTTAAGACCATAAACCTTAGCAACACCATCAGCAACTGAAATAATTTTACCTGTTTCTTCTATTTCAAGATTAAAGTCAAATTTTTCAATTCTTTCTTTTATAATAGAACTAATTTCATCTGCTTTAAATTTCATCAAATCTCCTTAAATTGCTTTTAATATATATTCATTCATTTTAGCTTTTAAGCTTTGCATTGAAAATGAAATTTCATAACCAAGACCATCTAAGCTAATCTTCACACTGTCATTATCACTTATTTTACTATCTAATCTAATGTTTGCATTAAACTTAGTACTAAGTTTTTCTTCTAAATTTTTAATTTCTTCTGCACTTAATTGTTCTTTTGAATAAACTTGTCCTAAGAATGTATTTTCCTTTAATGCTTTTTGCTCACTCAATTCTTTAGTAATTTCTGGGATCAACATTTCCCTTTTATTATCTACGATTAAATTTATAAAATTTTTAAAAGCATCACTTGGACTATCTAATAAAGAAAGTATAAACTCTAGTTTTTTTCCTTGTTTTATCTCATAAGAATTTAAAACATCTATAAATTTATTAGATGCAAAAGCTGAACTTAACTCTAATAAATTAGAATAAAAATCTTCAAAATCATTTCTTTCTAATATCGCCTTTGCATAAGTTTTTGCAATCACACTTTCCATCAAGACACCTTTTTCATCATGATATTTAGAATTTCTTTTTGCTGAAGTTGTAAATTTTGATCTTCAAAAATCTCTTCTAAAACCGCTTGCACAACTTCTTTTTCCATTCTTCTTATTTCGTATTCTTTATGTTCTTCATAAGTTTTTTCTAAAGCCTTAATTTCCATTTTTGTTTCAGCTTCTATTTTATCTGTGATAATCTCTGCCTCTTTTTTTGCAAGAGCTACTGCATTGATCGCTTCTTGTTTAGCTAAGTCTAGTTTTTTCATCATTTCTAATTTATGATTTTTACTCGCGATAAGCTTTTCTTGAATTTCATTCATTCTAGAAGCAATTTTTGCAATTCTTCCGTTGTAAAAATTTTTCAAAGGAGTTGCAATAAAATAATATAAAATAGCAGCAAATAAAACAAAATTAACCGCTCTTGGAATGATATCGTATTCACCACTTCCATTACCTGCTGCAAAAGCATAAAAAGGAAGTACCGATAATAATGTAATTTTTTTCAACATTTATCTTCCTTAAATTTTACTCAAGCTATCTTTAAAGCTTTGTTTAAATTCTGGCATTTTTAAACGCATTTCTTCTTTTAACTCTTTTTCTTTTTCTCTTAGGCTTTTAAGAAAAACAAGCATTTGATCTTCTAATTCTCTTTTTCTTGTTGATAATTCTTTTTCTTGTTTTAATTTAGCTTCTTCTATTGCTTTTGACTTAATTTGATTAATTTCATCTCTTGTTTGAATATGAATTTTTTCTAATTCACTTTCTACATTTGAAACATCATCAGAATTTTTTTTCATTTTTTCTTCATCATTTTTTATAGTTAAATCCCTAGAATCCATAAATTTAATCAAAGGTTTATAGAGCATAGAATTTAAAATCGCTATCATAAGCAAAAAAATGACACCAGTGGCTATCATGATGGAAAAGTGTACATCATTAAACATTAATACTCCTAAATAAATCTAAATAAAACGCGAAATTATAGCAAAACATACCTAAAAACATATTTAATTTAATGTCTTTAGAAATTCCCTAACCTCATCTTCATTTTCAAAATTTATAGTAATTTTTAAATCCTTTGCATTTACTTTTAAACCTAAAGATTCAATTTTTTCTTTTAAATTTATTATAGATTGATATTGTTTATTTGAAATTGTGTTTTTTTCTAATTGATTTGTATTTTTAAAATTTTTAATTAATTTTTCAGTATCTCTTACATTAAGTTTTTGTCCTATGATAGTATCAACTATCATTTTTTCTTCTTCTTTTTCAAGTCCCACTAAAACCTTTGCATGACCTTGCGAAATTTTACCCTCTACAATGAAATTTTGCGTTTGCTCGTTTAAATTTAAAAGTCTTAAGGTATTAGCAATTTGAGGTCTTGATTTATGGATAAGATCTGCTAATTTTTCTTGGGTGATATCATGAATTTCTAATAACTCTTTGTAAGAATGTGCTAGCTCTATAGGGTTTAAATTTTCTCTTTGAATATTTTCTATCAAAGCAAGCTCGCGTAATTTTATATCATCTACATTTAAAACTACAGCTTTAATCTGTTCTTTTTCTAAAAGCTTACATGCTCTAAATCTTCTCTCGCCTGCTATTAAAATATAATCAAATTCATCTTTTTTAAAGACCACAACAGGTTGAATCAAACCATATTCTTTAATAGAACCTGCAAGTTCTTCTAAGGCTTGGGTGTCAAAATTTTTTCTTGGCTGATAAGGGTTTGGACTAATTAAATCTATATCAATTTCTTCTATTCTACCTTCATTAGAACCTAATTCTTTTTCATAAACCTCATCAATATCAGCCAAAATACTACTTAAACCTCTTCCTAATGCACTTTTTTTTGCCATTTTTTATCCTAATATAGAATGTGCTAAATTTTGATATGCCACCGAACCTGGGGATTTTATATCATAAAGTATAATAGGTTTTCCATAACTTGGACTTTCAGCAAGTTTTACATTTCTTGGTATGATGATGAAATCATCTTCATTATCACCTGTTCTAAATAGCTTTTGTTTGAAATTTTGCTTTAAATCTTCCACAGTATCTTTTGAAAGATTATTTTGTGAGCTATACATAGTCGGTAAAAAACCTTTTATTTTTAACTTTGGGTTGATAGTTTTTTTCACAAATTTAATAGTGTTTAAAACCATCGCAACACCCTCAAGCGCATAAAACTCACATTGTATAGGGATAATAACACTATCACTTGCTGCAAAAGCATTCACTGTAATACTTCCAAGCGCAGGAGGTGAGTCAATGATAATAAAATCATAATCTTTGGCAATTTCTTTGATTTTTTCTCTTAAAATTGTTCTATATTCTCCGCTTTCTTTTACTACTTCTTGCTCAATTCCAACCAAAGAAATATTTGATGGAGCTAAATATAATTGCGGAAGTTCAGTTTTTAAAATGATTTCAGAAAGTTTTTTCCTGCCTATAAAAACATGATAAATATTATATTCATAATTACTTCTATTAAAACCAAGTCCTGTTGTAGCATTAGCTTGTGGATCAATATCTATCAAAAGAACCTTTTTTTCAGCTACCGCCAAAGAAGCCGCTAGATTAATAGCGGTAGTAGTTTTACCCACTCCGCCTTTTTGATTTGCAATAGTTATTATCTCACTCATCTTAAACTATATATCCTTTTATTATCTAACAATATAGAACCATCTTTATACAACAAAGCATCTTTTAAAGATAAAATCTTACCTTCATTATGTATAAAAAAATTTCTTGATTTTTCAAATTCTAGCATATACTTGCTAAAAATATTCTTCCATAAAATTTTCTCATCTACATAAGAAAAATACTCATTTAAAAGTTTTGCTATATCTACTTCTATGTCTAAAATTTCAGCATTAAATGGAGCATATTTAAGATTAATCCCCATTCCTACAACCAAAAAATCATTGATTTTAGAACTCATCAATCCGCCTATTTTTTTATCTTCTATATAAAAATCATTAGGCCATTTAATCCATACTTTTGAATTTTGTCTTTGCAATACTTCTTTCATTAAAAATGCAAAATATATACTAGCAGAAGCCAAAGGAAGATCTTGCGCTAATTCTTGAGTTTTTATACAAAAAGATACATGTAAATTTCCTTGCTTGCTTTGCCAAGTATTATCTCTACTACCTATACCAGCACTTTGGATAAAAGCACAAATGGCTGTATTTTCTATAATTTCTCCACTGCGAATTTTATCACTTAAATAAACTTGAGTTGATTCAAGTTCATCAAAATAAACTATCTCCAAGTTTTAACCTTTTTCCATTTAAATAAGTCTTAGCATCTAAAACTTTTTTTCCACTTTCTTGTAAAGTTTTAATCCTCAAAACACCTTTTTTACATGAAAGCAAAAAGCTTTCCTTCTCTATTTGTAAAATCACACCTGGTTTTTGAGTTTTTTCACTATCAATTAGCTCTATGTCTAAAAATTTCATACCATTTTCTAAAAAAATTCCAGGCCAAGGTGTAAAAGCTAGAAATTTTTGATAAATTTCACTTGCATTATCTAAAGCAATCAAACCATCTTCTTTTTTGATTTTTTTACAATGTGTAACTAAATTTTCATCTTGCTTTTTTGGGATAATTTTTTCAAAATTCAAAAGCGTAGAAATAGTAAGTTTAGCTGCTAAATTTGAAAGCATAATAAAAACTTCAGCTGAATTTTTACCTTCTATATCACATTCTATACTTTCTAAGATTGCACCACTATCAAGCCCTTCTTCCATAAGCATAGTGCAAACCCCGCTTATTTTATCCCCATTTAAAATAGCGCTTTGTATAGGCGAAGCACCACGATATTTAGGAAGCAAGGAAGCGTGCAAATTGACGCAAGGAGCAATATCTAAAATTTCTTTTGGTAAAATCTTCCCATAAGCAGCAACAACTATAAAATCAGGTTTTAAACTTTTTATCTCATTGATTATATTTTCATCTTTTAAGCTTTTTGGAGTGAAAATTTCTATATTTAAATTATTTTCTAAAACAAATTTTTTAGTATCACTTGGAGTTAAAATTTGCTTTCTTCCCACAGGTTTATCAGGCTGGGTAAATAAAGCTTGGATATTAAACCCTTTATCGACAAGCTCTTTTAAAATACATGTTGCATAAGAGGGAGTTCCCATAAAAATGATATTTTTCATAATGCCACTATCCTTTTTTGATAAGTTTTTATAGCTTTTTGATATGAAAGCTCAAGATAATCTTTAAAAATTTCAAAATTTTTTCTTGAAGGATTGTTAATACAAATATATCCCATATAAGCATAAATTGGATGAGGCATGATAAGATCAAGCATAGAAAAATCATAATTTAAACCAACAATCTCACCCTTTAAAGCTTTTTTAGGTTTTTGACCAAAAAGATTTTGGTAATCTTGATCACAAAGAGAGCAACTTAGACGAAACACACCTTCTCTATTTAAATTCGAAGCTTTATCATTTATGCCATCATTTTCTTTAATAGTACAAAAATAAACTCCGTTTTTTAAAACCTTATCGGGATTATAAAAAAAGCTATGCTCTTTATAGGTAAATTTATACACCAAGCCTTTAAAATTAGATTTGATATATTCTTGGATAAAATCTATAGTTAAATTTTCACTCATCAAAGATTATTTTGATTTCTAATTTTTTTAACTTCTTCTAAAAGCATAAATTTAAGCTCTTTTAAACCTGTTTTTTCAAGACTTGATACTTTAATAAAAAAACTTTGTGGATTATTTTGACTTTGTAAATAAGCTTTTAACTCATTATAATCATCTTCTATTTTTTGTGCAAATTCCTCACCTAAATTTACACTATCACTTTTTGAAAGCATTAAGCCAAAATTTCTTGCATAAAGTTTGCTTGAAAATTTTTCTAATTCTTTTCTTAAAATACAAAATTGCTCTTTTAAACTCATATCTCTTAATGGATCAAGCACAAAAAGCAAAAAAGAAGTTCTTTCTATATGTCTTAAAAACTCAAGCCCCAAACCCCTACCATCACTTGCGCCTTCTATAATACCTGGGATATCTGCCATTACAAAAGAATTATAATCATCTACTTCAACCATACCAAGTTTTGGAGTTAAAGTAGTAAATTCATAATTAGCTATTTCAGGTCTTGCATTAGACACTACGCTTATAAGAGTGGATTTTCCTACATTTGGAAAGCCCACAAGTCCAACATCTGCTATGAGTTTTAATTCTAAGCGCACACTTAAGGTTTTTCCTGCTACACCTGGTTGAGCATAATCTGGGCGCTGATTAGTAGAGTTTTTAAAGTGAGTATTACCAAGGCCACCTTTACCACCTTTTAAAAAAAGTTCTTTTTGGCCTTCCACTAACATATCAAGCAAAACTTCCCCACTTTGTGCGTCAATTACTTGAGTACCTTGAGGGACAATCAACTCTAAACTCTCCCCTCTTTTACCATTTTTGTTACGACCTAGGCCTGGTTGGCCATTTTGTGCTTTAAGCTCTTTTTTACCTTTAAAGTGTGCTAAGGTATGGGTGTTATTATCACATATAAAATACACATCACCACCATTTCCGCCATCACCACCATCGGGTCCACCAAGTGGAACATGTTTTTCACGGCGAAAACTTACAGCACCTTTACCACCATTACCCGAACTTAAAACTAATTTTACATTATCTATAAACATACAATCACCAAAGTATAAATTTTTAAAATGATATTATATTTTTTTTAATATATTAAGATTAAAAAGAAGAAAAAGGCTACAAAGTAGCCTTGAAATTATGCAGGATAAACAGAAACTTTTTTTCTATTTTTATCTTTTCTTTCAAATTTTACAAAACCATCAATTAAAGCAAAAATTGTATGATCTTTTCCCATGCCTACGTTATTACCTGCATGAGTTGCTGTTCCTCTTTGGCGAATGATGATGTTACCAGCGCGAACAAATTCTCCACCAAATTTTTTAACACCTAGACGACGACCTATAGAATCACGATTATTCTGAGTTGAACCTTGACCTTTCTTGTGTGCCATTCTTTACTCCTTAAGCTTTAATATCTACTACTCTAACGCGAGTAAATTGTCTTCTAAAACCGCGTTTTAATTTTGAGTCTTTTCTACGTCTTTTTTTATAAATCACAACTTTTTTGTCTTTTCCATGAGCAATCACTTCTAAAACAACTTTTGCACCCGCAACAAACGGTGCACCTACCTTTAATTCTTTATCGCATACAGCAAGAACTTCACTTACTTCTACGCTTGATTTTGCTTCAGCTTCAAAACGATCTAGTTTAAGCTCATCACCTTGGCTTACTCTGTATTGTTTTCCGCTGTGTTTTATAATAGCATACATACAGCTATCCTTTCTTAAAATATTTTGGTAGTACCATAAAGCATTATGCATAAAACATAAATTTAAAAAGCTTTAGTGGTTAAAAGCGGTAATTATATCTTGATTTTATATAAAGTAAGCTTAAGACGCAAAAAGCGTCTTAAGATTTAAATTAAAGCTCTGGCTTTGGAGTTTTTTCAGTTGCTTTTGGTAGTTGAGGATAAGTAATACTTGGTTTTTTACCTGTTAGAGCATGTAAGAAAGTTTCTATAGAAGCTGCTTCTTTATCAGAAATTTCTATACCAAGTTGCACACTACCCATTTCTTTGATTGCTTCTTGTAAAGACCAAATAGCACCATTATGGAAATATGGAGCTGTTTCAGCAATATTTCTTAAGGTTGGAGTTTTAACCAAGCCATTTGCATCGCCTTTAAAATCTCCTACATTTGCAAATTTATATTTAGCTGCTACTTGGAAAGCCTGCATACTACCACCTAAATTTACTCCTGTATGACAAGCTGTACAGCCTTTATCGATGAAAGTTTTCAAGCCTTCTTTTTCTTTTTTACTTAATGCTTTTGTATCACCTTCTAAGAATTTGTCAAATTTAGATGGAGTTAAAAGTGTTCTTTCGAATGTAGCAATAGCATCTGCGATATTGTCAAAAGTCACTCCGCTACTTCCATAAACTTTTTTAAACTCTTTTACATATTCTGGCATAGAAGAAATTTTTTCTACTGCTAGTTTAGCAGGAGTTGCCATTTCAGGTTCTGCTTCGATTGGCCCTTTTGCTTGATCTGCTAAAGTACCTGCCCTACCATCCCAAAATTGAGTTGAATTTAAAACAGAGTTATAAACTGTTGGCGAATTTAAATGATGAGGATTAGCTGTCCATTTGTGTCCTACAGCAGCTGCTATACCATCAGCACCACCCATACCTAAGTTGTGACAGGTATTACAAGAAATCAAACCACTTTTAGAAAGTCTTGGCTCAAAATACAATTTTTTACCAAGATTAGCTTTTTCTTTAGAGAATTTGCTAGCCTTAACTCCCATTTCTTTTAATAGTTTTTCAACACCTGCTTGATCCTTTGGTAAAGGTGCTAAACCTGCAGCTTTTGCTTCATCTAGCAAAGCTCTATCATTAGCAAAAGCAGTTGATGCAACTAATAATGATGATGCAACTAATAATGAAATTTTTTTCATTATCCACTCCTAAATAAGATAAAATAAAGCCTATTTAAAATAAACTTATTGAAAATATATCTATAATTTTCTTTAAACAAAATAAAAAAATTCTATTTAACAATAAAAATTATTATAAGATAAATTATCTCTTAAATATTTATTTCAGGGTTTTTTGCTATCATTATTGTAAAGTTTTATAAAATCAGGATAAAAAGTAAATGGAAAATTTAATAATCTATCTTTTAGCTTATCTTATAGGTGCTATACCATTTGGACTTTTACTAGCTCAAATTTTTGCCAAAACAAATATCAAAAATGCAGGTAGTAAAAGCATAGGTGCTACTAATGTTTTAAGAGTAGTAAAAGAAAGCGATCCTAAACTTGCCAAAACACTTGCTGTTGCGACTATTGTTTTAGATGCGCTTAAAGGGATTATACCTATATTAGTTGCAAAAATTTTAGGCTATGATGAAAATATCTTATGGACTATGGCAGTTTTAGCGGTATTTGGCCATTGTTTTTCTCCTTATTTAAAATTTGAAGGTGGCAAAGGAGTAGCTACTGGAGCTGGAGTTTTAGCAGTATTTTTACCTTTTGAAATTATATCTGCGGTTTTGGCTTGGTTTATCATAGGTAAGGTATTTAAAATTTCAAGTTTAGCTTCACTTGGAGCCTTGGCTGTTTTAATCATAACTTCTTTTATATTTCATTATGATATGCCTGTGATTAATACCCATGCACCGATATTTATTATCGCTTTTATAGTTATTTATAAGCATATACCAAATATTTTAAGATTAATCGGAAAACAAGAATGCAAAGTCATATAAAAGTTAGCTTAGAATTTAAATGCATTATAGGACTTTTGGATTTTGAAAGAATTCAAGAGCAAAAAGTCTTAATAGAACTAGAAGCTAAAAGTAAAAAATTTTTAGATTATGCAAAATTATGCACCAGAATAGAAAAAATCTATAAAAAGAAAAAATTTAAAACCATAGAAAAATCTTTAAAATATATATGCAAAGATATCAAAAAGCACCATAAAAAACTTCAATTTTTACATATTACTTGTTATAAACCTGATGTTATTAAAAATGCACGTGTTGGAGCTAGTTTAAGCAAAAAATATTAAAAATTTTTTAAAGAATTTTGAATATTTGCTTAATTTGTGTTATACTTTTGCACTAAAACTATCTTCAAAGGAATAAAATGCGTATTTTAGTTGTAGAAGATGAAGCATCACTTAACAAAACCTTATCAAACACCTTAAACGAATTTGGTTACCAAAGTGATACTTCAGAAAATTTTAAAGACGCTGAGTATTTTATAGGTATTAGACACTATGATTTAGTATTATCAAATTGGACTATAGGCAATAACGATGCAAGCGATTTGATCAATGCTATCAAACAAAAATCTCCAAGAACTGCTATAGTTACAATATGCTCAAAAGCAGACAAAGAAAATGAAATTAAAGCTTTAAAAGCTGGAGCAGATGATTATATAAAAAAACCTTTGGATTTTGAAATTTTAATGGCAAGAATTGAAGCTAGACTTAGATTTGGTGGAACTAATGTGATTAAAATTGATGATTTAGTGATTGATCCTGATGAAGAAAAAATCACTTATCAAGGAAAAGATATAGAGTTAAAAGGAAAGCCTTTTGAAGTTTTAACTCACCTTGCTAGACATTCTGATCAAATCGTATCAAAAGAACAACTTTTAGATGCTATTTGGGAAGAACCTGAACTTGTAACTCCAAATGTTATAGAAGTTGCAATCAATCAAATAAGACAAAAAATGGATAAACCACTTAATATCTCTACTATAGAAACTGTACGTCGCAGAGGATATCGCTTTTGTTTTCCTAAAAAAACTAACTAAAAAATTTTTAGAATGATTCAATCATTCTAAAAATTAAATTTAATTTTTCTTTCATTTAAATTAGCTATAAGTTTTTATATAGTATAAGTTTGCTTTATTACTCATAAAAGGAAAAGTATGTCACTTTTAATCACTAGAGAATGTATATCCTGTGATGCATGCAGGGAAGAATGTCCAGATGAGGCTATTTATGATAATGATCCAATCTATGTTATAGATCCTGATCTATGCACTGAATGCGTGAATGAATTTTCAGAGCCAGCCTGTATAGTAGCCTGTCCGGTAGATTGTATCATACCTGATCCTGACAATGTAGAAAGCATTGATGAGCTTCGCTTGAAACATAAAAATAAAGATATTTAATGGCTAAAAAAACAGCAGTAATTGACCTTGGTTCTAATTCCGTTCGCATGGTGGTTTTTGAAAGAACCTCAAGATATGGTTTTTTTATTTGTAGCGAACACAAAAAGAAAGTAAGACTTGGAGAAAATGCCTACAACAATAACAAAATCCTCCAAGAAGAAGCTATGCTTAAGGCTGAGAAAGCTTTGGCTTACTTTAAAGAAAAAGCTTTAAAAGAAAAATGTAGAAAAATTATTGCTGTTGGAACTTCTGCATTAAGAGATGCGCCAAATGCAAAAGACTTTATTGCCAGAATAGCAAAAAATGTAGGTTTAAATATAAAATGTATTAATGGAAAAACCGAATCATTTTTAGGCGGTCTTGCTGCGCTAAATTTGTTATCAAATATTCAAAATGCCACCACCATAGACATAGGTGGAGGATCAACTGAGCTTTGCTTGATTAAAGAAGGTAAAATTATAGATTGTATTTCACTTGATCTAGGAACCGTAAGATTAAAAGAAATTTTTTATGATACCAAAAGATTAAATGCTCTAGATCAGTTTATACAAGAAGCGCTAATGCAAGTTCCAAAACGCTTTCAAAATGACAATATTATTGCCATAGGCGGGAGTTTAAGAGCGTTATCAAATTCTATAATGAAAAAAAACTCTTACCCATTAAAAATGATTCACAATTTTAGCTATAGTTTTGAGAAAGAAAAAAACCACATAGAAAAAATTCAAAATGCTAAAAATTTAGTTGATTTTAATATCAAAAAAGATCGTTTTGATACCATAAAAGAAGGTTGTGTAATCTTTTTAGCCTTAGCAAAAAATCTAAAAGCTAAAAACATCATCACCTCAGCAGTGGGCGTAAGAGAGGGTGTGTTTTTATCCAATCTTTTTCAAAAATACACCAAGATAAAAAATGACACCACTGATTTTTCAAAATTTAACGCTAAATTTCCACCTAATTTTAATCCAAGTTTAAAATCTTTACAAGATCGTTTTAATATAGACTATAGTGATAAAAGTGCGTATTTTGCAAATAAATTATTTGATACACTTTTGCCTATTCATAAAGTTGATATTAACTTTAAAAAAGATCTTTTAAATGCTGCCAAATTAGCTCACATAGGCGAAAGGATTAATTTTTATTTTGCTAATGAGCATAGTGCTTATATGGCTTTAAATGGTTTACATTTTGGCTTTTCACACAAAGAAATTTTACTTATCTCTACCCTTTTAAAGGCCAATGGTAAAAAAATCAATCCATTTGCCATTGAACATATCAAAGAACTATTGCCAAACAATCATATATTAACTTGGCTTAATTTCATTCTAGCATTAGCAAAAAAATTAGCAAAAGATACTGATATAAATCTTGATTTTATGCTAAAAAACCACACTTTATATATTTACTCAGATAAAAAGCAAATTTATTTTTCAAAAGAAGAGATTAAAAAGATTTCAAAGCCAAAACTTATCATTTTAGCTTTTAATCAAAAAAATTAATTATTTTGTTTTAAAAGTAAATTTTGCAATCTTTGTTTATTTTCTTCAAAATAAGAATCAAAGTCTTTTTCTTTTGGTTTTTGGGGTGTTTTATTTTGCTCTTCGTTTTTTGTCAAAGCTTCACTCGTTTCTAATACCACATTAGAATTTCCTATAATCATAGTATAACGTTTTAAACCATATTCAAAAACTACAAGTTGATTATGTCTATCAAGCGGTCTTTGAAAAATCAAAGTAAAATTTCTATCTAAAGGATGTTTTTGCCTTAAATACATTTTTAAAAACCAAAGTCCAATAAGCAAAAGTATCAAAACACTTACAACTAAAATATAATTTGTAAAATCATACTCTTGCATTTTTATCTCCTCATTTTTTTCATTTAAGCTTTTTTTTGTAGTTAAATTTACACCCTCTTTTTGCGCACGTAGTCTTAAACCATACTCACCAATTGTATCTGCATTAATTTGTATCTTATCGCCAGTACTTAAAGCTATAAAAGTTTTTTTACCTTCTGAAAAGATTTTTATTTTTTTAACAATATTAGAATTTATTATCCTATCTTCTTCTTTAACACTTTGAGCATTTAAAGTAAAAATGATAATATTATCTTTTCTCTTTTGACTAATACCTTCTTTATAAGGAACATCAAATGAAAAAGTAATATCCACTCTATCTTCTCTTGGATAGATATTATAATCAAGAATTTTTGCCCCAAAAAGAGGCAAAGCAAGTAGTAAAATCCAAATAAATTTCATTGCAATTCTTTTTTAAAATACTGCAATACTGATTTTGAATCTAAAATCTCATTAATTCTTATGGCAAGGTTTTTTTCATACACCATTACCTCGCCTTTGCCAAAAATTCTTTTATTTAAGTAAAGCTCCACACTCTCACCTGCTGGCTTTTCAAGATCTATCACAGAACCAACTTCTAATTTTAAAAGATCTCTCACGCTCATATTAGTTGTGCCAAGCTCACTAACAAAATCAACACTAATATCTAAAATATCTTCATAAGATTGCAATAATCCTAAATGATCTTCTATCATAATTTTTTATAACCTATTCTAAAACGAGCATTTTTCATCTCATAGGTAAATTTTTCTTTGAGCTTGATTTTTGAAAATCCATCAATGCGCCCTAAATACTCAGGAACCCCTAAACGGTATTCATCTTTTCCATTAGTATCATTAAGTAATTTTTTAGCATAACCTATGATTTGATTAGCCACTTCTTTAACTAGATCTGCCAAACCATCTTCTTTTAATTCTTCATGCAATAAAAACAACGCAATTTCATTTAAAGCTTTTTTTTGAAAAAATAAATAAAAACTATATTCCTCATCTTTAAAATATAAAGGTATAGAAGCTCCATAAAGCTCACCTCTGATCACACTTGTTGGTGCAATTTTAAGTTTTAAAATGTGTTCACAAAAATGATAAATCGAATATTCAAGTGTTTTAGTCATAGCTTTTTCCTTAGATAACTTAATTAAATTTATTTTACTAAATAAACCTTTAATCATAATTAATAATTAAAATATAAAATATAGTAAATTTTTATTTAAATTAAAAAAAGGTTTTTAATGTTTATAGAAAATTTCAATTTAAATGAAAAAGTTTTCATCATTGCCGAGCTTTCAGCAAATCACGCAAACAGCCTTGAAGTGGCTTTAAAAACCATACAAGCAGCTAAAAAAGCAGGGGCTGATGCCATAAAAATTCAAACCTACACCCCAGATAGCTTAACATTAAATTCAAACAAAAAAGACTTTATCATCGAAGGTGGTTTGTGGCATGGACGCAAATTATATGAACTATACGAAGAAGCTAAAACGCCTTATGAGTGGCATGAGAAACTTTTTGAATGTGCCAAAAACGAAGGCTTAATTTGCTTTTCTAGTCCTTTCTCTAAAGAAGATGTAAATTTTTTAAGACAATTTAATCCCCCAGCTTATAAAATCGCTTCTTTTGAAGTAAATGATTATGATTTTGTGCGTTATATGGCAAAAGAAAATAAACCTACTTTGGTTTCTACGGGCATAGCTTATGAAGAAGAACTTGAAATGGTTGTTAAAATTTTCCAAGAAGAAAACAATTCGAATTTGATTTTGCTTAAATGCACTTCGGCTTATCCTTCACAAATTTGTGATTTAAATCTAAATGCTATTAAAACTTTACAAGAAAAATTTAAAACCATAGTAGGCTTAAGCGATCATAGTGAAGGCTTTTTAGCACCTACTTTAGCAGTAGCTCTTGGCGCAAGAGTGATAGAAAAGCATTTTATATTAGATAAAACTTTAAATAGTGCTGATGCTAAATTTAGTCTTGATTTTGACGAGTTTAAGCAAATGTGTTCTATGGTGCGTTTAAGCGAGCAAGCGCTAGGCAAATCTAGCTTAACAATAGATGAAAAAACTTTAAAAAATCGCCATTTTGCAAGAAGCTTATACGCTAGTAAAGACATCAAAAAAGGTGAGGTTTTTACACAAGAAAATGTAAAAAGTGTAAGACCAAGCCTAGGCTTACATCCTAAATTTTTACCTATCATACTTGGCAAAAAAGCAAGTTGTGATATAGAATTTGGACAAGCATTAAAAGAAGAAGATTTTTTGGAATGATTTATGCTTTTGCTTAAAGAAATATAAATAAGGAACCATAATGCTACTTGAACTTAATTTTTCTAAAAATTTACAAGTTTTAAAAGAAATCAATGCAAGCTTAGCCGATAAAATCTTGCAAGTAAAATCCAACGAAAGATTTGAACTTTTTGAAAAAAACTATGATATTTATGATCATAAAACAAAGCAATTTTGCATACAAAATGCTTTAGATAATTTATCTTTTTATGAACAAAATTACAAAAGACATCCTTTTTTGATCTTTTTTGGAATTGGCAACGGTATGTTAATTTTTGAATTATTGAAAAATCCACTCAAAGATTATATTTGCGTTATAGAGCCTGAAATAGAACTTTTATATATTGCTTTGCATTTAAATGATTTTAGTCAAGATTTACAAGATAAAAGACTTTGTATTTATTTATATGAAGATATTAATTTTTTAACTTTTTATCGTTTTTTTGAACAAGAAAAAATTCACTTTTTTGTTAAAACCTATGATTTACTCTTGATATCAAATTTCTATGAAAACTATGAAAATGCTATAACCACAACCAACTCTTTATGTATAGAGAGTATAAAATCTTTGGTCATTAGACAAGGAAACTCATCAGAAGACTCCTTCGAAGGCATCACCCAACTTTTACACAATCTACCTTATCAATTAGCTAATCCTAGCTTAAAAGACTTACTAAAACAAAGAAAAGGTAAAATAGAAAATGCTATTATAGTTTCTACTGGTCCATCTTTGATGAAACAATTACCTTTATTAAAAGAATATGCTAATAAAGCTAGTATTATATGTGCTGATAGTGCTTATCCTATATTAGCAAAACATAATATAAAGCCTGATTATGTATTAGCTTTAGAAAGACATGATCTTGTTTATCAATGTTTTGAACAAGACAATCAAGAATTTGATAAAGATATATTATTTATTATAGCTAGTGTGGCACATAAAAGTGTTATAGATACTTTAGAAAAAACAAAGAAACCATACATATTAGTACATAGACCACTACCTTTTTCTAAAGCATTACATATGGATGATTATGGTTATTTAGGAAGTGGTTTAAGTGTAGCAAATATGGCTTATGATTTAGCCATAAAGCTAGGACATAAGAATATTATCTTAATAGGTCAAGATTTAGCTTATGATGAGAATGGTAATTCTCATCCTAAAGAATACCTACATACCCAAGAAAGTGAAAATGATAGAAAAGAAGGATTGTTTATTACTGCTTATGGTGGTAATGGTAAGGTTGAGACGAATCAATGGTGGATTTTATTTAAAGAAAGCTTAGAGTATTCTATAGACACTAATAGCGTTACAACTTACAATGCCACAGAAGGTGGAGCTAGGATAGAAGGAAGTATAGAAAAACCTTTTAAAGAATTATGTGAAAATTTATTGAGAGAAAATAAGCCTTTGTTTGAAAAACTACAAACTTTAAGCGAAAAAGAAATTCAAGATAAAAAAGATAAAATTGATGAATGTTTGAGGGGGGTTGTTATTTTAGGAAGAAGTTACATCAATGAATGTGAAATTTTAAAATCAGATCTTGCTCGATGCTTAGAAAATTTAAATTTTGAAAATCAAGACTTTAACCCTCTAAGTCAAAGAATTTATCAAATGAAAGCTAAGTTTGAGGATGAAGAATTTAAAAATTATTTCTTAGATCTTATTCGTTCAATATTTTTTCATTTTGAATACAAAATTGCACAAAATTACATAAAAAATCCCACAAATATAGAAGAGGAATATGCAAAAAGAAAAGAATATATAGAAATTCATATAAACTGGATTGATTTTATCATACCTCATATAAAATTACAAATTCAAAACATCGAAAAAGGTCTTTCATGAACACCTATGAAGCTAAC
>NZ_JAKMQT010000006.1:0-120693 GCF_025771725.1 Campylobacter sp. IFREMER_LSEM_CL2151 | reverse complement strand
TTGGATTTTTTTGAGTGGGGATAAAAGCCTGCTTATAACAATTTTAATTAATGCTAATGCAATTAATATAGCTACAAATGCAGCAAGTACTTGTTTAATTAAAGCACTATTTGCTTTTTCTGAATACACTTTTTCCTTAGTAACTGTACAAACTTTATATTTAGAACTAAAAGAATTAGTACACATAACTGCTTCTACAGTTCCTTCTTCATTAGGTATATAAGCAATTGCACTTTCATTTTTTGGATCTAAAAATTGAGGATTTGCTTTCATATAAGCAGAAATATTTTCACTTAATTTGTCTTTTTTACCTATTTTTTCAACTTCTGGATGGAAAAATGCATTTCCTTCTATATCATATATGGCTGTATATGCTTGAGAACTTTTTCCAACTGATAATACATCTTTTGAAAATCTTTCTAAATCATAATCTCCACCAACTACCCCTATAAATTGATTATTTTTAAACACAGGTACTGCATATGCAATTTTCATTTTACCATCTGCAAAGCTAGAATATGGATCTGATACGATTAATTTCTTCTCTTCTTTAGCTTTAATATACCATGCTCTAGTTTTAACATCAAATCCTTTAGATTTATCCAAATAAGTATGATCTGATTTATAATGTTTTCCAGTTTCATCTAGCGCAAAATATATAATGTCAAAGCTATTTGCCTTTTTAAAAGCCTCTAAAAAATTATATATGTTTTCATCATTAGAAAAATCTTGCTTTACAATTTCTTCCGCTAAAGTCGCTATTGCACTTCTTTTTGCATGTGAATATATAGAAAAAACTTCAGCTGTATCAAGCATAGTTTTCCTTTGAATTTCTTCAAGATAAGTATAAGTGTCCTCTTTAGAGTTGTAATAACTCATACCATTAACCACTGCAAGCACTATAATACTCACAATAGCAATCACCAAAGTTAATCTACCTGTAATACTTTGAAACATTTTTTACTCCTTGTATTGAATGTTGTATTGACAAATAAGATTAAAATTGTATTATTTGATTTAAAATTGATAAAAAATGTAATTTAAATAACAAAAAATGTAGAAATAATATTTTTAAAATATATAAACGATAGAAAGAATAAAAAAGATTATAAAGCCTACATATAGTAGGCTTTTGATTATAATTTACCTTCGTTTTTGCTTAAGTAATCAGCTACACCTTTAGGATCAGCTTTCATACCTTCATCACCTTTATTCCAACCAGCTGGACAAACTTCACCATGCTCATTAGTAAATAACATAGTATCAACCATTCTAATCATTTCATCAATGTTTCTTCCAAGTGGTAAATCATTAACTACTGCATGGCGGATTGTTCCATCAGCATCAAGCAAGAAAGAACCTCTTAAAGCAACTGCTTCTTCAAATAAAACATCAAAATTTCTAGCAATTTGTTTTGTTAAGTCAGCTACTAAAGGAAATTTAACTTGACCTATACCGCCTTGATTTACCGGCATATTTTTCCATGCAAAGTGAGAGAATTCGTTATCGCAAGATACACCAATTACTTCAATACCTCTATCTTTAAAATCTTGATATCTTTTATCAAAAGCAATGATTTCAGATGGGCAAACAAAAGTAAAATCTTTTGGATAGAAAAATACTACTGCACCTTTTGGTCCTATATTTTTATAAAGATTAAAATCTCCTACTATTTCATTATTACCTAATACAGCAGGTGCTGTAAAATCAATAGCTTTTTTAGTTACTACCATAATTTTATCTCCTAATTAATAAATTTTATTTGTAGCGAAATAATATCATTTGTAAATTTAAAAATTTATTAATTGTGTAAAATTATCCACAATTTAATTTTATTATCAAAATTAAAAGATTTTAAGAATAAAATTAAGACAATTTTGATAATCTTGCATTTAACATTTAATATTAAGGAGTAAAAAATGGCAGTTAAAATTACTGATATTTGTATAGCATGTGGTTCTTGTATAGATGAATGCCCAGTAAGTGCAATCGTAGATGATGCAAACAATCCTGAAGGCGAAGATAGATATTATGTTTATGCTGATAAATGTGTTGAGTGTGTAGGACACAATGACCAACCAGCCTGTGCAAGCGCTTGCCCAACTGATGGCTGTATTGTATGGAGTGATGTAGTTAGCGGACAACCAAGCCGTGATAACATCGGAAGTGATTTAAGAGACGGTTCAACTCCAGTATTTGCTTAATAATTTAATGTAAGTATCTTGTTTTCAAGCTACTTACAAACTCTTCTATAAACTCTAAATTTTATATAATTTTAAAGCATTTTTTGGTATAATTAGCTCTTTTATAAATATAAAACTTATTTAAATTAAGGGGACGATTTTGGAAAAAACACTTTCTATTATTAAACCTGATGCAGTTAAAAAAGGTGTTATTGGTCAAATTTTAACACGCTTTGAAAGCAATGGTCTAAGAATAGCAGCAACAAAAAAAATACAGCTTTCAGAAAAAGAAGCTCAAGAATTTTACGCTGTACACAAAGATAGACCTTTTTTTAAAGATTTAGTTGAATTTATGATCAGTGGTCCGGTTGTGGTTTCTGTTTTAGAAGGCGAAAATGCTGTATTAAAAAACAGAGAATTAATGGGTGCTACAAATCCAAAAGAAGCAGCTCCTGGTACTATTAGAGCAGATTTTGCAGATAGTATTGATGCAAATGCAGTTCATGGAAGTGATAGCTTAGAAAATGCAAAAATTGAAATAGAATTTTTCTTTTCAAAAACTGAAATTTTATAATGAAAATCGCTTTTGCAAAGCTTAGCTCTATAGCTTACCCTTTTAAACTAGATCTTGATAATATAGTTTTTGAAGGAACTATTACAAAAGTTAATCCAAAATTAGCAAAAATAAAAGCTAATTTCAAAGGCTTTGCTTATAGAAACTGTGATCGCTGCGGCGATGAAATGGAGCTTGAAATCGATCAAAATATAGAGCTTTTTGCAAGCGATGGAATTTTCAAAGATGAAAATAACACTTTAAGTGATACTATGGAGTTTTTTGACTCTCATATAGATTTAATAGAGCTTGCCACAAGTGAGTTGCAATCTTATTTAAGTGATTATTTTTATTGCAATAAATGTTCAAATTAACAAAGGAGTAAAAAATGGCAGTACCTAAGAGAAGAGTGAGTAAAACTCGTGCAGCAAAACGCAGAACTCATTATAAAGTTACCCTACCTATGCCTATAAAAGACAAAGATGGTAGCTATAAAATGCCTCACCGTGTAAATCCAGTAACTAAGGAATATTAATAACGATGACAAGCATTGCTATTGATGCAATGGGTGGTGATTTTGGGGAAAAACCTATTATAGAAGGTGTGATTCAGGCTTTAAAAGAGCGTGAATTTAAAGCTATCTTGGTAGGGGATCCTCAAAAGCTTAAAACCTTAATACCTCAAGAATTAAACTCATACATAGAATACGAAGAAGCTTTTGATGTATTTGCTATGGAAGAAAATTCCACAGATGCACTAAAAAGAAAAGACAGTACTATCTACAAGGCTATAGAATTAGTAAGAAATCAAAAAGCAAAAGCTGTTGTTTCTGCTGGACATAGTGGAGCTACCATGAGTTTAGCTACATTAAGGCTTGGAAGATTAGCAAATATTGCTAGACCTGCAATAGCTACTTTAATGCCAAATATCCATTCAAGAACACTTGTACTAGATGTTGGAGCAAATGTTGATTGCAAAAGCGAGCATTTATTTCAGTTTGCCATTATGGGTGAAGCTTATGCAAAAGAGATTTTAAAAATTGCCAAACCTAGAGTTGCTTTACTATCAAATGGCGAAGAAGAATGCAAAGGAAATGAGCTTACCAAGGAAACTCATCAACTCTTAAAGCAACTTCCAAATTTTGTAGGAAATGCTGAAGGTAGAGATATCTTTAATGGTACTATAGATGTATTAGTATGTGATGGATTTAATGGGAATATTTTACTTAAAACCGGCGAAGGTGTAGCGAGTGTTATTACAAAGCTTCTAAAACAAGAAATTCAAAAATCTTTTTTAGCAAAACTAGGCTATCTTTTAGCAAAACCAGCTTTTAATGAACTAAAAACTCATATTGACTATGAAGAATACGGTGGAGCTCCGCTTTTGGGTGTAAAAGAATGTGTCATTATAAGTCATGGAAAAAGTGGTCCAAAAGCTATAAAAAATGCTATTTTTCAAGCATTAAATTTCGCACAATCAAATATAAATCAAACTATAGAAAAAGAACTTTCTAATTATGAAATCAACTAAAGCTTCCTTAAAAAGTATAGCTTCTTATATCCCTACAAAAACTCTGAGCAATTTTGACTTAGAAAAAATGGTTCAAACTAGCAATGAATGGATATTAAGAAGAACCGGTATAGAACAAAGACATATAGCAAGTGATGATGAGAATACAAGCGATCTTGGTACTAAAGCAGCTATTAAGGCTATACAAAGAGCTAATTTAAATCCTCAAGATATAGATGCGATCATCGTAGCTACTTTAAGTCCTGATTATTTTACCATGCCATCAACCGCATGCAAAATTGCTCATAATTTGGGCTTAAAAAATATCACCGCTTTTGATATTTCTGCTGCATGCTCAGGATTTATTTATCTTTTAGAGCTTGCTAAATCTATGGTTGAAAGTGGTGCTAAAAAAAATGTATTAATCGTAGGAGCTGAAAAAATTAGCTCTATTATGGATTATACTGATAGAAGCATTTGTGTGTTATTTGGCGATGGAGCTGGGGCTGGAGTTGTATCATTAGATGATAATTTTCCTATTATAGATACTCATACTGCAAGCGATGGGGAATTTGGAGATTTATTAATGACTCAAAGAGCTCAAAAAAGCAGTATCTGCTCTCCACTTTCCATGCAAATGAAAGGAAATGAGGTATTTAAAATCGCGGTGAATACTCTAAGTAATGATGTTATTGAAATTCTTGCAAAAAACAATATAAAAAGCGAAGAAATTGATCTTTTTATACCTCATCAAGCTAATTTAAGAATTATCAAGGCCGTACAAGAAAAATTAAATTTTACAAATGAACAATGCGTAGTTACTGTCCAAAAATATGGCAATACCTCAGCTGCTTCAATTCCTATGGCAATGAATGATGCTTACGAGCAAGGTCGCTTAAAACAAGGTTCGCTAATATTGCTTGATGCTTTTGGCGGGGGTTTTACTTGGGGTTCAGCACTGCTTCGTTTTGGCGGAGAGAATAACAAATAAGTTTTTTGCTTATTTGTTATTTAAAAGTTCCGATTTGATCCAATACTGACTTTCTAGTTTGATTATCTGAAGAATCTACGCGGATATAAAATTCAACCCTATTGTTTATCTCATCTTCTTTGTTTGTACTCAAAGGATAATTTTCACCAAAACTAACCACTATAAGTTGAGCTGGGTTAATCCCTCTAGCAATCAAATAATCAGCCACAACTTGAGCTCTTTTACTTGCTAAATCAAAATTTCTTTTAGGGTCTTTATCGCTTGCGTCAGTATAGCCTCTAAGTTCTATTTGAGCTTGCGCAGGCATTCTTTTTAAAACTTCACTAATGCGCTTTAGAAAATCTTGTACATCAGCTGAATCAATTTGTGTACTACCTCTAGCAAATTCAACCCTTGCAGGCAAATTTAAAACGATATTATTTTCTCTTTGATCTAATGCCGCTTTTAATTTTTCTATATTTTCTTGTTGAGTGATACTTAATTTTTTAAGCTTTTCAAGCTCTTCAACATTTGCATTAGATGGAGCACTGTATTTATTATGCACTTCACTTTCTTTTTCTAAAGGATTTGAAGCAGTAAATTCAAAAATTTTAACAAATTCAGTTTTTAAGGCTTCAGTTTTAGCAGGATTACTTTCAGAAATCGCCCAAAGAGCAATGAAAAGCGCCAAAAGCAAACTTAAAAAGTCTGCATAAGGCACAGCCCACTTTTCACCTGCTGGACATTCTGGACATTTATGTTTTTTTCCCATTTTTTAACTCTTACTTATCAAATTGAGAAATTCTAGGCTCGCCTTGTCCAAGATAATTAAACAATTTAGCCTCTAAATCCCTAGGATTAGCTCCCTCTGCAATACTTACTATAGCATGCGAGATCACTATCCTTTCTTTAATGAGCTCATGAGCATTAGCTTTGATTTTATGTCCCCAAGGACCAAATAAAGCATAAGCACCAAAAATCCCCGTTACCGTTGCGGTAAATGCTCCTGCAATACCTGCTGCCATAGCTTGAGGATCATCTAAAAGTTGCAAAGCAAGCATAAGCCCCATAACCGCACCAACAAGTCCCATAGTAGGACAAGTTTCACCAAAACGGATCCAGTATTCTGCCGTTTCTTTGTAATATTCTTCCATTTCTTCTATTTGGATTTCCATGCTTTCTTTAATCTCTTCTACGCTCTTACCATCAACCATCATCATCATGGTTTCTTTTAAAAACTCATTATCAATTTCATTAGTTTTTGATTCTAAAGCCAAAAGCCCGTCTCTTCTTGCTATGATAGAGTATTCTACAAGCTCAGCTATCCTTTGACTTAAATTTACCCCTGCACCTTTAAAGGCAAGTTTTAATTCTTTATAAGCTGCTTTAACAAATTTTTTATGAGTTGCTGTCATCGCACAAAATGCTGCAGTTGGAACCACGATCAAAAATGAACTTAAGTGCAAAACATGCAAAGGGTTACCACCCTCTAAAATATCCCCTACAGAAATACTAACAACAGCTAATACCATCCCAAGTATGGTTGAAAGATCCATTAGTTATTCTCCTTATTTTAATGCGCCCCAATTTTTGGCAATACTTGATGAAGTTTTTAATTTAACTTTTAATTTTACAATATTTTCCATAATATCACTAGCATTTTTTGCAAATTCCTCGCAAAGTTCATCTTTTACTTCAAAAATAAGCTCATCATGAATTTGTAAAATCAAGCGTTTATTTTCATCTAAGTCTTTTGCAATTTCTATCATTGCAAGTTTTATTATATCGGCAGCAGAGCCTTGAAGTGTAGAGTTAATACTCTCTCTTTCATACATTGCCACATGCATAGGCTTTGCATTTTCAAAGTCAAAATAACGCTTACGACCTAGTAAAGTCTTTATAAAACCATTTTGCTTAGCTTCATTTTTTACCTTTTCAAAATAGGTTTTAATGCTAGTAAAATTCTCAAAATATTTTTCAATATATTCTTTAGCTAATTTTGCTTCTATTTTTAAATTTTGACTCAAAGTCTTATAACCCATGCCATAAATAAGACCAAAATTTATACTTTTAGCAATACTTCTTGTCTCATAATCACTACGATTAAAAATCATAATAGCAGTTTTTGCATGAATATCCTCATCGTTTGAAAACGCTTCTAGTAATTTCTCATCTTCACTAAAATGCGCTAGCATTCTAAGCTCAATTTGTGAATAATCAAGCGAGATAAAGCTAAATCCTTCTTTTGCTACAAAACAGGATTTATAATCTTTAGCATATTGACCATGCGCAGGGATATTTTGCAAATTTGGATCTTTTGATGAAAGGCGTCCAGTAGCAGTACCAGTTTGCAAAAAGCTTGAATAAATTCTTGAGTTTTCATCTTTTTTAGCTAATTTTAACAAAGGTTCACAATAAGTAGAAACTAATTTTGCAAGCTCTCTGTAAGCTAAAATTTCTTTCACAATCAGATGGTTATCTAAAATAGCATTTAAAACCTTTTCATCAGTAGAATAACCTGTTTTACTTTTTTTACCACTTGGTAGTTTTAATTTTTCAAATAAAATATCCCCTACTTGTTTTGGAGAGTTGATATTAAATTTTTCACCCGCTAAATCATATATTTTTTCACTTAATATTTTGATATCTTGATTAAAACTTTGCATTAGGCTTTCAAGCTTTTGAGTATCAAGCTTAATGCCATTATTTTCCATCATAATAAGCACTTTGATAAATTCAAACTCACTTTTTTGTGCAAGCTCAAATAAAGGCTTTTCTAAATTTTTTAAAAAATACAAATAAAATCTTAAAGTGATATAAGCATCCTCAGCTGCATATTTGCAAGCTTTTTCTACATCCACTCCTGCAAAGCTTTCTCCTTTTTTTACTAAATCTTCAAAATGCAAAGTCTCATAATCAAATAATCTTTTTGCTAAATCATCCATATTTACACGTAAACTTGGTTCTTTAAGCCATGCAAGTATCATAGTATCAGCATAATTTTTTGGAGGAAGTAAATTAAAATTATTTTTTATAATCTCAAAATCATATTTAAGATTATGTCCTATAACCATACTTTGATAGATTTTTTCTATACCTTTTTTAGCCACTTGCATAGAAATTTGCTTGCAAACTCCTAAATAATCATGCGCAAGTGGTACATAAAAGGCTTCGCTTTCATGAAAACAAAAACTAAATCCTACTATCTTTGCTTCTTTGGTATCTAAGCCCGTAGTTTCAGTGTCAAAAGCAACAATGCTTTGATCATCAATTTTTTCTAAAATGTCAAATAATTCTTTCTCATCTAAGATTAATCTTGCATTAAATCCTAAATTTTTATCTTTATTAATAGGATTAGTACGTAGTTTTTTTAATAAAGCATTTAATTCATACTGCTCTAAAATATCCATAATCTTAAGCAAAGGTTCATCTTTTGGATACTCACAATTTAAAAGCATATTTTTCACATCTAAATCTTCATACAAAGAAGCAAGTTTTTTACTCAAAAAGGCATTTTCTTTGCCCTCAAGCAACAAATTACGACTTCTTTCATTACGCACTAGTGTTAAGTTTTCATAAATTCCCTCAATACTTTCAAACTCATCAAGTAAATTCTTAGCACCCTTAGCACCAATTCCTTTTACCCCTGGGATATTATCTGAGCTATCTCCACATAGAGCTAAAAAATCTCTTATTTGGCTAGGTTTTACCCCATATTTTTCCAAACATCCTGCTTCATCATAATCATTTTTTGAAATAGGACTATAAATACTAACTTTATCATCTTTTATAAGTTGATACAAATCTTTATCTTGAGTGATAATTCTTATAAAAATATCCTTATTCTCACACTCTTTAACCAAAGATGCGATGATATCATCAGCCTCATATCCTTCGCAAGAAAAACTTGAAAAACCCATTTTTTCTATCATTTGAATGCAAATTGGAATTTGAGCTAATAAATCAGGTGGAGGTGGGGTGCGGTTGATTTTATAATTTGGATCAATTTCACTTCTAAAAGTTTTTCCTTTGCTATCAAGAGCAAAAATAATCATATCACTAGGATGTTCATTTTTCAAACTATAAATAAAATTAGCAAAACCGCTAATCATATTACTAGGTTCGCCTTTTGAATTTTTCAAACCCTTTAAAGCATAAAAAAGTCTAAAGAAAAAGCCAAAAGTATCAATTATGGTTAAAGTTTTCATTTGTTTCCTATATTAAAAAATAATAATAATTATCGCCCAAAATTATTTAAAAGTCGGTAAAAAGTATTAAATTTCCATTTTAAGCATTTTAGATAAAATTATCATTTTGAAATTTCAAATAAAGGTTTAATCTTGCAAACAAAATCAATCGCGGATGAAAATTTTCAAACTCCACAAGGAAAAAAGGCTTTTAAAAAGGCTGTGTTTTCGTGTTGGCTAGGAACTGCTATGGAATATGCAGATTTTGCACTTTATGGTTTAGCTGCAGCTACTGTTTTTTCAGAAGTTTTCTTTCCTGAGCAAACTCCTGTTATAGCATTATTGCTTAGTTTTGTTACTTATGGTATAGGTTTTATTGCTAGACCTATTGGAGCTTTGTTTTTTGGATATTTAGGAGATAAATACGGAAGAAAAAATGTATTGATGAGCACCATTGCATTAATGGGTATTTCAACTACTTTAATTGGTTTTATACCAAGTTATGCAGTAATTGGAATTTGGGCTCCTATATGTTTGGTTATTTTGCGTTTTATGCAAGGCTTTGGCGCAGGTGCTGAGCTTTCAGGTGGGACTGTCATGCTTGGAGAATACGCTCCTAGCAAACATAGAGGTTTAATCTCTTCTGTTATAGCACTTGGATCAAATAGTGGAACCTTACTTGCAGCTTTTGTATGGCTTTTAGTTACAAGTATGGATGATGCTAGTTTTAAAGAATGGGGATGGAGAATTCCTTTTATAGGAAGTATTTTTATAGCACTTTTTGCTGTTTATATGCGTTTAAATGTAAAAGAAACTCCTGTTTTTGAAAAACAAAAAGAATTAATGCTAAAAATTCGTCATGAGAATGAAGCACATATGAAAAAAGATGAAAGAACTTTTTGGCAAAAAAGTCGCGCATTTTGGACTATGGTGGGTATAAGGATAGGAGAAAATGGGCCATCTTATCTTGCACAAGGCTTTATAGTAGGCTATGTAACTAAAATTTTACTTCTTGATAAATCAGTAGCCACAACTGCTGTTGTTATCGCTTCTTTAGTGGGATTTTTAGTTATACCTTTAGCAGGATATTTAAGTGATAAATTTGGAAGGCGTATTACTTATAGAGCCTTTTGCTTGCTTTTAATGCTTTATGCTTTCCCTGCTTTTATGCTACTTGATAGTAAAAATGAAATTATTGTAATTTTAACTATCATCGTAGGTATGTCTTTGGCATCTTTAGGGATTTTTGGTGTGCAAGCTGCGTGGGGTGTAGAACTTTTTGGAGCAAAAAATCGTTATACTAAAATGGCGCTAGCAAAAGAATTTGGCTCTATACTTTCAGGGGGTACTGCTCCTATGATAGCTTCAGCTTTGCTTGCTTATTATGGCACTTGGTGGCCAATAGCCTTGTATTTTGTTATCACCGCAGGAATTGGTTTTATCACAACCTTCTTTGCACCAGAAACTAGAGGCAGAGATTTAAATTTAATAGAAGATGCGATATGATACGCCTTATTTTAGATACTGATATAGGCAATGGAATAGCAGGGGCTAATACCGATGATGGTTTAGCCCTTGGGCTTATTTTAGCCTCTAAAGAAATCAAACTTGAAATGATTAGCACTTTAAGTGGTAATGTACAAGCTTTAACCGCTTATAGCGTTGCTAAAGATTTATTAAATAAGCTTAATCTAGACATACCTTTGTATTTAGGTGCCCATGAAGCTTTATGTGAAGATAGTCATTTTTGGAGACAAAGATTAGATAAAAGCGTAGAAGAGTTTAAGCTTACTCATCTTTGGGATCATATAAAACCTATAAAAATCTTAGAAAACATAAATCCAAATGCTTGTATGAAAATGGGTGAGCTTATTATGCAAAACCCAGGTGAAATTTCAATTTGCGCTATAGGACCTTTAACAAATATAGCTATAGCGATGAAACTTTTTAAAGATTTTGATAAAAATGTAAAAGAAATTTTTATCATGGGTGGAAGTTTTGATATGCCTTATCATATCAAAGATACAAATTTTGGCTTTGATCCTGAAGCTGCTAGCATAGTTTTAAACTCAAGAGCTAAAATCACACTTGTTCCTTATAATGCAACAATGCAAACTATGCTCACACATGAAGATTTAAATGCTTTAGAAAATCAAAATCCTCTTTGTGATTTTTTAGTGCAAACTTTAAGAGTTTGGATTGATTATGCAAGCAAAACAAGAGGCACAAATGGCACATGGATACATGATGCATTAACTATTGCTTATATGCTTGATCCCAATTTAGCAAATTTTGATGAGTATTTAGTAGATGTTATTTGTGATAGTACTTTTGCTAGAGGAAGCACTATAAGGTGTTTTAAAGATGCAAAAATGCCTATGAAAAATCATGAATTAAAAAACACCATAAAAGTTTTAAAAGATATTGATAATACTAGACTTTTAAATCTTTTAAAATCAAGACTTTTAAATGGAATTTGCTATGAAAATTACAAAAGCATAACGGCTTAATTTACCCAAGGCTATAAAAATACTTGCTTTTAAAAAAGAATACTTAGCAAATCCAAGCCCTAATGCAAAAAGATCTCCCACTATGGGTAAAAAAGTAAAAAAAGCATACAAAGAGCCAAATTTTTTAAAATTTGCATTGATTTTTTCTAATTTACGCAAAGAGTTTTTAAAATATTTTTCTAAAATTTGACTCTCTCCAAAATAAGCTAACGCATAAGTACTTAAACTACCCAAAGTATTTCCCAAACTTGCTATAAATAAAACCATATAAGCATTAAAATCTAATTTTACAAAAGCAAGCACAAAAGCTTCACTTGCCATAGGCAAAAGCGTGCTAGAGAGAAAACATACTATAAAAAGCCCTATATAGCTTATGTCATTATATAAAAAATCAAACATTACAAATTTTCTTAGTATTTATTTTCCAAACTATCATTTTAAAGAATTTTTAATAATAATTATCTTAGAATGTAAAGTCATTTGGCAATTTTTTAAAAGGAAAAACTATGGAAAGGAAAAAATTTTCTAAACTAAATTTAAAATACTCATTTAACAAAGCTTCTTTTTCTTGGCGTTAAGCCTACTACTACATTTTTAATCATTTTTTATTTTACATTTTTAGTTTTAGTTGATCATTTTTGATTTTATATTATTAATCATTTTAAGGAAATACTATGAAAAAATATTATGGAAAATTTGGTGGGCAATTTGTGCCAAATGAAGTAAAAATAGCATTAGATGAAGTAGAAAAAGCTTTTTTAAAACTCAAAAAAGATAAAGATTTTAACACAGAATTAAAAGAACTCTTAGTTAATTATGTAGGAAGACCTACGCCTTTATACTATGCTAAAAATTTAAGCAAGCTTTATAATCACGAAATTTATTTAAAAAGAGAAGATCTAACTCACACAGGAGCTCATAAGATCAACAATGCCATAGCTCAAGCCTTAATGGCAAAGAAAATGAATAAGAAAAAAATTATTGCAGAAACTGGAGCAGGACAACACGGGCTTGCAACCGCTACTGCAGCAGCACTTTTGGGGCTTGAATGTGAGATATTTATGGGAGCTATTGATGTAAAAAGGCAAGCCTTAAATGTCTATAAAATGGAGCTTTTAGGAGCAAAAGTTCACGCAGTAGAAAGTGGAAGTAAAACTTTAAGTGATGCGGTAGATGAGGCTTTAAATTTTTGGGTTAAAAATACTAAAGAAGTATTTTATGTAGTAGGAAGTGCAGTGGGGCCTTATCCTTATCCGCAAATTGTTACGCATTTTCAAAGTATTATAGGTAAAGAATGCAAAATGCAACTTAGAAAATTAAATAAAAAAGTAGATTACATCATAGCAGCAGCTGGAGGTGGTAGCAATGCTGCTGGAATTTTTCATGCATTTTTAAAAGATGAAAAAGTTAAACTCATAGGCGTTGAAGCAGCAGGTTTAGGAAAAGATACACCTTACCATGCAGCCACACTTACTAAAGGTAAAGAAGGTATTATCCATGGTATGAAAACTAAAGTTTTACAAGATGATAAAGGAAACATTGCTCATACTTTTAGCATCTCTGCTGGGCTTGATTACCCTGGCATAGGACCTTTGCACGCATATTTACAAGAAAGCAAAAGAGCAAGTTATCATGCTATTAGTGATGATGAGTGCATTAATGCTTTAAAATTATTATGTAAAGAAGAAGGTATTATACCCGCTATTGAAAGCTCACATGCATTAGCTTATTTAGAAAAACTTTGTCCAACTTTAAAGAAAAAAAGTGTGATAGTTGTAAATCTTTCAGGAAGAGGCGATAAAGATATGCAAAGTATTTATGAGTATAAAAAAGGTGAAATTTATGGTTGAAGAATAACTTCAACCAATTTATTTTTTTATGCTTTTTAACTCTAAATTTAGATAATACCCTGTATAAGAACCACTTTTTTCATGATTTTTAGCAAGCTCTTCAACGCTACCTTTAGCTATAACCTTACCACCTTTAACCCCACCTTCAGGTCCCATATCGATGATATAATCAGCATTTTTAATCACATCTAAATTATGCTCTATCACAAACACACTATTTCCAAGATCGACTAAATGTTGCAAAACTAAAATAAGCTTATTAACATCTTCAAAATGAAGTCCTGTTGTAGGTTCATCTAAAATATAAAGAGTTTTTCCTGTATCACTTCTGCTTAATTCTTTGGCTAGCTTAATACGCTGAGCCTCTCCACCACTTAAAGTAGTTGCATTTTGTCCTAAGGTAAGATAATCAAGCCCAACTTTTACCAAAGTATCAAGCTTTTGTTTTATTTTTGGTACAGAAGTAAAAAACTCACTTGCTTCGATAATACTCATATTCAAAACATCGGCTATGCTTTTACCTTTATATTTGATCTCAAGTGTTGCATCATTATATCTTTTACCATTACAAACATCACAAGTTACCATCACATCAGGCAAAAAGTGCATTTCTATTTTAATTTCACCATCTCCACTACACTTTTCACATCTTCCACCTTTAACATTAAAAGAAAAACGCCCTGCTTTATAACCTCGCATTTTAGCTTCTTTGGTAGCTGCAAAAAGATTACGAATTTCATCCATAGCACCTGTATAAGTAGCAGGATTTGAACGAGGAGTCCTTCCTATAGGACTTTGATCAAGATAAATTACCTTATCAAGTTTTTCTAAACCTTCTATTTTAGCCCCACTTAGTTTTTTAACTTTTTTAGCACGGTTAAGCTCTTCTTTTGCAAATGGAAGCAAAGTTTGTAAAATTAATGAACTCTTACCACTTCCTGAAACGCCTGTAATTGCTACAAGATTGCGTAGTGGGAAATCTACACTTAAATTTTGAATATTATTAATACTCACATCTTTTAAACTAATAAAATCTTTTTGTTCTCTATTTTTTTGATGGGCAATTTGCTTTTTACCACTCATATAAAGAGCAGTTTGACTTTTGCTTTTTAATAATTCTTTATAAGTTCCACTAAATACAACCTCACCGCCAAATTTACCAGCATTTGGACCAATATCTACGATAAAATCTGCTTCTTCTATAGTCATTTTATCATGCTCAACCACGATTAAAGTATTACCCTTTTGCTGAAGATTTCTTAAAGTTTTAATGAGTTTTGCCGTATCTCGCTCATGTAAACCAATACTAGGCTCGTCTAAAACATACATCACTCCACTTAAACCACTACCAATTTGAGATGCTATACGAATTCTTTGAGCCTCACCCCCGCTAATGGTTCTTGCATCACGCCCTAAAGATAAATACCCAAGTCCTACATCATAAAGAAAAAACAATCTTTCATTAATTTCTTTAAAAATAGGCTTAGCTATCAATCTTTCTTGCTCACTTAAATACGCAAAATTAGCTTCTTTTGAAAAAAATGCAGCGGTATTTTCTATACTCATATCTAAAATTTCACCCAAATTTTTCTCAGCTACTTTTACGGCTAAACTTTCTGCTCTTAAACGATGACCATTGCAATCTTTGCAAGTTTTTTCGCTCATATACTCGCTTAAATCTTTTTCATCTTTTAGCATTTCATAGGCATATTTAACCGCACCTTCAAATTTTCGACTTAAGCGATGTCTTTTCCATAAAAAGTTAATTTCCTTGGCATTACCATAAAGCACTAGACGCTTTTCTTCTTCACTTAGCTCATTATATGGAATTTTTACCCTGATATCATTTTGTTCACAAAAGGCCATTAAAAACTTATAATAATAACTTTTATTAAACCCGTATAAAAGCTTTATAGCTCCTGCTTCTAAGCTTAATTCTTCATTGATAAGTTTTTTCATATCTAGCGTATATCTTATACCAAGACCATCACAACTTGGACAAGCGCCTTTTGGAGAATTAAAAGAAAAACTCAAAGGCTCAAGCAAAGGAAAAGAAATTTTACAATCAAAACAAGCATTATGCTCACTATAATGAAAATGTTTTGCTATATTTAATTCTTCATTATTTAAAACTTCAATTTCCACTTCACCAAAACTCTCGCTAAGTCCTTTTTCTATATCGCTTGCAAGTCTTGCTAGCATATCATCTTGCACTTCAAGCCTATCTATTACAAGTTTTATTGTATGTTTTTTGGTTTTAGCAAGCTCAATATCCTCATCAAGACGCGTTAAAACCCCATCAATTTGCGCTCTAACATAGCCTTTTGCGACTAAATTTTCCAAAAGATCTGCAAAAGTTCCTTTTTTTTCTTTGATCAAAGGCGCATAAATGATGATTTTAGCTCCTTTTGGAAGCTTTAAGATTTCACCTACAATATCTGCTGCACTCATAGATGAGATTTTTTGACCACATTGATGACAATGTTGTGAGCCAATCCTTGCATATAAAAGTCTTAAATAATCATAAATTTCAGTAATAGTCCCAACGGTTGATCTAGGATTTTTAGAAGTTGTTTTTTGATCAATAGCAATAGCAGGAGTTAAACCTTCTATTTTATCAACATTTGGCTTACCCACTTTATCTAAAAACTGCCTTGCATAAGCACTTAAACTCTCAATATAGCGACGTTGTCCTTCTGCATAAAGCGTACCAAAAGCTAAAGTTGATTTACCACTTCCACTAAGTCCTGTAAAAACTATGAGTTTATTTTTAGGAATTTCTAGGTTGATATTTTTAAGATTATTTTCCTTAGCACCAATGATACTTATTTTGTCATTATTCATAAAAATCCTCTTTTTACCTAATCAAGCATGTTTTTTAGCAAAATCTTTCATAAATTCACTTAAGTTTTGCACCTTTTCAATGCTGATAGAATTATAAATACTAGCGCGAATTCCACCTAAAATTTTATGTCCTTTAAGACCTATCATACCATTTTCTTCAGCTTCTTTTACAAAAACTGGCTCTAAGTTTTTAGCACGATTTATATTAAAACTGACATTCATTAGCGATCTATCTTCTTTTTTAGCATGACCTTTATAAAAACCATTACTCTCATCAATCACATCGTATAAAATTTTAGCCTTTTGTATGTTTTGCTCATTGATTTTATCTAAGCCACCTTGATTTAAAAGCCATTTCATTTCAAGATTAAACATATATATAGCAAAGGTTGCAGGTGTATTAAATAAAGAATTATTTTCAGCATAAACACTGTATTTTAACATACTAGGTATATTTTTGTTTTTACTACGCTCTATCATATCTTTGCGGATAAATGCACAAGCAAGTCCTGAAATTCCTGCATTTTTTTGCACTCCACCAAAAAGCATAGCAACATTAGAAAAATCTATCTTTTTAGAGAAAAAATCACTAGAAGCATCAATTATCAAAGGACTTTTAGTTTTTGGATAGCTTTTATACTGAGTTCCATAAATGGTATTATTAGAGCATATATAAGCATAATCTGCATTATCGCTAAATTCAAATTGTGGGATATGATCAAACTCACTTTCTTGAGTGCTTGCTACTATTTTTGTATTTACTCCTAAAATTTCAGCCTCTTTAATAGCCTTTTTAGTCCAAACTCCCGTATTAGCAAATTCACAAACTCCACCCATATATAAATTCATAGGTATCATAGCAAATTGCAAACTAGCCCCACCTTGCATTAAAAGCACTTCATAATCATCATTTACACCATAAAGCTCTTTTGCCATTTTAATAGCTTCAAAATGCACTTCTTCAAAAACCTTTCCACGATGAGAAACTTCCATAATAGAAAAGCCTTTGCCATGATAATCAAACAAATGCTCCTGTGCTTCTTTTAAAACCTCATCAGGCAGATTTGAAGGACCTGCACTAAAATTCATTACTCTCATTTTGTCTCCTTTTTATAGTATTTGGGCTTCTTTACTCTCATTTATTGAGCAAAGTTTTATAATATCTCCTTTTTTTAGTTTTTCAAGAGAGATATTTTTGCCATCTTTTTGTAAATTTATCAAATTTTTACTTTTATCAAAGAAATTTTTATGCTGAGTTAAAAGCTCTTCAAAATTATTAAGTTTGTTTTCATAGTTTAATAATTTTAAATTTAAAACGCTCTTTAATTGACTTTGTAAAAAATCAAGCTTTTGTTTTCTAAGAAAAAAAGCATTTTCTAAAGATTTCGCTTTGGCTAAATTTTGTAAATGATCGATTTTATTTTGATAAAACTTAAGATGATTTAACATTTGGTTTTTAAAACGCATAGCAAGCTCATCAAGTCCTTGTTCTAAGCTGAGTTTATTTGGAAAAATCATGTCAATAGCCGCACTTGGAGTTGGTGCTCTTAAATCTGCTACAAAATCACTAATAACATAATCAATCTCATGTCCAATAGCAGAAACAATAGGCGTTTTTAAAGAAAAAATACATCTTGCAAGTTCTTCATCATTAAAACAAAACAAATCCTCTCTACTTCCACCGCCTCTTGCTAAAATAATTGCATCTAAATTAAACTCATCAGCTTTTTTTAAAGCATTTATCAAAGAATTTGGAGCACTTTGTCCTTGAGTAAGCGCATTAAAAATAGTTATTTTACAAAGATTGTATTCCTTTTGTGAAATTAGTTTTAACATATCTTGCAAGGCAGCTGAAGTAAAAGAAGTGATTATGCCTATTTTTTTAGGAAATTTAACAATGCTTTTTTTGGCATTTATATCAAACAAACCTTCTTTTTCAAGCTTTTCTTTTAAGGCTAAAAATTTAACTTCTAAATCCCCAAGGCTTGTTTTTTGCATACTTTTAGCGATAAATTGATACCTACCACTTGCTTCATACAAACTCACATAACCTCTAAGATCAAGCATATCGCCAACCTTAGGTTTAGCTTGGACAAATTGATTAAAACCTTTAAACATCACACAAGCTATGCTTGATTTTTCATCTTTTAAGTCAAAATACCAATGTCCTGAACTATGAATAGTAATTTTAGAAATTTCCCCACTAAGCTCTATATCATCAAGATGAAATTCTAATAAACTTTTAGCTTTTAGATTAAGTTCTGAAACTTTCATTTTTTTCTTGCAATAAACATAGAGCAAACACCAAAACTAAAGCTTTTATACTCTAACATTTCAAAATGCTCACTCAATTCTTTGATAAATTCTTCTTTGCTTAAAAAATCTTCTATAGAATTTGGTAAATACTCATAAGCACTATAATTTTTACTGATAAATCCACCTACTTTTGGCAAAATATTTTTTAAGTAAAAATCTCTACAAGCAGCTATAAAACCACCCTGCTCTCTTTTGGTAAATTCAAGTACAAGTAAAATCCCATCCTTTTTTAACACTCTTGCAAATTCTTTTATAGCTTCTTTTCTATCTACCACATTGCGTATACCATAACTTATACTTATGATGTCTGCACTTTCATTTTCAAGTGGAAGCTCTTGTGCTTTTGCTTGTACAAAAGTCGCTTCAGGAATTTTTTTCTTAGCTACTTCAAGCATACCCGCACTTGGATCAACCCCTTTTATACTCGTAATGTTTTTATTTGCTTTTAAGGCTTGATTTTGCCATTCTATAATCATATCGCCCGTACCACAAGCTACATCGATAATATCAAGTTCATTATTAGAAAATTTAAAAACATCCAAACAAGCTTTTTTTCTCCAACTCACATCACTTCCAAAACTTAAAATTCTATTAGCCTTATCATAAGTTGGTGCTATATCATCAAACATTTTAACTATTTTTTCTTGTTTTTGCATGTTTTTCCTAACTATATATTTTTAATTTTTTAATGCTTTTTTCAATTTGTTTTATTATATTTGCATCATATGAAATTTGCTCTAAATGATTATATTCAAAATAATTTTTTAGTTTTTCAATACTTTTTTCTTCAAACATAGTTGCAAAATAGCATAATAAAAATTTTATTCTTTCTATTTCTTCTTCAAGATTTCTTTGAGATTTTACAATTTTTTTCTTTAAAAAAACTAATCCTTTTCTTAGTTTAAAAGCTACCAAGGACTTTAAAATTTGATTTTTTTCTCCTTGATAAAAATCACAATCATTCTTTAAAATAAATTCCATATCAAGAAAAATATCATTGATTTTTTCATCACTTAAAATAAAAATATATTTTTCTAATTCAAATTTATAATTTTTATCACTACATACTTGTTTTTCTAAATTTAAAATATAATTTTGAAGTTTATTTTGAATACTTTTTTCAAAAAGAGTGCTAAAAAACTCAAAGAAAATACAAATTTGCCTAAGGCTTATAAAAAATTGCTCTAAGCTTTCAAAAGTCAATTTTTGTAAAAAATTTAATCTATCATTTTTTAATCTTTTTAAAAGCACAAAAAGTAAGATTTTACCCGCTTCAAAACTTTGAATTTGACTTGGGAAATATAAACTAATATCTTCTTGCTTGTCTAAAATTTTAATACATTTTGTGCTATCAAAAATTTTAGAAAAATCTCCATATAATGCTAAATTTTTACTATAAAAATTTTCATTATCTGTGATTTCTTTATAGTTTTGCAAAAAATGAGGTAAATTAAAGCATTTTGCTTGCTCAAAAGTAGAAAAAATAACTTTCAAAATAATTAAATCTTGCAAATTATTTTTAAATTTATAAAGAAAAAACCAAATGCCATTAATCTCGAAGCTAATTCTAGTTTTTTTAATGATATCCCCTATGGCATTTTTACTTTGGCGCTTAAATTCTTTTTTAGAGAGTTTATGAGTTTTTTTATCTATAATATCGTGCAGTTTATAAAGTGAAAATTGATAATAATCTTGATTGATTTTTTTATATTTAACATCACAAAAAGGACTTATACGCGTAAAAAAAACGCGTATCTTATCCTTAGAATAAGCAATTTTTTCTTCTTTTAAAATTTTTATAAAATCATCATTTTCGAGTAAAAAGCGTCTTTGAACTTCACAAACCATTTTATTTTTTACAAGCTTTACAGCCATTTACATAGGCAAATACACCAAGATAATCAATAATATTGCCAATTTTTTTCTCAAGATCTTCTTGGTATTTATTTATCCCACTATCTTCATAACATACATCTTCTATATGATTGCATTTGCTACAAATTACATGAATATGAGGATATTCATAAATATCATAACAAGTTTTTTGATTTGGCGTATTGATTTCTACAACCAAACCTTGTTCTTTTAAAGTATTTAAATTTTTATACACTGTAGCTAAAGAAATAGAAGGATATTCTTCCTTGATGCTTTCGTATAATGATTCTATATTAGGATGTTCATGGCGTTTTAAAATTTTTAAAATACAAAGTCTTTGTGGAGTAGCTTTTAAATCACAGTTTTTAAGCATTTGAATAAGTTCCATAATAAATTCTCCAATATTTTTTCTATAGTATAACGCTTTTTTTATAAAAAAATAATTATATTAAAGGATATTTTTTATCTTTTAATAAATTTTAATCTTTTCGCATAAAGAATCAACATCAAGTTTTAAAAACTGCTCAACCTCATTTGTCTTACCATGCGTGATAAAGCAATCTTCAAATTCAAAGCTTACTAGCTTTATGTGATAAAGATTTTCTTTTTGTAAAAAATTTGTAATTAAACTTCCCACTCCACCTATTTTAGCACTATCTGAAAAAACAAACCAAGTTTTTGTATCTTTTGCTAATTCTTTTAAAAGCTCTTCATCTAAAGGTTTTACAAAAATCAAATCTATCAAACTCGCATAATCTAAACCAAGTTTATCCAAAGCTAGTTTTGCCTTGGCTACACCTTGACCAAAACCTAAAAATACTTTATCGCTTTGTGTTTTAGATAAAATTTGAGCTTTGGCAAGTTTTATCTCACATGGATTAAAATCATTATTTAATAAAAAATTACCCCTAGGGTAACGAAAAGCAAAAACACCTTGATGAAAATAAGCATATTCCATGATTTTTTCCATCATAGCCTCATCTCTTGGAGCTGCTAGAGTAATGTTTGGAATAGCACTTAAAAAACTAACATCAAAAACACCTTGATGCGTTTCTCCATCTTCTCCTACAATTCCTGCTCTATCCATAGCTATAACTACATTTAAATTCATAATAGCACAATCATGAATAACTTGATCATAAGCTCTTTGCATAAAAGTGCTATAAATTGCTATAAAAGGTTTAAAACCTTCTTTTGCCATAGCCGCCATAGAAGTAACTGCATGTTGTTCTGCAATTGCAACATCCCAAAAACGTTCAGGATATTTTTCCATTAGCTTATCTATTCCAGTACCACTTGGCATAGCAGCAGTTACGCCTACTATGTTTTCATATTTTTGAGCTAAATTTAAAAGCGTATTTGAAAAAATTTCTGTAGCACTTTTTTTACTTACATTTGCCTTTAAACTCTCCCCGCTACTTCTATCAAAAGCACCTACCCCATGCCATTTAGCATTTTTTCCCTCAGCTAATGCATAACCTTTGCCTTTGATAGTTTGCGCATGTACAACGCAAGGTTTATTCATAGCTTTTGCTTGATTGAGCGCATTAATAACCTCATTTAAATTATGCCCATCAATAGGTCCAATATATTCAAGTCCTAATTCTTCAAACAAAAGTCCGGGTGTAATAAGTCTTAAACCCTCTTCAAAACGCTTTGCCATATAAGAAGCACCTTGAGGAAAGTATTCTAAAAGATTTTCTATGCGTTTTTTAAACTTTTGATAAAACTGCGTTGCCATTGCTTGAGAAAGGTATTTTGAAATAGCCCCAATTGGCCTTGAAATACTCATTTCATTATCATTTAAAATAATTACACAAGGATATTCTCTATCACCAAGCTCATTTAAGGCTTCATATGCCATACCCGCACTTAGCGCTCCATCGCCTATTAATACAACTGGCAAGCGATCTTCATTTTTTAATCTTATAGCCTTACAAGCTCCAACTGCTAAAGATATAGAAGTGCTTGAATGTCCTGCTACAAAATAATCCCCCTCATCAGGCTTGGTATAGCCACTTAAACCATTAAACTGTCTTAGAGTGTGAAAATTATTTATTTTACCACTTAAAAGCTTATGCGGATAAGATTGGTGTGAAACATCAAAAATAAAAGGATCTTTTCGCACATCAAAAACATAATGCATACCTATGCTAAGCTCAACTACACCTAAATTTGAACTTAAATGTCCACCATTTTTACTCACTGTATCTATAATAACTTCACGCAAATTATTAGCTAAATTTTCTAGCTCTTTAATTTGCATATTTTTAATATTTAAGTTATTTAAATCTATCATTCATTAACCATATTTTTGATTTTTTGCAAACGATTGTTAAGATTTGATTCTATATTGCCTGCATCACTTAATATTAAAATACTTCCTTTGTTAATCGCATCATCAAGGCTAAATTTGATATTACTTTGCTCTTGCAAATGTGTTTTTACATACTCAAAATCATCAGGGCTAAGTTTTAATTCTATCTTAGTAGCATTTTTAAGCTCATTCATAAGTTCTTTTGCCAAATTTAAGGCTATAAGTGAAGAATTTTTCTCAAGTTCTTTTGCAATTACCTCTTTTGCGATAATTACAGCTGTATCGGCCAATTCTTTTTCATTTTTAGATAAAAAGTTATTTAAATTTTGCACTGTATTTTCAAGCTTTTCTACACTTTTTAAGTATTTTTCTTTTAAAGCTTCTAATTCACTTTCAAAATTTTTTTGAGCTTGTTCATAACCTTCTTTGGTAAATTTTTCTTTTGCATGTTCTAATTCTGTATTTAAGCGATTGTTAAATTCAGCTTCTTGGCTTTCTATTTGCATTTGTAACTTAATAATATTTCCTGACATCTCATCAGTTTTTTTAAGCAAATCTTCTACAAAATCAGGTTGGATTTGTGGTTGTGGGGCTTGTGGTGTGGTTTCTACCGTTTGGTTTTCTACTGCTTGCTGAGTTGTATTTTGGACAGGAGAGACTTGATTTATAGTTTGAATTTCTTCTTGTTTTTGTTCTTCATTAGAGGGCATTTCACTCATAACTTTAAAATGATAACCCTCAACTACATGAGCAGAAATGTTTTCGGGTGAAATTACATTAGTTAATTTTGCCATAATCTTACTCTATCATCTCATCAGCCTCACCCACTTGGATAAGACCTTGTTCTGCAAGTTTTTGCACCACTTCTACAACTTTTCTTTGTGCTTCTTCAACATCTTTTACACGCACAGCACCCAAAAAGCCCATTTCTTCTACAAAAGCTTCAGCAGCACGCGTAGACATATTGGACATGAATTTTTGTTTTAAATCCTCGCTTGCACCTTTTAAACCTATCATCAAATCACGCTTATCAGCAGCTTTTAAAACTTCTCTAATCGCATTAGTGCTAAGCTGAGAAATATCATCAAAGGTAAACATTAAATCTTTAATGGTTGTAGCAAGTTTTTCATCACTTTGCTCAATATAAGAAAGTGTTGTTTTGGATGCTTTTTGACCCAAGCGATTAAGCACTTCAGCAACTGCTCTTGGACCACCCACTTCAACCTTATAAGAAGTAAGGCTTTCGAGCTTACTTTCAAGCACAGCAGATACTCTTTTGATGATTGAAGGTGAAATATCCCCAAGATTTGCCATTCTTATTACAACTTCAGCTCTTAATTCATCACTAAAATACTCCAAAGTTTCAGCAGCTTGAGTAGTATCCATATGAGCTAAAATCAAAGCTATGGTTTGAGGGTGTTCTTTAATGATAAAGTCAGCAAGCTGTTGTGGTTTGATTTGAGAAAGATAAGCAAAATTTTGGTTATTTTCCATACTTTTGGTAAGTTTTTCCAAAATTTTATTGGCAATTTCAGGACCAAAAGTTCTAAATAAAATTTCTTTTGCATATTCCAAACCACCACTTTTTAGATACTGGTTTGATTGCAATAAAGTATAAAATTCCTCAAGCACTGCAGTAGCAACTGGTTTGTCAACATTTTTTGCTAAAGCAATATAGCGAGAAATTTCAGTAATAACATTAATATCCATATGAGAAAATAAAACTGTTGTTACATCTTCTCCAAGTTGAATTAAAAAAATTGCGACCTTTTCTGGCATAGAAAGGTCATCATAGACCATTTTTTGTTCTTCACTAAGCTTTATCATCAGATATCCTTCTCACCAAATTCAGCTTCATTTTCAACAAGTTTTTGTAACAATAATGCCACTTCTTCACCTTTTTCATTAGCCACTGCTCTTAATTTTTCAAGTAAAACATCATATTGAAGCGCATCTTCATCAAAATTATCCCCAAAGCCAAGTTGCTCTTCAACTTTCTTGCGTGCTGCATTGAATTTTTCAATAGCGTCTTCAGCTTCATCAATAACTTGTCCATCTTTACCTTCCATTTCTTCTTCAAGCTTGATATCTGCAAGCATTTTTTGAGAAAATGGCACAATAACCTTTTTATAAAAGATGAAAAGTAAAATCGCAGCAAAGACATACTTAACAGGTGGGATAAATGGCTCAACAAATCTTGAATAAAAAGTTTGAACCTTATTTTCAACTTTAGCTGTTCTATGAAATTCCAAATTATTTACTTCAACCGCATCACCTCTAGCAAGATTAAAACCTATAGCGCCTTTAGTTAAATTCTCAATCGCTTTAATTTCTTTATCACTCAAAGGAATATATTCATTAGTAACATTTCCTTGATCATCAGTAATTACTTTATACTTTCCATCTACCACAACAGCTGCAGAAATTCTCTTAACAGTTGCAAATTGCTTAGTAGTATTGGTGATTTTTTTAGAAATTTCATTGTTAGTTGTGGTTTGATTTTTAGTATAAACCTCACGCGCGCCTTTATCATCTAAACCTTCTACAGGACCGATGTTTGAAACAGCACCTGGTACACCTTGAATTTCTTTATCTTTATAGCCTTCTCTATGCTCTTCCAAGGTTTGCTCACTACGCACAACGGTATTTGGATCATATACTTCACTTTGTGATTCTTCTTTAGAAAAATCATAATCAATACTAACCTTTGCTACTACCCTATCATAACCACCTGCAAATGGAGCAATAGAAGCAACAATTTTTTGCTCTAATTCATATTCTTGATCTCTTTTATATTTAATTTGAGCAGCGATTAAATCACTTTCAAAAGCACCCTCATCATCTAAAGGAATACCTTTTTGATCCATAATTTTTACATTTTCAGGAGTAAGTTTTGTCACTGAGGAAGCAATTAAATTTTTAATCCCCATAATTTGCTTTTTATTAAGCTTTAAACCTTCTTTTATAGTCAAAGCTACTGAAGCAGTTGGTGGAACTTGTTGTTGGGTAAAAAGTGTATCTTTAGCAAAAGCAATATGCACCGTAGCACTATGAATAGGCTCTAAACTTTCAATCGTTCTAGCAAGCTCACCTTCTAATGCTCTTTGGTATTTTACCTTTTGTTCAGCTTCTGTTGCACCAAATTCTTGTTTATCAAAAAGCTCAAAACCTACTTTATTATCCTTTGGCAATAATCCTGCAGAAGCAATAGCTAAACGCTGTTTATATACTTGTTCATTAGGAACTAAAATAGTTCCTTCATTGCGCAAAATATAAGGAACTCCACTTTTTTCAAGTTGAGTTACTATCATCGCCGAATCACTAGTATTAGCATTTTCAAATAATACTGAATATCCAGCCTCGCTAGCCACTGTAGAGCCACTTCTAAAAAGGGTTAAAAATACTAAAAATCCAACTACAACAACAATAGAAGCAGCAATGATAATACGCTGTCTTAAACTTAAATTTTGATAAAGCTGACCTACTTGGTGCAGTATAGTTTTATAATCCATTTATTTCCTACAAACTAAAAATTTTTAGAAAACTCTTCAAAAAACCTTGAATTTTCATACTCTGTACCTATACTTATACGCACAGCATTTAAACCATAACTTTGTAAATTTCTTATTATTATACCGTTTTTAAGCAGTTTTTCAGATAAATCTGTGCTATTTTTTTCATCGAAAAAATAAGTAATAAAATTTGTATAGCTTGGAATGTATCGAATTTTATAATTTTTAGCAAAATCTTCATAAAGTTTCATTTGTGAAAAATTATTTTCCAAAGTTTTTTGCACAAACTCATCATCATCTAATGCAGCAACAGCAGCTTTTAAACTCAAATTAGTCACATTAAAAGGTGCTCTTAATTTATAAAACGCATTGATAATTTCCTTGCAAGCTATACCATAACCTACTCTCATACCACCCAAACCATAAAGCTTAGAAAAGGTTCCTAGATATACTACATTTTGAAATTTATGGATTAATTCTTTAGGATTAATATGCTTTTTACTATCTTTAAATGAAGCAAATTCATTATAAGCTCCATCAATGGCTACTAAACAATCCTCATCAATTTTTTCTAAAAACTCAAAAACCGCACTTGCGTCTAAACACTCACCTAAAGGATTATTAGGCAAGCATAAAAAGATTACTTTGATTTCATTTTTATGCTTTTGATATAACTCATATAACTCATTTAAATCATGGGTTAGACTTGGAGTTTTATAAATCTTAACTCCTAGTTGTTTTGCATAAATTTCATACATAGCAAAACTAACCCCACATTGTAAATAAGCCTTAGAATGATCAAGTTTTGCATGCACTATATATTCTATAATTTGATCACTCCCGCTACCTATGATGAGATTTTCTTTTAAAATATCATATTTTTGTGCTAAAGCTTGTTTTAATTCACTCATAGTATCATCAGGATATAAATGAGCTAAATGTGCATTATTTATAATGGCTTCTTTGGCTTTTTTGCTTGTGCCATAAGGATTTTCATTACTTGCTAGCTTAATAACTTCTTTTAAACCATATTCTTTAGCAATTAAATCCATATCCTTGCCACTTTCATAAGTTTTAATAGCTTCTAAAAAAGGATTAAATTTCATTGCTTTCTCCTGATAAATACGATCCAAGCCATTTTATATGCTCAGCTTTTTTTAATACTCTTTGGACATTTTCATCATCAATATGTCCTTCAAAATCTATATAAAAACTATGTACAAATTCTCTTGTTTTTATAGGGCGTGATTCAAGTTTTGTTAAATTTATCCCCTCTTTTTTAAACTCATATAATAAATCACTAAGCCCACCTGGTTTATGTGCAGCAAGCGCTAAAATAGAAGTTTTACAATGAGGCATTTGAGGTATTTTTATATCACTTAAAATCAAAAATCTAGTGCGATTTGCCAAATTATCCTCAATCGTTTCAAATAATATAGGTACATTATAAAGTTTTGCTGCAATCTTAGAGCAAATCGCGGCTGAAGTAACATCTTGCGAAGCTAAGTAAGCCGCATGAGCTGTGGATTTGCTTGCTACAAATTCAACTTCACTTAAATCATGACTTTCTAAAAAATTTCTACATTGATTATAGCCTTGTGGATGAGAATATATGCGTTTAATATCTTTTAAATTTTCACTCATACTTACAAAAGAATGATGAATATCCATATAAATTTCAGCAAAAATCTTTACATCTTCATATTTTCCAAGACAATCAAGCGTCACACCCACTGCACCTGCTGTATTATTTTCTATAGGCACTACTCCATATTTTGCTTCTTTGTGAGCTAATTCTTTAAAAACATCTTCTATATTTGCAAGTGGAGTATAACGACTCATAGCACCAAAACGCGTTCTTGCTACTTGATGCGTATAGCTTCCCTCAGGTCCTAAATAAGCTATGCTTTGAGGCATTTCTAAATTTCTTGATACAGCAAAAATTTCTTGATAAATTGCTTCGATTGCATTTTGATCTAATAAACCATGATTATAATTTTTAAGTCTATTTATAATAGCTCTTTCGCGCTCAGGTCTATAAATACTCCCACCTAAATTTTGCTTAATAACTCCTATATCTTTAACATGAAGCATTCTTTCATTAAGTAAAGCCAAAATTTTATCATCGATAGTATCGATTTTATTGCGTAATTTTTCTATCTCTTTCATTTAAACCTCGATATGTAGTAATCCTTAATACTATCATATACAAAATTAAGTTTAGTTGTATCAAGACCTTGAGTGTTAGAAATTTTACCGCTTAAAACCAAGGCTGTTTGCATGCCAAGCTCATAAGCACCAAGCAAATCACCTTTAAAATCATCACTAATAATCAAAGTCTTTTCAAAACTCACATTACAATCTTGTTGTTTTAATAAATTTAAAGCACTTTCATAAAAAGCCTTACTAGGTTTTCCTATCACTTTATAATCAAACTCGCATGCATTTTTAAGCATAGACATAATACTTCCAACGCCTGGATAAAGCCTTGAATTTTTCTTATAAATACTACTTTCATGCATTGCTATAGCTTGCACACCATTTTTAAGATACTCTATCATACTAGCAAAATCTTGAAATTTAAAATTATCATAACTTGCTAGTAAAAATGCTTTTGGGTTTTTATAATCAAGCTCATAGCCTAACTCTTGAAGTGAATCTAAAAATTCTTTTGCTCCAAAAGCTGCTATTTTACAAGGCTTTAAATGATCTTTTAAAACACAAAAAGGATCAATATAAGCTTTTTCATTAATTTCAAAACCCAAATTTTGCAAATAATTTAAAAAATCTAATTTTTTGGTATTATTAGTAATAATCACATAAGGAATTTTTTCTTTATTTAAAGATTGAATGAGTTCTAAAGCACCATTTATAGGACTTTTATCATAATCTGAAATCAAAGTTCCTTGCACATCTAAAAACAACATTTCAATCCTTTAAAAAATCAAACTCTAAAGCAATTTGATCCTCATAACTTTCTCTTTTTCTAATCATTCTTACCGTGCCATTTTCACAAGCTAGCTCGCATACTCTATTACGAGTATTATAATTACTACTCATGCTAAAACCATATGCACCTGCACTTTTAACTATGATCAAATCTCCTGCTTTTGTTTTAGCTAATTTTCTATCTTTAGCTAAAAAATCTCCACTCTCACAAATCCCACCAACAATATCACAAAGGCTTTCTTCTTTATTTTCGCTCAAAAGCTTGATTTCATGATAAGCACTATATAAACTTGGACGCAATAAATCATTCATCGCCCCATCAACAATCACAAAACGCTTTTTATCATTAAATTTTTCATATAATACTTTAGTAACAAACTCACCTGCATTTGCCACTAGAAATCTACCAGGTTCCATACCTATGCACACATCAAGACCTTGTAAACTTGCTAAAATTCCTTGAGCATAATCATATAAATTTGGCTCTTGTTCATCTTTATAACAAACCCCTAAGCCTCCACCTATATCAAAGAATTTAATATTAATTTTTAAAGCCAAAAGCTCTTTTACTAATTTTGCAACAATCACAGAAGCTTCATGAATACTACTTATATCAAGAATTTGCGAGCCTATGTGAAAATGCACACCAACTGGCTCTAAAAATTGTGAGTTTTTAGCATAAAGATACATTTTTTTAGCACTTTCTATATCTACGCCAAATTTATTTTCATGCAAACCTGTAGAAATATAAGGATGTGTTTTAGCATCTACATTTGGATTTACTCTTATGCTTATACGAGCTATCTTTTGACTTTCTTTAGCAATTTGTTCTAAAAGAAGCATTTCTTCATAGCTTTCTAAATTTACATAAAGTATGTTTTGCTCTAAAGCATATTTTAGCTCATCAGCACTTTTACCTACCCCACTAAAAATAATTTTATAATTTTTAGCTCCTGCTTTTAAAGCTCTATAAATCTCACCCGCGCTAACACAATCAAACCCGCTATCTAAAGAAGCTAAAAGTTTTAAAACACTTAAATTAGAATTTGCTTTAACTGCATAAAAAATTTGTGACTTTCTTGCTTTAAAAGCATCTTTTAACATTGTAAAACGCTCTTTGATTTTATCAAAATCATAAATATAAAATGGTGTGTTATATTCTTTTGCTAGTTTTAAATAATCCATAAAAACCTCACTTGTAGTTATTTGTGTTTAAAATAATAAAAACTTCCTATACTCATTAAAATAAATACTGGCAGCATTATACCAAGCTCTGGAAGTAAAATTTCATTTTCACTCAATCTTGTTAATAAAAACAACAAGCCCCAAACTAAAAGTATGCACACAAAAAACACAAAAGCTAAAAGTGCGAGATTAAAAAATCTTGCTGTTAAAGGAAAATAATAATACACAATAAGCATTAAAAATGGCGCAAAAAACGGTGTAAGAACTAAAGAATATAAACTTGTTCTAAGTGTATTAGTAGAAATATTTTGTTTTGCAAAAATTACCATACTTTCTAGCGCGTCTAAAATAGAATAAGAAGGATTGCTCTCTACCAAAGAAATTCTTTCTAAAATTTTTGGAGAAAAGTCTTCTAAACCTTTAATATTTTTAAATTCTTCTATACTCAAACCCTCTTTTGAAACAATCAAATTTTGTGGTACATTAGTAGCTTTAGCATCATTTAAATCCCAAGAATTTCCATTAAATTTAGCAGTTTTTGCATGGATTATGTTTTGAATGTCTAAATTTTTTACATCAAAGATTTTTACATTATATAAGGTTTGAGAATTTGTTTTTTGTATATAAATAAATTTATCATTATATTTAATCAAAACTTCCCCACCCTCTCTATCTACAACGCCACGCTTAAGAATATTACTTTTATATTCATCTGCATAAGCAAAAGAACTAAAATTAAGTCCTACATAAACACAACAAAAAAACATAGCCCATAAAAAAGGATAAAAAATCACTTGATTTTTACTTAAACCCAAAGCATACAAGCTAACAAATTCATTCGAGCGTATCATATTAAAAATACATAAAACCAAAGCAAGGACTATAGCTAAAGGCAGTATATAAGAAGCTGCTGAGCATGTTAAGAAAAATATATATAAAAGCTCTAAATTTGCACTTTTTGGCAGTCTATTGAAATTGAGCAAAAAATCAATCGCTACAAAGAAAAAAGTCAAAGAAAAAAATAAAATAAAAAATGATTTTAAATATAAAGATGAAATATAGCGAAAAAATATACTCATCGTTTAACTTTTTAAAGAATATTTTGAAGCGATTTTTTCTATATCAGAATTTAAAAGCTCAAGTAAGGCTTTTTTACTATGTTCTAAAACCTTAGTTAAACTTTCTTGCTCTTCTTGTTTAAATTTCCCCAAAACATGAGAAATTACATCTTGTCCTTTTCCTACTCCTATGCGTACTCTCTCATAAGCATTACCACAAAGATGATCTATACTTTTAAGTCCATTATGCCCACCACTTGATCCACCTATTTTAAATTTCAAAGCACCTAAATTTAAATCTATATCATCATGAATTACAATAATTCTATTGCATTTATAATATTCACTAACAGCTTTTACGCTTTCTCCGGATAAATTCATATAAGTGGAAGGTTTTAAAAAAAGAGTAGAAGAGCCTTTAAAAAGCTCTCCTTTAAATTTAGCATTTGAAAGCTTTGTTGTTTGCAAATCTTTCAAAATTAAGTCAATTAGCATAAACCCTACATTATGACGGGTTTGGGCGTATTGTTCTCCTATATTACCAAGTCCTACGACTAAGGTCATTTTATCTTGCTTTTTCTACGCCAACTACAGCTACTCTATCAGCATCAACCATAGTTACACCCTCAGGTACAACAACATCGCGGATTAAAAGTGCATCACCAACATCAAGTTTAGTTACATCTAACTCAAAATAATTTGGTAAGTTTTCAGCTGCACATTTTACTTTCAATCTTCTTTTTGATTGGATTAAAACACCTTTATTTTTAAGACCCATAGCTGTTCCTACGATCTTTACAGGAACCATATATTTAGAAATAACACCTTTTTGTGCTACTTTTAAATCTACGTGTTTTAATTCTGCAGTTACAGGATCTTTTTGATAATCAACTACCACAACATTTAATACTTTATCTGCTACTTTTACATCAAAAGCTAAAGTAGTTTTTTTGCGTACTTCTTTAATAAATTCATTTACTTTAAAAGCAGCATTGATGTTTTCTAATCCTTTTCCGTAGATGTTTGCGATTAGATAACCATCTCTTTTTAAAGCTTTAGCAGCTTTTCTACCGATACTCTCTCTAACGATACCTTCTAACATCTGTTTCCTTTCTAAAAAAATAAACGCTAATTATAGCTAAATAAGTTTATAAAGATTTTAAAATATCTTCATAAGCTATGCAAAATTGCTCTAAACCATCATCAAGCAAATCTTTACAAGCTTTACTTAAAGCATCTTTTGAAATATTTGCATTCAATTTTTTCTCTATACATTCATCTTTTAAAGGCTCTTTAAATACAATTTGCTTACCTTTAAAAGCCTTAATAGCATCTAGTGGTGCAGTATTGATAGCTTTATCATAGAGTAATTCTTTAATATAATAATCTTTTTCTAAATCATCACCCTTAACACCCGTGCTTGCAAACAAGGCTCTAATATTTGCTTCATTTTGTTTAATGATATAATTATAAGCCTTTGTTGCAGTAAGAATTCCTATATAATTTTTATCTAAAACTTGATTATTTAATAATCTATCAAAACGGCTTACAAAAATACTAATAACCGCTTGAGGCTCTTTTTTGGCTGCGGTATTATTTTTTCTAAATTCTTTTAAACCTAAATTTAAAGCTTCAAAGCATTTTTTAGTTTGCTCAAAATCAAAAATCAAAGTAGCATTGACACTAATACCATTTTTCATTAATTCTTGCATTACTTCATAAGAAGCTTCTGTAGCAGGAATTTTCATCATCACATTTTCTTTTGCAATTTGCGTGTATAATCTTTTTGCCTCAGCCAAAGATGAGCTAGTATTATCTTTTAATCTTGGGTCAATTTCAATACTAATAAAACCATCATTTTTTTCATAATAATTAATAGCTAATTTATCCGCAGCCTTAGCTATATCTTCTATCGCAAGATACTCATATAAAGCTTTTTTATCTTTAAGATTTGATTTTTTGATTTTTTCTTTATAAATAGCTGAATTTAAAATCGCATTTTTAAAAATAGCAGGATTTGAAGTAGCACCGTTGATTGTTCTTGAGTATATTAAATCTAAAAATTCATGATCTAAAAATTCATTTTCTATAAAATCACACCATAGTGAAAATTTCTTCATTGTATTACCTTTATTATTTCTTTTAAATCTTTTTTATCTATACAAATATCTGCATGGGATCTTAAAATTTCTTTGGCACAAAAAGCTATTTTTAATCCACATTCTTTAAACATAGAAATATCATTAGCTCCATCGCCCACACACATAATCTCTTCTGTTTTTAAATTTAAAAATTTCTTAAGTCTTTGTAGTATAATACCTTTTGAGTTGTTAAACATAATTTCTCCACCAACTTTTCCCGTTAAAACACCATTTTTACTATGCAAAAAGTTAGCAAAACCAAAATCAAAATGAAGTTTATTTTGTATTAAGTCAATTCCTTCATGAAATCCACCGCTAAAAACAATAATTTTTATGTTTTTATTTTTTAAATACTCACATAATTCTTTAGCGCCATTCATCAAAGGTAAATTTTCACAGCACTTTCTTACTTGATCAACTGGCATTCCCTCAAGCAAGGCTACTCTAGCACTTAAGCTTTCAAAAAAATCAAGCTCACCATTCATTGCTTTGTTGGTGATTGCTTTTACAGCATCACCAACATTATACTCTTGTGCTAAAATATCAATGGTTTCTCCATCCATTAGCGTAGAGTCAAAGTCAAAGGCACAAAGCTTTATCATTAAAACTCACGCTTTAATAAAGCTTCAGCTTTTAATATAGTCAAGATATTTTCTTCTCTTTTACCTATACCAAAAATCATACCTTTTTCTTTTAGTAAAGTTTCAGGTGGTGGATCAATCCTGCTTCTGTGAATTTTGATAGCCTCTGTTAATCTATCTATTACAAAACCCGCATTGCCTGCAGGAGTTTGATTACCATTTGCCATACCTTTTAAAACAATATATCTAGTTTGAGGTGTCATTTTAGAACTACCTTGATTAAATCTTTTTGCAAGATCAATCAAAGGCATAACATTACCCCTCATATTAAACACACCTAAAACATAATCAGGCACACTTGGAACCCTAGTATATTCTATAGGTTTAATAATTTCTTGGATATTAAGAATAGGAATAGCATATTCCTCATCTCCAACCACAAAACCAACAAGCTGAATAATATCCTCTTCTTTATCTACATCAGGTTCTGCAATTTGTGCTTGTTGTTTTTGCAAAACCTGGCTTAATTTATCATTCATCTTCTTATCCTAGTTTTAAATTTTTTCTAACTACATTTTCTAAGTACTCTGGAGAGTAAGGCTTAGTAATATACTCAGTCATTCCTACTTCCACACCTCTTAAGCGGTCTGATTTACTAGTTCTTGAAGTTACTGCAACAAGCGGAAGGTTTTTATACTTAGAATACTTTCTGATTTCACCTGCTAAGGTATAACCATCCATTCTTGGCATTTCAATATCAATCAGCACTGCATCAATATCATGCTCACCTGATTTTATCATATTTAAAGCTTCCACACCATTAGTTGCTTCTATAATGCTCACACCTAATGGCTCTAGTGATTTTTGCATGATATTTCTATCCATTTTAGAATCATCCACTATAAGCACTGTATAATCACTTGGTTTTTCTTTAGCAGTTTTTTTAGATTGTGATTCGATTTGTGCTTTAATATCTACTTTGATTTCTTTAGCTATATCCATCATAGCAGCAACATCAATAATCAAAGTAACTCTACCATCACCACGAATCGTCGCTCCTGCTATACCTTGAATGTTTTGTAAATATTCACCCATAGACTTAATAACAATCTCTTCTTGACCTACTAAAGTATCTACTATAATACCAAGCTTACTTTCTGCTACACCAATAACAACTACATAAGTTTGATCAGTATTTTCAAGCACTTGTTTTACACCAAATACATCTGAAAGTCTTACTAAAGATAAAACCTCATCTCTTAAGCGTAGTACATTTTTACCTTCAATAGTATAAATATCATCAATTGGCACTCTAACTGTCTCAAGAACACTTGCAAGAGGAATAGCATAAAACTCTTCTTGTGTACCTACAAGCAATGATTGAATAATCGCCAAGGTAAGTGGGATTTTAAGTTTCATCACAGTACCTTTTCCAAGTTCACTGTCGATTTCAATCACACCATTTAGTTTTTCAATATTGGTTTTAACAACGTCCATTCCAACGCCACGACCTGAAACATTAGTAATTTTTTTCGCAGTTGAAAAACCTGGTTTGAAAATCAACGCAAATGCTTCTTTATCACTCATTTGATCAGCTTCACGTTCTGTAATTAGATTTTTCTCCATAGCTTTTGCTTTTAATACATCAGCATCAAGCCCTTTACCATCATCAGCAATCTCTACTACAATGTGGTTTCCTTCATTGTATGCTTTAAGATTAACCGTTCCTTTTTCTGGTTTACCATTAGCCACACGCGTTGCTGGATCTTCTATACCATGATCACATGAGTTTCTAATCATATGCATAATAGGATCGCCGATTTCTTCTACAATAGACTTATCAAGCTCAGTTTCTTCCCCTGAAATTTCAAGCTCCATTTGCTTACCAAGCTCACGACCCAAATCACGTACAACCCTTGGGAATTTATTAAATACTTTTGCAATAGGTTGCATTCTTGTTTTCATAACAGCAAGTTGAATATCTGTAGTGACAATACTAAGTTGAGAAACAACTTGATTTAATTCTTCTAAGAATTTTTCTCCATCATATCTTTCTTCAACATCATCATAAATTTTCAATAAGCGGTTTTTACCAAGAACAAGCTCACCGATTAAGTTCATCAAATGGTCAAGTCTTTTAACTTCAACCCTAATGGTTTGATCCATATTTGCACCACTACTTCCACCACCTGCTGCAGGAACTTTTTTCTCAGCAGTTGCATTTTGTGCTTGAGCAGCTGGTTTACTTGGAGCTGGGTTTGCTTCTTGTGTTTTTTTCTTTTCAGCACGTCTTGCTTGATCTTCAGCTTTTCTTACTTTTAAAAGTCTTTCAATTTCAGCTTCAACCTCATCATCACTAAGCTTATTAACATCAACTTCAGGTTCTTCAGCTTTTGGTTCTTCTTTTACTTCTTCTTTTGGCTCTTCAGCTTTAGCTGGTGCAACAGACTCTAAGCTTTCACCCTCTGAAATAGCAGTTAATCTTGCGCAAATTGGAGCTATGTCAAGTCCTATTGCTGTATCATTTCCATTATCTCTAATAGAATTTAACAAGGTTTTCATCATATCAATAGACTCTAAAACCACATCCATTACTTCAGGAGTAATTTTAAGTTCATTATGTCTTGCTTTATTTAAAACATCTTCCATGTGATGAGTAAGTTTTGTTAAAACATCAAAATTCAAAAAGCTTGATGAACCTTTAACAGTGTGCGCAACACGGAAAATTCTATTTAATAGTTCTAAGTCTTCAGGATTTGCTTCTAATTCAACCAAATCATGGTCAATTTGCTCGACTAATTCAAAGGCTTCAACTAAAAAATCCTCAAGTATTTCTTGAATATCTTCCATTTTTACTCCTCACCTTTTTCATGTTTTTTAATAACACGAGAAATTTCAGCAAAGAAATCACTTGCGTTAAATTTAACTAAATATCCATCGCCACCTGCTTCTTTAACACCTTTATCACTCATAAATTCATTTGATAAAGAAGAGTTAAACACGATAGGAATATTTTTAAATCTCTCATCATCTCTTACTTTAGCTGCAAAGTGGAAACCATCCATTTGTGGCATTTCAACATCGCTTACGATGATTTTTAGATGCTTTCTTAAATCAGCACCATAAGCATTGTAAAGCTCTTCTAGTTTTTGTAAACCTTCAACACCGTCTTTTGCTTCAACAACTTTTAATCCGATTTTATTCAGAATATCTTTTACAAGTTTTCTTGCAGTAGAGCTATCATCAAGCGCTAAAGCCATACCTTCGATTTTTTGGATTTTATCATCTTCAATATCAGTTTGTGGAGTATAAATTCCAAGCTCTTGCACTATGCTTTCTAAATCTAGGATAAGTAAAACCTCATCTCCTTCGATTTTAGTCACACCGGTAATTTTACCCTTATCCAAACTTCCTGCACTTGTTGCAAAAGTAGCTGGTTCTATATTTTTCCAATTTATTCTACGAATTCTTTTTGCCTCATGCACAATAAAACCAATTAAAACATTACTAAATTCAGTAATGATTACCCTAGGTTTTATATTTGTCATTTCTGGTTCTTGAATTTGCATCCATTTTGCTAGGTTGATTACAGGAATCACCACACCACGAAGATCGAAAATACCTTCCACATAGTCAGGTACCCCTGGAATTTCAGTCAAAAAAGGAATTTTAATGATCTCTCTAACCTTAGAAACATTTACACCATAAATTCCTTCATAGACTTTATCGTGGCCTTGCTTAAAGATGCGAAAATCAACAAGTTCCATTTCATTTGAACCTGTTTTAACGACATTCTCATCAAACATTATGCCTCCTTAAGTTCTATTTTGTGAAATCTGATTTCTGGTTCATATTTTACTACAAAAAAACTTTCCTTGTATGCAAAAGTAGCTAAATTTAAATATTTTATATTTTCGTATTCTAAAAACACATCTTGATGATAATGACCTTCTATTATAAAACCTATATTATAGTGTTTTAAACGCTCTTTTACTAAAGTAGCAAAGTGAGGAATTTTTCTAATAAGTTGTTTTTTGTTTTGATTTTTTAGAATTTTTTGAGTAATTTTTTCTTTGCTAATAACATTCAAAAAATTTAAAAAAAATAGCAAATAATGATTTCTTAAACTTTTTAAGCAAAATTGCAAAAAAGGTTTTAAAAAAATATCTCCATGGGCTAATTTTACTAAGGTTTTATCTTGGAATTTACAAAGTAAAGGTTGCTGTTTTATGCTAAAAACCTTCACTTTTTTAAAAAATTTAGCTAAATTAAAATCATGGTTACCTTCTAAATAAATGATTTCAATCTCATCAGCAAGCTCTTCAAGTAAATCTATATAAGCTTTTGCAAAGCCATGAGTAACTTTTACTTCATAAATCAAAAGATCAAAAATATCACCCATTAAAAAAAGCTGTGGAGTTTGAATTTTTTTATCTTTTAAGGCTTGCAAAAAATCCCAAAAACCACGCCTATTCTCATTTTCATGCGCATCAGCGATGAAAATAGCATTTTCTTTTATAGTTATTTTTTGCAAAAATTAAAATTCCAAAGCTTTGTATTCTATAGAAATGATTTCAAATTCACTCTCGCCTTTTGGCAAACGCACTTTAAAATCATCGCCTTCTTTTTTACCAAGCATTGCTTTAGCAATAGGCGAGCTAATGGAAATATAACCTTTTTCTAAATTTCCCTCATTTACCCCTACCAAAGTATAAGTGCTTTGTTTTTCACTTTCTAAATCCTCTACAACAACAGTTGAACCAAATTTCACACTATCATGCTCGTAAGAAGATGGATCGATGATTTGTGCTCTTGAGATCAAATCTCCAAGTTCAGCTATTTTACCTTCTATAAAAGCTTGTTTTTCTCTAGCTGCGTGATATTCTGCATTTTCTTTTAAATCTCCATGGCTTCTTGCTATGTCTATTTCTTCTACTACTTTTGGGCGTTCAACTTTTTTTAAATGTTCTAATTCTTTTTCTAATTTCTCATAGCCATATTTACTCATAGGTTCTTTTTGCATGATTTATCCTTATTTGATTTCATAAAGTATTTTAGCTAAATTTTTTGCACTTGCAAATTGCAAATATTCTTTTAAAAAATCTACTTTATCAAAAAATGCCTTATAATCGTATTTAAGATAAGCTTGATATAAATTTTCCACATTCACTTGCTCTTGTAAAAATTCAGGATTAAGCTCGCTTTTTCCTGCAAAATCCAAAAAGATATTTGCAAGGCCTATGTGTTTGAGTTTTACAAAACATCTTGCGATAAATACATCAATAGCTTTAGCCTTATAAGCAAGTACAAAAGGCGTGCCGACCAAAGCTGCTTCAAGTGTAGCTGTGCCACTACAAATAAAAGCAAAATCAACATTTTTAAGCACTTTTGGGGTATTGCTTTGAATTTCAAAACCGTTTATATCCCCATAAAGATCTAATCTTTTTAAATTAAACTCAGGCACACAAAGGATTTTTTTACCTTTAAATTTAATGCTTAATTCTCTAAAAATAGGCATTAAACGCTTTATTTCACTTTTTCTTGAGCCTGGCAAGAAAGCGATTGCTTTCTCATCATCATTTTTTGAAAGTATAGAATTTATATCTTCTTGATTTTTAAATTCTTTTATCTCATCTAAAAGCGGATGACCTACATAAGTGCTTTTACTAAAAAACTCACTATCAAAAGGCAAGATAGAAGCTAGCACATCAAAATGACTTTCTATGATAGGTATGCGACCTTTTTTCCACGCCCAAACTTGAGGCAAGATATAATAAATTTTTTTTGCTTTGGAATTTGCTTTTTTTAAAGCTTTTGCAAAAGGTATGTTAAAAGCAGGTGAATCTATACATAAAATCGCATCAACCTTTTGAGTAAGACTTAAATTTACTAGCTCTTTTATAGCTTTTTTAGCTTTTAAAATGAGTGGCAAAACCTCTATAAAACCCATAGCACTAAACTCATGTGAGCTATAAAGTGGCTTGGAATTTAGACTAAATTCTTTACATAAATTCTCATCATAAATTCCTACTAAATCAAATTCTTTATACTCATTTTTATAAGCTTTTAAAACTTCTTTTAAATGCAAATTTGCTGAAGGCTCTAAGGCACAAACTAAAAAGATTTTCATTCACTTACCTTGCTATACCAATTTAAAAAGACATTCTAACAAATTTTAACTTAGAGTTTAAACCCGCAAAAGCGGGTTTAGTTTAATAAATCGGAGTTGCTTCAACGATAGCAGGAGTAAAGAAAAATAATTCTTTTAATGCTATAGGTACAGAAGGATTTACAGTACAATCATCCAAACCAAAGCGATTTTCTATAGGTATATATGCATCATAAAAAGTACTCATGCATTTTACCCCGCCATGCGTTAAAGATCTAATTTGCACAGCTGAACTTGTCGTAGGCATAACAGAAAAAACCGTTTGCATTTGTCCATCTTGTAAATCTTGTTTACAAGATTTTGTTCCAAAAGTTCTTTCATCTAAAACAGCCAAACACACATCAGCACCTCTAGGGTTTATAAATTGCACATAACCAAAAGGGCGTTGCACGGCATATCTATCTTTTTCTTTTAATTCCTCACTGAGCATTATTTCTTTTAAAAACCAATTTTGTTCTTCTAATTTTTCAGAGCTATATCTAAAAGGACTTAGTGAAATTCCTGTTTCTAAAGATCTTATAGCAAACATAGGAGTAAAATCTTCCAAATCATCAAACAAAACCTCAGCTCTTAAAAACCCCAAAATAGCAAAAAATAAAATACAAATTTTTCTCATCATCTTCTCCTAAGGTCTTCTAAAATTTACAGGAAAATGATCTGAAGCCAAAAAGGTTCTAAGCCCTGCTACAGCTAATATTGCAAGAATTGCAGGCGGATTATATAAAGTTCCTGTATTTGAATTTCCTGTAATCGCATAATCAATCGTATTTCCGGCAGTTTGTGTAAAAGAAGGTGGTGAAACTATATTAATACGCGATCTTAAATCCGGATCAATTAAGTTTACAATAGTACCAGGAGGTCTATTAAAATCCCCCATAATCATCCAATTAATATGTGGCATATTTCTAAAATGCATATCCACAGCACTTACAATAGCTCCTGCATCATTACCCCCTCTTGATAAAGCATGCACACTAAAAAACGCGTCATTTCCTATACGAATGCCTATAATAGGTCTTGAAGCAACGGTTGGAGGTGGTAAAACATAAACTTCATCTGCTCTCATTCTACTTACAATAGCCATATTCACACGGTTTGCTCCAACATCTACTCTTGAGTAATATATATAAACAGAATTTGGACGACTTGATGAGCCCAGATTCCACTCATATTCATGTATAGGAATTCCAACTCCCACAGGTTGAACTTGCCTTGGTGTCATCATCGCAGTACTTGGTAAAACTCCTGCTTCTTGAACAGCTAAAATATCCATAGGATTAGCACCGGTTACAAGTTGTCTTATGCTAATATTCCACTTACTTTCTGTCGATGCAGACGCACCTTGTAAATTCCAAGTGCCACTATTATAATTTTCTAAAGCAGCAAACAATAAATTAAAACTAAAAATTAAAAATACAATTTTTCTCATCATTGCTCTCCTGTATAAGCATAAGGTGATATTGTTTCAAAAGCTGGTGCACCAATGCTCCATTGTCTATCTAGATTTTTTTCTTTTGATTTCAAACAAGAGGTTAAATATATACTGTAATAATCAAAGTTAAATTCCTCCATTACATTTGCAACCGTTGTTTGTATGCATTGTTGTGTAGCATAATTTTGAATTTGATAAGCACCATTACTCATAGGAAAAAATCTCCAAAATTGTGCAAAATTTGTTTGATCGCAAGGATAATGCACTATACCATTACCATAAGCAGTTAAACAAGTAAAAGTTTTTGCATTTTTGATCATTACAGTATTGTTTGGAAATTCAATAAGCTGCCATACTCTTGCATCACCAAAAGATTTGCTATCAAATAAATTATAGCCCCATATCCAATTACCCGGATTTAAAGCCCAAACCGTTAATGCAGCTCCATTTGGACTCATAATAGTTACAAAGTCACTTACAAATCCTATATTTTCATATAAAGCATTTTGAGCTAATTCATTATTTGAAGTAAGCCTTGGAAGTGGGCCTTTGATAGGATTATCCCCTTTAAAAGTATTGATTTTCATAAGTGGTGGCTCAAGTGGTATAGCTGGAAATTTCTTGCCTTCTACCAAAACTGGCTCTTTTTGCTTAGCAGGTGGAGTTGGATTTTTGCCTATTTTTAAAGGATCGCTATCATTCATTTTACCCAAAGAGCGTCCTAAAGGATTAATTTGCTCTTTAGAAGAACATCCAATAAAAAAAGTTATAAATGCACTCAATATCATTATAAATTTAAGTTTTTGCATTTCTTCTCCTTAAAAAATATAAATTTAAATATATTATCATAATTTTAAACAAATTTTGATAGAAAATATCATTTAATAATTTTTTCTTAGTTTTATCAAATATTTAAAAAATGAATTGTTATAATTTATTAATTTTAATCTAAAAGGAAAAATTATGGATATTGTTCAAAGATTTATAAATTACACTAAAATCAACACCACCACAAGTAGAGAAAATGGTGCTAAAGGCATTATGCCATCAAGCCCTAATCAAATGGAGCTTGCAAAATTACTTGAAAAAGAATTACAAGAATTAGGTTTAAAAAACATCAAAAGAAGAGAAAACACCATCACCACAGCTCTTTTACCAGCAAACACTCCAAATGCTCCTAAAATAGCCTTTTTTGCACATTTAGATACAAGTATGGAGCAAACTAACGATACCAAAGCACAAATCACTAAGTATCAAGGTGGGGATATATGTTTAAATAAAAACTTAGATCTTTATCTAAAAGAAAGTGAATTTAAAGAACTTAAAAACTACATAGGGGATGATATCATCCACACCGATGGCACAAGCTTACTTGGAGCTGATGATAAAGCAGCCATTGCAGCGATTATGGATATGCTTGAATTTTTTGTTAAAAATCCTGATATTAAACATGGTGATATTTATGCTTGCTTTTTACCTGATGAAGAGCAAGGTTTAAGAGGAGCAAAAGCTTTTGATATAAAAGAAATTAATGCTGATTTTGGGTATTGTTTAGACTGTTGTGAGATAGGAGAGTTTATTTATGAAAATTGGAATGCAGGAGATTGTGAAGTAGAATTTATAGGAAAATCTGCTCATCCTATGAGCGCTAAAGGAAAATTAGTTAATTCTTTACTTTTAGCACACAAATTTATTTCTATGCTTCCAAATGGAGAAGCACCTGAATATACAGAAAACAAAGAAGGATATTTTTGGGTTAAAGAGCTCCAAGGAAATAGCGCTAAAACTACTTTAAAAATAGATGTTAGAGAATTTGATGATGAAAAATACAAACAAAGAATGCAATTTTTGCAAGATTTAAGCGATAGTTTTAAAAAGCTATACGGAGAAGAAAGAATTAATATTAAGCTCAATGATCGTTATAAAAATGTCTTTAATAGTCTAAAAACAACCGAATCTTTGCCTATTAAACTTGCTTTACAAGCTTATGAAAATTTAAATATCAAAACTAAAATCATTCCTATGCGTGGAGGATATGATGGAGCGGTGCTTTCAGAAAAAGGCTTGCCTTGTCCAAATATCTTTACCGGAGCACATAATTTTCATTCTATTTATGAGTATTTACCTGTTAAATCTTTAAAAGCAGCAAGCAAAGTTATACAAGAAATCATCATCCTAGCTGCAAAATAAATTTAAGCCTTAAAAGGCTTAAATTTATAATAACACAAAAGCAATTACAACCACCGAAACAACACAACCTAAAGCAGTTCTTTTAACAATTTCTAAAGGACTAACCCCTGCTATAGCTGAAACGATAATGCAAGCTCCCAAAATAGGCGAAAGGTATCTTCCAAGCACTGCTGACATTGCCACTGCAGTACCAAGTTTAACTTGATCAAAACCAAGATCTTGAGCATGAATAGTTACAGCTTTGTTAAATGCCATAGCAGCAGCGTCACCACTACCTGTAACCATAGCCATTAAAAATGGTATAAAAGTTCCACCAAAACGCACATAATGTTGTTCATTTTTAAGCCATTCTATGATGATATCGATCACTCCGCATGCTTTTAAACCCGCAACAAAAACACTAGCAGCTATGATAATCCCTATAATCTCTGCATAAGATTTTCCCATACCATTAAAAAACTCTTTAAAAATACTATCAGGCTTACTCATAGTTACTACTAAAGCTATAATCGCCCCTAAAAGCATAGCTTCAGCAACTCCAACTTGTTTTGTCCATGTTAAAAACTCATAATCATTTAAAGGACTTGCACCTATAATTAGCACAATTAAAGGTACTAAAGGCATAAGCGCATAAAATACATTTACTTTTTCAATATTATCTTCAGTCTTATTTTGATTTGCCACTTCAAAAACTTGTCCTTTTTGATAGTCTTTAAAAACCACTGCCATAATCATCAAAGAAATCATCACTATCACCCCTGCTGTTAATGCATTTGGAGTTTGAGTTAAAACAATTTCTTGTATATTTTTCCCTGAAATTTCAGAAATCAAAGCAGTATGGGAAACACCCGGACTTAAAATTCCTCCTATAGTTCCACAAAGCACTGTTGCTGCTGCCATGGCAGGTTTTATACCTGAAGCCATTAAAAGCGGTATCAAAGTCGCACCAACTGCAGCTGAACATCCTGCTGCTGAAGGTATAGCTATAGCGATGAAAAAAGTTACCATAAAAGCAAGTGGGATTAAGAAAAATCCTACATTTTTCAAAGGTGTTGTAAGTAATCTAACCAAATGTTTATCACATTTAGTCACTTTCATCACAAAAGCAAAACCCATACTCGCACAAATTGCCTTAATCAAGGCAGGTTGCACCATAGCATGTGTAAAAGCACTCAAAGCTTCAATGGGCTTAAGTGAAATCAAACACAAAATAAAACCAACACTAATTAAAGCTGTTTTTGTTTCTACTTTTTTAATAAGCAAATAAACCACAGCCACAATACCAAAAATCGCAGCTAAAAGATAAAAAGTTTGCATTTTTCTCCTTTAGATTTTAGTTGTATGATTAACTTTTAAATATTCCACATTAAAAGGATAACTTAGCTTTAACACATCATGATGACCTATGATTTTTAAGTTATCATCTTGCACTTTTAATGCAGAACCCTCCGGTATAGCATAAACAATGTCTTTTGGATTAGTTATCAAAAATTCCTCCAAGCGCTCCTCTCTACTTTCTCCATTATGCCCAGGAATTTTCCCACTAATAAAATGTGGATTGATTTGATAAGGAAAAACCCCTAAACTATCAAAACTTTTTGGCATAACAATAGGCATATCATTAGTTGTTTTTATGCTAAGACCTGCTATGTTTGAGCCCGCACTCCAACCTATATAACAAGCCCCTTTTTCAATACGCTCTTTTAAAACTTCAAGCAAATCATTTTCATATAATTTATGCAAAAGCATAAAGCTATTGCCTCCACCTACTAAAAAAACTTTTGCATTTAAAATCGCTTCTTTTAAATTTTCAAAATGGTGCAATGATTTGATATTATCTTTTTTCAAACCTTCTTTTACCCTAGCCTCATAAGCATCATAAGTCCTTCTAACTCCCGCATAAGGTATAAAAAGAATTTCTTCATCTACCATAGAATTTTCTTTTAAAAAATCATCTATAAATTCTCTAGTATGACTTAAATACGCACTATCTTTATAACCAGAAGCACTAAAAAGTAAAAGTTTTGACATCATTCTTTCCTTTAAAAAAATTAATCAAAACTGTAATTTTAATATTTAAAAAATGAAAAAACAATTTAGTAATAAAAAAATATTGTATTACTTGTGTTAAAATTTAAAAAAAGGAAAAAGTATGAAAGAAATTTTAATAACAAACGATGATGGCTATGAAAGTGAAGGCTTAAAAAAACTTATTAAAATGCTAAGAAAGCATTTTAAAGCTAAAATTACCATAGTAGCTCCTGCTAGTGAAAAATCAGCATGCTCACACTCCATAACGCTAACCAAACCTTTGAGATTTCACAAGGTTGGTAAAAGATTTTACAAGCTTGATGATGGCACGCCTGCAGATTGTGTTTATCTTGCTTTACATGCTTTATATAAAAAGCGTTTGCCTGATCTTGTCATAAGTGGGATTAACAAAGGTGCTAATGTAGGCGAGGATATAACCTACTCAGGAACTTGCGCAGGTGCTATGGAAGCAGTGCTTCATGGAATTCCTGCCATTGCTTTATCACAATTTTATAAAGATAGTCAAAAAGAGCTTGATTATAAACTTGCTTTAAAGCTTACTAAAAAAATAGTCAAAAATATCTTTGAAAAGGGCTTTCCTTTAGATAAAAAAGAATTTTTAAATATCAACTTTCCTTCTAGCAAAACAGCCTTTCAGGGCTTAAAAATTTGCAAAGCAGGTAAAAGAATTTATAGTTATGAAGCACACTCAAATACAAATCCAAGAGGTGTAGAATACTACTGGCTAGCTGCTGCTAATCTTGATCATGAAAATGAAAAAGACTCAGACATAGCACTTTTAAAACAAGGCTATGCCACAATAACCCCTATAATGCTTGATCTAACAGCGTATAAACAAATGAAAAATCTCAAAAAATGGATGAAAAATGGATAGATACACGCGTATAAAATGGCTTGTTAATGAAGAAAATTTTATTAAATTTCAAAATACTAAAGTTTTAGTTTGTGGTTTAGGTGGAGTTGGTGGAATTTGTGTTGATGCACTTTTTAGAAGTGGCTTTAACAATCTAACATTAATTGATGCGGATAAATTTGAAACTACTAATCAAAACCGCCAACTTCATAGTGAAAATATAGGTGCAGAAAAAGCTAAGGTTTTTGAACGCATTTACAATGCCAAAGGTATAGTTAGTAAAATCGACGATGAGTTTTTGAAAAGTTTTGATTTGAGCGAGTTTGATTTAATCATTGATGCGATTGATGATATACCTGCTAAGGTTGCTTTGGCTAACTTGGTTGATTTAAAAAAGCAAATTTTTATCTCATCAACCGGTGGAGCTAGAAAGCTTGATCCAACGCGTATTAAAACGACAAGCATATTTAAAACACATGGCGATGCCCTAGCTAAAAAATTCCGCTATGAGCTTAGAAAATCAGGCTTTAAAGGGAATTTTGATGTGGTATTTTCAGATGAAGAAGCTCATTGTAAAGATCTTGGCTCATTTATGGGAGTGACAGCCTCTTTTGGACTTGCTTTAGCTTCTTTAGCTCTAAGGAAAGTGCTTGATAAGAAAGCTTGATATAAAAGACTTAGTTCCTTGTATCAAGCTTTTTAAGCAAAGCGTATCCACTCTTTGTAAAAATGATTACACAAAAGAACAAATTCATGCATGGATTAATATAGACCAAAAAGCTTGGGAAGAAAAATTTCAAAATCAACTAGGTTTTGTTTATGAAGAAAAAGGCCAAATCATATCTTTTATAAGTATAAATTTAGAAGAAAAAACGCTCGATCTTTGCTTTACTCATGCAAGCTATGCTCATCAAGGTTATGGCAAAGCTTTATTAGAATTTGCTCTTAAAAACTACCCTTATAGTGAAATTTATACTTTTGCTAGTCTTAGTGCTAAAAGTTTCTTTTTAAAAGCAGGATTTAAAATCATCAAAGAAAACATTGTTATAAGAGATCAACAAGAATTGAAAAATTTTTTAATGAAAAAGGAAATAAATTGAAAAAATTACTTTTACTTTTTAGTCTTTTTTGCTCTTTTGCTTTGGCAAATGAAAATTTAAAAGATCTTTTTAAAGATTACAACAAAAGTGGGGCTTTTATAGCTTATGATGGCAAAAATTATTATAGTAATGATTTTAAAAAAGCAAACAAGCGCATTTTACCTGCCTCTACTTTTAAAATTTTCAATGCCCTAATCGCACTTAATGAAGGCGTTGTAAAAGATACTAATGAGATTTTTTATCATTACAAAGGCGAAAGAGTATTTTTACCCTCTTGGAAAAATGACGCAAACTTAGCCCTAGCTATGCAAAGATCACAACTACCTGCTTATAAAGAACTAGCTAGAAAAATCGGCTTAGAAAAAATGCAAAAAAACTTAAATAAACTTAATTATGGCAACCAAAAAATAAGTAAAATCGATGAATTTTGGCTTGATGATTCTTTGCAAATTAGTCCTAAAGAACAATCTACTTTACTTTTTAAACTTGCAAACTTAGCACTAGATTATCCTAAAAACATACAAAAAGAAATTATAAATATAATAAAACTTAGCGAAAATAACCATTATGAGTTTTTTGCAAAAACAGGCTGGGGTAAAGAAAAATACGGACAAATCGTAGGTTTTATAAAAGATAAAAAAACTTATCAAATTTATGCTTTTGCTTTATGTATGGATATGAGTGATTTTAACAAGCTTTATCTAAGAGAAGAATTAGCAAAAAAATATCTATCAAATTTAATAAACTTGACACATAAAAAATAAAGGATGGTAAGTCAAGGTATTTTGAAATTCTTTTTCATAGTTTTTTAAAAATGCCTTGCTTATGAAAAATTTTTCACTCAAAGCATTAACCCCGCTTAATTTCAAATGTCTAAAAAGCTCTAAAGTATCATCAAATTTTAGCTCTTTTAACTCTTCTTTTGCCTTGATAATCTTAAATTTTTTAGAAAGCTTTTGTGCAATTTGCTCTAAAGTTAAATATTCAAGTGATAAATTAGTGCTTTGCTTTATTTGAGTGAAATTTTTTTCTCCAAAAGTAGAAAAAAGCAAAATCCCATTTTTATTTAGCATGCTTGCAAAATTTTCTAAAAGCTCATCTATCTTTAGCCACTGCATACAAGCATTTGAAGCTATAAGATCAAATTTTTTCGTATAAAAATGATGATTTTTAAGTTCATTCATATCAAAAACACCAAATTCATCAAATTTACAAGGATTTTCAAAAGCATAAATATCATTTAAAAAATAATGCTTAAATTTAATACGCTCTTGCAAAGCCTTGCTAAAAACCCCTACCCCACAACCAAACTCAAATACCGCTTCAAAATCGCTAAAATCACTCTCGCTAAGCATTTTGCAAAGTTCTTTAGCCATGTCTTTTTGCACAGGTGTATTTGCGCTATAAGTGTCTTTTGCTCTTATGAAAGTTTGCAAAGCTCTTCCCAAGTGTGGTATTTAAAAAATGCAAAATGTGGCTCATCAATAAACATTGCCTTTTCTTTGAAAAAATTTAAAACATGCTTTGGCGGAAAAATTTTATCATCTTTACTGATTATAGCTTTATTCCAAGTGAAATTTTCGTTTAAATCTTTAGTGCAAAACTCATATAAGCTTAAAAGTTCTGCTTTTAAATACTCGTTTTTTTCAAAATAAAATCCATCACTTAAATTCATTCTTTTTTCAAGCAAATTTGCTTTAAAATCCTCTAAAGCAAACCTTTTCATCGTAAGTTTAAAAATGGCTTTTTTGATCCCAAATTCATCATTTATAGGTAAATTTGTGCCATTTATGGCTATTTTTTTATCAAATTTTATATCTTTTAAAATTTTACTCGCTACACAAACTCCCATGGAAAAGCCAATAAGAGTGATTTTTTCAAATTTATGAAGATCAAATTCCCAATCAAAACTCGTATAATCATACACCATTAAAACATTTACATCACTTTTTAAATGCGCAAAATGGCTAAAATGTGAGCAAAACCCTGAAAAAAATAAAATCAACTCAGATGAATTTGCATTTTCATGTAAAAAATGAGTTTTCAAAGTACCTCCAAAACCTTTTCTAAGTCTTTTTTTACTAAACCAGCACGCAAAGAAAAGCGAATTCTAGCTGTATTTTTAGCTACGGTTGGCTCTTTAATAGCAGGTGCAAAAATACCATTTTCTAAAAGCTTTTGTGAAATTTCACTAGCTAGTGCATTTTGCCCTAAAATAAAAGATATCACATAAGCCTCGCCTAAAACTGCACCCTTACTTGCTAAAGCATTTTTAAACCAAGCACTTAACTCTAAAAGCTCTTTTCTTTGAGCGTTAAATTCATGTAAATGCTTAAAAACATGCAAAGTCCAAGCTACATTGATAGGTGCAATAGCAGTTGAGTATATAAAAGCTCTTGCTTTGTTGATAAAAAAATCTTTCTCATCACTTATCATGCAAGCTCCCATAGAAGCTATAGCCTTACCAAAGGTAAAAACTAAAAAATCCACTTCCTTTTCTAAACCCAAAAATTTCACATAACCCAAACCATCATCATTAAAACACCCTATGCTATGGGCTTCATCGATGTAAATTTTGATATTTTTAAACTCTTTTTTTAAATTTATGAATTCTTTTATAGGTGCAAAATCCCCATCCATACTAAATAGCGCTTCACTTACGATGATGATATTTTCAAATTCTTTATAATGCTTTTGCACTAAGCTTTGTAAATGCTTTATATCATTGTGCTTAAATCTTATAAATTTAGCCCCGCCAAGCCTTAAACCATCGATGATACTTGCATGCACTTGCTTATCTGCTAAAAATAAAGTATTTTTAATGCTTGCTAAAGCTTGCAAACAGCTAACATTTAAGGCATAACCATTGTTAAAGTGCAAGATTTTTCTGCCTAACTTAGCTTCTAAAAAGCTTTCAAATTCATCAAAAATCGCATAATTTCCACTCAAGCTTCTTGAACTTGAACTAGAAAATTCAAATTCTTTTAAATGTGTTAAAAAATCTTTCTTTAATGCTTTTTCATTGCTTAAATTTAGATAATCATTGCTCGCTAAATTTAGCAATTTTTGCCCATTATAAACGACATATTTTCCCTCATGTTTTAATGAGCGTAGAATTCTAAAATTATCTTGTTGTTTTAATGCATCTAAAATTTGTGTAATTTGCATATTTGAACCTAAAATTGTTCTTTAAAATTTGCATAAAGCATACACCCATCTTCATTTTTTAAGTCACAAGCTTTGCCAAAATACTCTAAAGCTTTGGAAATATTTTTTTTAACACCATTTCCAAATCCATACATAAATCCAAGGCGAATACAGCCTAATCCATCATTTAAAATACAAGCTTTTTGATATAATTTGACTGCTTTAAAATTATCTATTCTTACACCTTCTCCACTTACATACATAGCACCAAGATTGGTACAGCCTATGCCTATATTTAAATCACAAGCCTTTTGATACAATTCTACCGCTTTAAAATTATCCTTTCTTATACCATAACCATTTCTATACATAGAGCCAAGATTAGAGCAACCCAAGCCTTCATTTAAATTACATGATTTTTGATACAATTCTACCGCTTTAAAATTATCCTTTTTTACACCAAATCCATTTTCATACGTAACTCCAAGATTAAAACAACCCAAACTACTATTCAAATCACAAGCTTTTCTAAATAATTCAGCTGCTTTAAAACTATCCTTTTTTACGCCGAATCCATTTTCATATATAATTCCAAGATTAGAACAGCCATTTCCACTATTTAAATCACAAGATTTTTTTAAGTATTTTAAAGCTGTTGGGTAATCGCCTCTATCATAGGCTTTAATTCCTTTTTCGAGTATATCCTCTTGCGAGTATGCAAAATTTAAAAATAAAATCGTTAAGATAATCAATACTTTTTTCATACTTTACCTTTAAGTTTAAGATAAAAAGCTAATTATATAAATATTTTCTAAATAATCCTTTTTCATTTTAAAGCATAAATTTGAGTAAAAATTGTAGTATCATTAGTAATAAAAATCAAAGAAGTAAAAATGAATTTAAAAGAACTAGACTTAAAACACATTTGGCACCCTTGCACGCAAATGAGCGATCATGAGTTTTTACCTTTAATACCTATAAAAAAGGCTAAGGGGGTGTATTTGTATGATTTTGATGAAAAATCCTACATAGACTGCATTAGCTCTTGGTGGGTAAATATCTTTGGCCATTGCAATGAATATATCAATGAAAAAATCAAAGATCAGCTTCAAAATTTAGAGCATGTTATACTTGCTGGTTTTTCACATGAGCCTATCATAAAGCTTTCGCAAAGACTTTGTGAGCTTTTGCCTTTTGATAAATGCTTTTTTGCAGACAATGGTAGTTCAGCCATAGAAGTGGCTTTAAAAATGAGTTTTCAATACCACTTAAACAATGGCTCTAAAAAGGATAAATTTTTATCGCTTAGCAATTCTTATCATGGAGAAACCCTAGGTGCATTAAGCGTTGGCGATGTAGCACTTTATAAAAAAACCTATGAGCCTTTACTTTTAAAAAGTATCACAACGCCTGTGCCAACAAGCAAAGACTATACAAAAGAACTTGAAATTTTAGAAAGCATTTTAAAAAATCATCATCATGAAATTTGTGCTTTTATACTTGAGCCTTTGCTTCAATGTGCGGGCAATATGCATATGTATGAGCTTGGGTATTTAGATGAGGCGGTTAAACTTGCTAAAGATTATGATGTGCAAGTGATATTTGATGAGATAGCCACAGGTTTTGGACGCACAGGGGAGATGTTTGCGCTTGATTATTGCTCACAAAGCATTGATTATATATGTCTTTCTAAAGCTATCACGGGTGGGTATTTACCACTTTCGGTGGTGCTTACTAAAGATGAAATTTATGAGAAATTTTATGATAGTTATGAGAGCCAAAAGGCCTTTTTGCACTCTCATTCTTACACAGGTAATGCCTTAGCTTGTGCAGCGGCTAATGCGACTTTGGATATTTTTGAAAAAGAAAATATCATCGCAAAAAATAAAATCAAAAGTGCTTTTATAAAAACTCAATGGGAGAGTTTAAAAGAATTTGACTTTTTAGGAAATTTTAGAAATTTAGGCATGGTAAGTACATTTGACATACAAAAAAGCAAATACCAAAGAGCAGGACTTGAAGTCTTTCAAAGAGCCTTAGAAAAAGGCTTGCTTTTAAGACCACTTGGAAATACAATTTATTTCATGCCACCATATGTTATAAATGAAGATGAGATTGCTTATGTAGTGGAGTCTTTAAGAGAGATTTTCAAGGATTTTTGAAAGTTTTTCACACACTTTATCATCAAATTCTATGATGGGAATTTTAGCGTAATTGTTTATAAAATCCTTGCTAAAAGTATCTTGGGTTTTTAAGATCAAAGCAAGGATTTTAATATCTCTTTGTTTTAGTGCTTCTATACTTAAAAGCGTGTGATTGATACTTCCTAGATAGTCTTTTGCGACTAAAATCGTAGGGTGCTTAAACGCACTCATATAATCAATCATTGTTTTTTCATCATCAAGGGGCGAAAAAAGCCCACCAGCTAGCTCGATGATGAGTTTATCACTTTGTGGAATTTGTATATCAAAAGCTTTATAATTTAAATTCTCTAAAATCCTGCCTTTGTGTGGTGAAGCAGGGGTTTTTAAAAACACACCTTCTTTAAAAATCTTAGTTTTTGGGCTAAACTCAGCTACTACCCCACTATCTTTTGGCATGCCTGCTTGGATAAGCTTAAAATAATCAAAACCCAATTCTTTACAAAGTCTAGCACTTAGATAAGTTTTACCAACATCTGTGTCTATACCACTAATGTATATTTTCATTTTAAACCTATGAAAGTATTTTTAAACCCACGGTGCAAGCAATGATAAGAGCAATCAAAAAAAGCTTTAAAAAGCTTTTGCTTTCTTTATAAAAAAGCACCCCTATGATAACCCCACCTGCAGTTCCAGCTCCTGTCCATATAGAATAAGCCACACTCATAGCAATGCTTTGCATACTAAGGCTTAAAAATCCAAATGAAAAAGCAAAACATACTATCAAAGCTAAAAGATAAAGCTTATTTTTAGTGCTTACAAGCTGCTTCATGATAATCACACCAAAAATTTCAAAAGCAGTCGCTAAAAATAAAAAAAACCATTCCATTATTTAGCTTCCTTGCTAATGATTTTAAGACCTATGATACTTAAAAGTAAAATGGCTATTAAAGCAAGCTTAGTAATGGAAGTTGGCTCATTGAAAATAAACATCTCATTAAGCACCACACCAACCGTGCCAATACCTACAAAAACACTATAAGCAATACTTACTTCAAGTCTCTCGCAAGCTTTTAAAAAACATGTAAAAGATATGCTTACGCCAATAGCTGTTAAAGCATAATGCCAAATTTCAGTAGAGTATTTTAAACCACTCACCCAAAAACACTCAACCAAACCACCCAAAATCACCATAAACCAACCAAAATTAGAGCTTATTTTTGTTCTTTCTATCATAATCTACCTTTTTTCAAAAGCGCAAATTATAACTAAAATTACAAAATAAAAATTTAAGCAAAAAATAATTTTAATAAAAAAGCTATTGTATTTTATAAATATTTTTAAATATTTCTCTAATATTAATTTATATTTAATTTTTATTATTATAAAATTTTCAGCTTACAAAAAAGGAGAATATATGAAATTTTTAGCAGGTAGTAAAAAGGCTTTATTAGTATTAGCTAGTTTAGCATTTTTAACAAGCAATAATGCTTTTGCAAAAGATTTTGAGCCAATTATCGTTATACACGGTGGCACAAGTGGCTTAGGGCTTACTAAGGACGAATTTGCTAAAAGAGAAAAAGTAATGAAAGAATCCTTAAAAGCAGGTCAAAGCATACTTGAAAAAGGTGGAAGCTCGGTTGATGCGGTTATAGCTGCCATTAAAGTAATGGAAGATAGTCCTGAATTTAATGCTGGAAAAGGCGCTGTTTTTACTTCTGATGGATTTAACGAACTTGATGCATCATTAATGGATGGAAAAAATTTAAAAGCAGGTGCAGTTGCTATGGCTAGGACGATTAAAAATCCTATAGAAGCAGCAAGACTTGTTATGGAAAAAACACCCCACACTTTAATAGCGGGCGAGGGTGCAGATAAATTAGCCAAAAAACATGGTTTAGAAATAGTAGGCCAAAAATATTTTTTTACAGAACACAGATATAAACAACTTCAAGAAGCTAAAAAAAGCAAAGAAGTATTGCTAGATAGTGATAAAGCAAAAGCTCATCTTGGTGTAAGTACTGAGCCATATTTAGGCACAGTAGGTGCAATAGCTTTAGATAAAAATGGCAATCTTGCAGCAGGTACAAGCACAGGTGGCACTACAAATAAAATGACAGGACGCATCGGGGATTCTCCTATCATAGGAGCAGGAAATTACGCAAATAATGACTCGGTAGCGATTTCTTGTACAGGAACGGGTGATATTTACATAAGAATAGCTGCAGCTCATGAAGTTGCGTCTTTATATAAATATAAAAAACTTTCAGTACAAAAAGCAGCTGAAGAAACTATCAAACAAGTAGCTAAACTTGGTGGTACTGGTGGAATCATATCGATAGATAAAAACGGAAAAGTTGGCTATGCTTGGACTAAAGATAAACTTGGAATGTATCATGGACAAGCAAAAATCGGCGAAGAACCAAAAGTATTTTGGCCGCTTGGAAAATAATTAGCGCAACTTAACTTTTTTAACGCCTCGAAGTTTAAAAATCTTTGAGGCTCCACTTTCAAAAAACTTTTCATCTACTATTTTATCAGCATTTTGCATAGCCCAATTTAGATCAAATTTTTTTCCATGAAGATTTGCAGAAGTAGAATAAAGCCAATCAAACTCTTTTAAAAAATTCTCATGAGCACAATCTTTCACAACGCGTATTGCTTTAGAATTAGAATATAAAAAAGTAGTTTTTTTGGATTTTCTAATAGTATTTTTAAAATGATTTGGTACTCTTGTAAGTTTTTTAAGCTCGCTAAATTTAGCTGTGGTAATCAAACAATCTTGGCTTAAAGGCCTTTTTTTTAAAGTATTAAGGGCTTTTAAGTCCTTGCTTAAAAACCCTGCTGTTGTATCAGTTTGAGCAAGATAAATCATGCTTTTAAGTATTCTTGTAAGCTCTTTACTTCAAGACATGATTTATTTTGTATAGCTTTAATCGCTTTGGCACCTGCATACGCTGCTCTTAGGTTGGTAAAATATGGGGTTTTAAAGCGTAAAATATTTGCTCTAATTTTTTTAGTATCACCTTTAAAACTATGCTCATCGCTTGTATTAATAGCAAGTTGAATTTGAGAATTTTTTAACTTATCCTCTACATTTGGGCGTCCTTCAGAAATTTTATGCACAAACTCACACTCTAAACCTGCTTCTTGTAAAATTTTATAAGTTCCACTTGTAGCAATGATTTTAAATCCTAGCTTAATGTATTCATTAGCTAAATCTACTGCGTATTTTTTATCTTGTTCTCTTAGTGATAAAAATACATTGCCACTTTCTGGTAAGAAATTTGAAGAGGCAAGTTGGCTTTTTGCATAAGAGTTTTCAAAGTCTTTACTTACACCCATAACCTCGCCGGTTGAGCGCATTTCAGGCCCAAGTTCAAGGTCACTTCCACTAAGTTTAGCAAAAGGAAATACCACTGATTTTACGCTAATGTGTTTTGGTTTTTTAGCTCTTAAAATTCCATTTTTTTCCTCTACCACTTTAAAGGTATCATAAAATTTCAAGCTTTCTCTTAAATTTCCTTGCCACATCACGCGTGTTGCAACCTTAGCTAAAGGAATTCCTGTAGCCTTACTTACAAAAGGCACAGTTCTACTAGCTCTTGGGTTTACTTCTATCATATAAAGTTTATTATCATGGATAGCAAATTGTATATTTAAAAGCCCTACTACACCTAAATTTAAAGCAATATCTTTTGTTTTTTGCTCAATCATTTCAAGCATAACTTCATCAATATTTACAGCAGGTAAAGAGCAAGCACTATCGCCTGAGTGAATTCCTGCTTCTTCAATATGCTCCATAATACCTGCTACATAAACTTCTTTTCCATCACTTATCGCATCTACATCAAGTTCGGTTGCATTGTCTAAAAATTGATCGATTAATACCGGAGATTTATCACTCACATCTACGGCTTCTTGCATATAAAGTCTAAGCTCGCTCTCATCATGCACCACACGCATTGCACGACCACCCAAAACATAGCTTGGTCTAACAAGCACAGGATAACCTATCTCATTTGCTTTTATAATCGCTTCTTCAACGCTTATAGCTGTGCCATTTTTAGGTTGATTTATGCCTAAATCTTCGATAAATTTAGCAAATTTCTTTCTATCTTCAGCTAAATCTATCACCCTTGCACTTGTTCCTATGATCTTTGCTCCAAAAGCACTAAGGCGTTTTGCAAATTTAAGTGGAGTTTGACCACCAAAATGCACTATCACCCCATCTGGTCTTTCTCTATCAATAACTGCTCTTAAATGCTCAAAATCAATCGGCTCAAAATATAAAATATCACTTGTATCATAATCTGTCGAAACCGTTTCTGGATTACAATTATACATTATAGTTTTTACGCCCATATCTTTTAGAGCAAAAGAAGCATGCACACAAGCATAATCAAACTCAATGCCTTGTCCTATGCGGTTTGGCCCACCACCTATAATCATCACTTTTTTATCTTTTTTATCTTTACTTTCTTTTACTTGTGTAGCTTCATTTGCATTGATACTTGAGTATAAATACGGAGTTAATGCTTCAAATTCGCCTGCGCAAGTATCTACTTCACTATATTGAGCGATGATTTTATGTTTAATTCTTGCATAATAAATATCATTTTGGCTTAACTCAAGATTATCTTTTTGATTAATCAAGCTAGCAATTTTTTTATCTGAAAAACCTAAGGTTTTAGCTTTTCTTAATAGTTGTTTGTTGCTTAAAATATCCATATCAATTTGATTTTCAAATTCCACTATTTCTTTGATTTGATTTAAAAACCAAGGATCTATTTTGCAAAGCTCAAAAAGCTCTTGTGTGCTAAAACCTTCTCTAAAAGCTTGTGCTATATAAAGCAAGCGTTTTTCATTAGCTTGGCGAATTTTTGCTAAAAGCTCATTTTTATCACATTCTATAGTATCAAACCCACTTAAATTTCTCTCAAGTGAGCAAAGTGCTTTTTGAATGCTTTCTTTAAAAGTTCTCCCTATAGCCATAACCTCACCCACACTTTTCATAGCAGTGCCAAGCTCTGTGCTTGCATTTGGGAATTTTTCAAAAGTAAAACGAGGAATTTTAGTTACAATATAATCAATTACCGGTTCAAATGAAGCAGGAGTGCCTGTGATGTCGTTTTTAATCTCATCTAAACTAAATCCAACTGCTAAAAGCGTAGCTACCTTAGCTATAGGATAACCCGTTGCTTTACTAGCTAAGGCTGAAGATCTTGAAACCCTAGGATTCATTTCAATGACTATCATTCTACCATTAGTTGGATTGATAGCAAATTGCACATTTGATCCGCCTGTATCTACTCCAATTTCTCTTAAAATAGCAAAAGAAGCATTACGCATTGCTTGATATTCTTTATCAGTCAAAGTTAAAGCAGGAGCTATAGTGATAGAATCGCCCGTATGAACCCCCATAGGATCAACATTTTCAATAGAGCAAACGATAATACAATTATCATTTTTATCTCTAATGACTTCCATTTCGTATTCTTTCCAACCAAGTAAGCTTTCTTCGATTAAAATTTCATGGATAGGGCTTAGCGCTAAAGCAGTATTTGCAAGTTCTGCAAACTCATCCATATTGTACACCACGCCACTTCCTGCACCACCTAAGGTAAAAGAAGCTCTAATCATCAAAGGAAAACCAATCTCATCAACAGCTTTTAAAGCTTCTTCATAATTATACGCATACATAGATTTTGGTAAATCCATGCCAATTTTTTTCATACATTCTTTAAAAACTTGCCTATCTTCACCTTTTTTTATCGCCTCAGGATTTGCACCTAAAAATTTTACATCTGCAAGCTCGCCACTTTCATAAACTTCCATAGCAACATTTAAAGCAACTTGGCCACCCATAGTAGGTAAAATCGCATCGATTTTTTCTTTTTTGATAATACTTAGAATACTTTCTTTGGTAATTGGTTCTATATAAGTTGCATCAGCAAATTCAGGATCTGTCATAATCGTAGCTGGATTAGAATTGATCAAAACTACCCTATAACCTAACTCTTTTAAGGTTTTTGCTGCTTGAGTTCCTGAGTAATCAAACTCACAAGCTTGACCTATAACGATAGGCCCACTGCCTATTAATAATATATTTTTTATATCTGTTCTTTTTGGCATGTATTTTCCTAAGCTGAATTTTTAGTCAAATTATAACAAATATAAGTTTTTTAGAAGTTGAAATTAATAAAGAATTTAGCTCTTAAAGAGCTAAATTTTATTGACGCTTACCAAAAGTTATAGCATAAGCTTCATTTCTTACATCAAATAAAGGATCTTGTGGTGGATTAACCCCTTGAGGTACATCTGAAGGAAAATACACATCAAAATTACAATCTTCCTTGCTCAAAGCATTAACTTTAAAAGTCCCAACTAAACTTTCTTTGTGTTTACCACTCCACAAAGCCGTTGTATCATTGGTAATATCATTTTTATTTGCATATACTAAATACATTTTATACTCAACTGGCTTATTAGTCTTTATACGATTTTGAAAATCTTCTTTTAAAAAATCACTACTTGCACTTTTCATTTGTGCCTCATTTAAATACGCCACATCTTCGCTTGGAACTAATTTCCATCTTGCTGGTAGATAATTTTCTCCATTTGCTTGTTTAAAATAAAAAGTATGGATACTAAAAAATGGAGTATTTGCTACGCTTTTACTGATACCAATTTTATCCGTATATGCAGCAAAATTTCTATAAGAATCAACCTCTTTCATCATCTTGCTTATTTTTTCTTGATCGACTTTACCATTTACAGGAAGTCTCATTTCAAAAAACTGACCAAACTCTTTAGGATTTTTTGCAAAATTTATTTCTGTATTTAGCATAACCATAGTCCAAGAGGCAGAATCTTTAGGATCAGTAATTCTAATAGCCATACCCCTTGTTTTGCTTTTATCATCTTTAAAAGCACCACCCAATGAATATCTTACTTGGATTGGTAAGCTTTTTTGTGTTAACAAAGGCACATCAACTTCTTTATTGATAGACAAAGCTGGCTCAAAAGTTCCCATAGCACAAAAACCCTTTGCATGATTAACTTTTGCTTTTGGATTTTTAGGATCTGCGTTAAGTTGATAAAAAATATCTGCTATTTTTTGTGCATCATATTCTACTTCATTCGCATAAATAGCACTACTTAAACAACAAATAGCCAAACAACTGCTGATATATTTTTTCATTAAAGCTCCTAGTTTTAAACTTAGAAGCTATTGTAATATTTAATTCTAAATAATAATTTATATTAGTTAAAATAAATAATTTTTTACTATAAATTTTCTACCATATAAAAATAGCTTGGTACTTTCATCTTAGCATAAGGTTTAACATAAGCATTTTGATAAGCACCCTCTTCTTCTATTTTAAAAATTTCTCCCACCGGAATTCCTGAAAAGAAAATCTCATCTAAACCACTTGTATAAACCTTATCGCCCATTTTAAGCTCAAGCCATTTAGGGATATACTTAACTAAAACATAATCATTTCTTCCATGGGCTATACCTGGTGCTTGTTCTTTGCCTATGTAAACAGAAAAAATACATTCCTCATCACCTTGCAAAAGCCCCAAAGCTCTACCATTTTTTTCTATGACTATGCCTGCTGTGTAACCATTATAAATTAAACCTTTGATTTTTCCTTTATAATCAACATCAAGCCAAACCTTATGATAATCACTAATTTGCGCATAAGAAGTTGCCTTAACTAAACTCACATTAGGATAATAAAAACTTGAGTTTTTATCGCTTAAAATATTATTTAGCTCATTAGCAAAGTTTTTCATGTAGATATTATTTTTTTCAAGCTCGGCATTTCTTTCTCTTAAAGTTCTAATTTCTTCAGCTTGATTAAAATGTTCGTTGAATTTGTTTTTTAAAAGATCAATACTTTGAGAAAATTGATTAACAATAGCAATATTTAAATCTAAAACATTTCGTTTTATTACATCTCCATAATAAAACGAAATAAATACTAAAAAAGATAATATTAAAACGCTAAGAATTTTACTCTTCATTCGTTAGCTGGTGTAATAATGAAATTTCTTCTAAAGCTTTACCTGTACCTTTTGCAACTGCTAAAAGTGGCTCATCAGCTACATATACTGGAAGTTTTACAATTTCAGATAAATATTTATCAAGCCCGCGTATTAAAGCTCCGCCTCCTGTTAAAACAACACCATTTTCAACAATATCAGCTGCAAGATCAGGCGGCATCATTTCAAGAACGATTTTTAAAGCATCAGCGATTTCTTTTAAATGTTCGCGCATAGCTTCTCTTACATCTTCACTTGTTAGTTCGATTCTATTTAACAAGCCTGTTACTTGATCACGCCCTTTAACTACCATAGAAAGCTCTTTTGGAAGCTGAACTGCTGAGCCTATTGCGATTTTAATCTCCTCACCCGTTCTTTCACCTATGACAAGGTTGTATTTTTCTTTTACATAATTTACTATACTAGTATCAAGTTTATCGCCGGCTGTGCGAATTGATTTTGAAATCACAAGTCCACCTAAAGAAGTAACACCAATTTCAGTTGTACCACCACCAATATCTACCACCAAGCTCCCTTGAGGCTCTCTAATAGGTAAATTTGCACCAATAGCTGCTGCCATAGGTTCTTCTATCAAAAATACCTCTCTAGCACCTGCACTTAAAGCACTTTCTCTAACTGCTTTTCTTTCAACTTGAGTTAAACCATAAGGTACTGAAATGATAATTCTAGGTCTTAAAAAAGATTTTCTTCTATGAGTTTTTTCTATAAAATAACGGATCATTTTTTCAGTCATATCAAAATCAGCAATCACACCATCTTTCATAGGACGGATTGCTTCGATATTACCTGGGGTTTTTCCTACCATTTCCTTAGCTTCTTTTCCAACAGCTAAAATTTTAACCCTACCATATCTTTCACGCTCTACTGCAACAACCGAAGGTTCATCAATCACTATACCTTTATCTTTTACCAAAACTAAAGTATTTGCAGTACCTAAGTCAATCCCCATATCACTTGAAAAAAATCCAATTATTTGATCTAAAATCATTCTCAGCCTTTAACTTTTTTATTTTTTATAAATAAAGGTTTTGCACCTTCTTTGATCACTTCTTTAGTAATTACTATGCTATATCCATTATACTCTGGCAAATCAAACATCAAATCTACCATCATCTCTTCAATAATACTTCTTAAACCCCTAGCTCCCGTTTTACGCTCTAATGAAAGCTTAGCAATCTCTCTTAGTGCCTCATCTTCAAATTTTAATTCCACATTATCAATAGCAAAAAGTTTTTGATATTGTTTAATAATAGCATTTTTTGGCTCAGTTAAAATACGCACCATACTTTCTTCATCAAGCTCATCTAAAGAAGCAAGCACATGCAGTCTTCCTATAAGTTCAGGGATAAGCCCAAAATGCACTAAATCATCAGGCTCTAATCTTTGAAGCAAGGCTTCTTTTTCATCTTTTTTATCATCAGTAAAAAAGCCCATGACATTATCGCCTAGTTTTCTTTTAATGATATCACTAATACCATCAAAAGCCCCACCACACACAAATAAAATATTAGTCGTATCTATTTGTATAAAATCTTGATTTGGGTGTTTTCTACCACCTTTTGGCGGAATATTTACTAAAGATCCTTCAATGATTTTAAGTAAAGCTTGTTGCACACCCTCACCACTTACATCTCTTGTAATGGAGCGATTTTCACCCATTCTTGCGATTTTATCGATCTCATCAATAAATATAATCCCTTTTTGAGCTCTTTGCACATCTCCATCAGCAGCTTGTAAAAGACGAGTAAGGATATTTTCAACATCTTCTCCTACATAACCTGCCTCAGTTAAAGAAGTCGCATCACAAATTGCAATAGGCACATCTAAAAATCTAGCTAAAGTTTGCGCTAACAAAGTTTTTCCACTTCCTGTTGGACCTACTAATAAAATATTTGATTTTGCTAATTCTGTATCATCATCTTCTAAGTCAGATCTAAAAAGTCTTTTGTAGTGATTATACACCCCTACACTAAAGATTTTTTTAGCTCTATCTTGTCCGATGACATATTTATCTAAATATGCTTTTAATTCTTTAGGGGTTATATCTTTAAAATTTTCTTTATCAACTTCTTTATTTTTTAGCTCTTTTTCCTCTCCAAAGAAAATATTGCAAGCACTTTCAGCACAATACTCACATATAAAGGCATTGTTATAATCATTTACTAAAATTCTTCTTTCGCTTGTTTCTATTTCATTGCAAAAACTACATCTTTTAACCATGGTTTTTTTCCTTATATATAGGAATTCCTCTTTTTGTTTCTAAGATAAAATTACACATTTTTTTAACATTTTCACTAGAAGTACTTTCTAATAAATTCAAAGCATTATCTTTTAAATTTCCTTGTCTGAATAAAAATTTAAAAGCCTTGCTTAAAACATCAACTTCTTCTTTATCAAAGCGTCTTCTAATGCCTACTAAATTTAAACTTCTAATGCTTGCTCGATTTCCCTCAGCCAAGCAAAATGGCACCACATCTTGAGAAAGTGCGCTAGCACCTGCTATCATACACCCCTCGCCCACTCTAACAAACTGATGTATTGGAGTAAGCCCACCTACTACGGTATAATCTCCAAGTTCTACATGGCCTGCTAAAGTAGCATTATTTGCTAAGATGATGTGATCTCCTAAAGTACAATCATGCGCAATATGAGAATAAGCCATGATAAAAGCATTATCACCTATCCTTGTAAAGCCATCGCCTTTAGCTGTACCTGAATTAATAGTAACAAATTCTCTAATAACCGCGTTTTTTCCTATAATAACACCTGAGCTTATCTCATCTTTATAAGATATATCTTGCGGGATATCTCCAACTATAGCATAAGAAAACACTTTTGAATTCTCACCTATAGTTACATTAGGTAAAATTCTTGCACCTTGTTTGATGATGGTATTTGCGCCTATGTTAGCATTTTTACCAACATAAGCATAAGCTTCTACTACAACATCATCTGCTATGATAGCTCCATCTTCTATAACTGCACTTGGATGAATTTTGCTCATCATTTATCTACTATCATAGCTTTAAGTTCAGCTTCTGCAACTAATTGTCCATCTACAAAAGCTTTTCCTTGGAAAATCCACATATTTCCACGATTTTTCACTACACTCATTTCATAATCAAGTCTATCACCAGGACGCACTGGATTTCTAAATTTAGCATTATCAATACCCGTAAAATATACTACCTTAGTGCTTGGATCTACTTTATCATCCATACTTTCAAATGCCAAAACCCCTCCAGTTTGCGCCATACCTTCTAAAATTAACACACCTGGGTAAATTGGATGATCTGGAAAATGCCCCATAAAAACATGATCGCTTATACTAATATTTTTATAACCTCTAACAACTTCTTTGTTTTTTAATTCTACGATTTTATCTACAAGTAAAAATGGATACCTATGCGGTAAAATTTTTTGAATTTGCATTACATCTATCATAAATTTAGCCTTAAAATATATTCAAAATTCAGATTTTACAAAAAAAATATTAATAAATTAATTAAGTTTTATAACTTCACAATCTTTTCTTTACTATCAAAATAAATTTCACTTTTTGCCATAAATTCATAAGCACCTTTAACGATATTTTCAACAATAATTACTGGTGAAAGATCATAAGCACCAAAATGTTTTTGTCTTATTTTGATTTCTTGCTCTATTTTCAAAGGATTTTGTAAAAAATCTTCGTAATTTTTAAATCGCATTTTACATAAGCTATTAAAATAATCAAAACTCCATAAATTAATCTCATCCTTTGCACTTTTATAATGCTTTAAACCCTCATCTAAAATACTAAATTTGGTGTAAGAATTTTTAAAATGTGAGTAAAATAAAACATGAGTTTTTATAGCTTGTTTGTTTTGTTTTATCAAAGCTCTTAATAAGCGATAGTTTAAAAATTTCTCCCTTTGAATTTCAAATTTAATACCCTTTTTTTCTAAATTTTTTACTTGATTATAAAATTTGATTTTTTCTTCTATACTTGAAGGCAATATTTGTTTATTAATAGGACTCATAAGCTCATCTATAAAAGCTTTTTGACCCTTTTGTTTAGAAAGTGCATAAATACATCCGCAATAATTTTGATGATAAAGCATATCTTGCTTTGCTAGGGCAAATTGTCTTTGCGTGCCTCCATTTTTTCTAAAATCAGGTGCTAAAAACTCTATGCCAAATTTATCACATTCTTTTTGTAATGCTAATTTTAGTTGCTCTAAATCTTTTTTAGGAGATGTTAAAAGAGTTGTTGTAAGTTTTTTTTCTCCTATTTTTTGGGCAAATTCAACACTTTTATGCATTCTAAAATCAAAACAAATTTGACATCTTGCACCTTTTTCAGGCTCATCTTCATAGCCCTTTACGCTCTCAAGCCATTTTTCATACTCATATTCACCCTTATAAAGTTTAATGCCTAATTTATCACAACTGCGTTTAACATCTAAAAATCTAAGTTCATGCTCACTATATGGATGAATATTTGGATCATAAAAATACCCAATGATTTTCTCTTTGGGATAGGTTTTGCTTAATTCTTGTATAAAATAATGACTATCCACGCTACAACAAATATGAACTAACATAATTCTTTTAACACCTTAAAAGCATGATCTTTTGCTTTTACATTTTTATAAATTTTTGTGATATTTCCTTCCTCATTAATTACAAAAGTAGATCTTATAAGTCCTTCATACTCTTTTCCATAATTTTTCTTTAAACCCCAAGCGCCATAAAGTTTGCAAATTTCTTTTTCACTATCACTTAATAAAGTGTGTTTTAAATCATATTTTTTTATAAAATTTTCATGTGATTTCACACTATCTGGGCTAATACCTATAATCACAGCATTTTTTCCTAAAAAATCATCATAACTTTGACTAAATTCACAAGCTTGTGTAGTGCAACCTGGAGTATTATCTTTTGGATAAAAATACAAAATAATTTTTTTACCCAAAAAATCACTTAGAGAAATTTTAACTCCATCTTGATTTAAAAGTTCAAAAACCGGGGCTTTATCACCAATTTGTAATTCTTTCATTTTTTACCTTTCAATCTTAATTTTTCTACACTTTCACCACCAAAAGCAATATTATACGGTTCAATATCTTCTAACATTATGACTATATTTTGCTTTGGTTTATTATATTTTGTATGTAAAAGTTCTGTAATATCTGCTATTAACTCTTCTTTTTGTGCTTTGCTAAATTCTGGTTTAGCAAGTTTAATATTAATAATAGGCATTGTTTTTCCTTGCTTTAAATAAAGAATTTTACTATATTCTAGCAATTATTAGTATATTTTTGATAAAATTAGTTTTATTTTCAATAAAGGCTTACTCATGATTAGGGCAAAAAAAATTTGGATGGATGGAAAAATCATTGATTTTGATGATGCAAAAATTCATGTTTTAACACATTCATTACATTATGCAAATGCAGTTTTTGAAGGAACAAGAGCTTATAAAACACAAAATGGTTTAGCAATTTTTAGATTAAAAGAACATACCAAAAGACTTTTAGAGTCTGCAAAAATCACTTTAATCAACTCACCTTTTTCTCAAGAAGAACTTGAAAATGCACAAGTTGAACTTTTAAGAGCAAATGATTTTCAAAATAACACTTATTTGCGCCCATTGATCTTTTTGGGCGATGGAACTATGGGAGTTTATCATGCTAAAGCTCCTGTTAGAGTAGCTATTGCTGCTTGGGAATGGGGTGCTTATTTGGGCGAAGAAGGCTTAGAAAAAGGTATTAAGGTTAAAATTTCTTCTTTTGCTAGAAATAGCGTAAAATCTAGCCTAGGTAAAGCCAAAGCAAGTGCAAATTATTTAAATTCTCAAATGGCTAAATATGAAGCTATAGAAGCAGGATATGAAGAAGCTTTAATGCTTGATGAAGAAGGTTTTGTAGCAGAAGGAACAGGCGAGTGCTTTTTTATGGTTAAAGATGGAAAATTAATCACACCACCAAATGATTTTTCATTAAAAAGTATCACTCAAGATACTGTTTTAAAAATTGCACATGATTTGGGCATAAGCGTAGTGCGCCAAAGAATTTCAAGAGATGAAGTTTATGTGGCCGATGAAGCATTTTTCACAGGAACTGCAGCAGAAATAACTCCGATAAATAATATTGACGCAAGAATTATAGGAAATGGAAAAAGAGGTGAGCTAACAACAAAGCTCCAAAATGCGTATTTTGATATAGTTTATGGACGCAATGAAAAATACGCTTCTATGCTAACTTATATTTAACAAAGGAACTAAATGCCAGCTGATTTGAATGATTATTTTAACAAAAAAAACAATCAAAACAACAATAAGCAAAATTTAAATTTCAAAGCTCCTGAATTTAACTTCAAAGGTTTTGGAAAATTTTCTCCATTAATTTATAGCGCGATTGCAATTATTTTAGTTTTTGCACTTTTTAAACCTTTTGCAATAGTTAATTCAGGAGAAATGGGGATCAAGTCTACCACGGGTAAATACAGCCCTACTCCACTTGAACCAGGACTTCATTTTTTTATGCCAGTATTACAAAAAATCACTATAGTAGATACTAGAGTAAGACAAATTAATTATGCTTCTATTGAAGGTGTAAATGAAAATTTACAAATAGGTTCAGGAGTTGTAAATAAAAATAGTATCTCTGTTCTTGATTCAAGAGGTTTGCCTGTGTCTATTGATGTAACCGTTCAATATAGATTAAATCCCTTACAAGTTCCTCAAACTATCGCAACATGGGGACTTAATTGGGAAAATAAAATCATTGATCCGGTTGTAAGAGATGTAGTAAGAAATGTGGTAGGTCAATATACTGCAGAAGAGCTTCCAACAAATCGTAACACCATAGCAGTGCAAATTGATCAAGGTATTAGAAAAACTATAGAAAGCCAGCCAAATGAGCCTGCTGAGCTTCAAGCAGTTCAACTTAGAGAGATTATCTTGCCTATAAAAGTAAAAGAGCAAATTGAAAGAGTACAAATTGCTAAACAAGAAGCTGAAAGAACTAAATATGAAGTAGAAAGAGCTAACCAAGAAGCACTTAAAAAAGCGGCTTTAGCTGAAGGGGAAGCAAATGCAACCATCATTAGTGCTAAAGGTAGAGCAAGTGCAGTTAAAATAGAAGCTGATGCGCAAGCATATTCAAATAGAGAAATAGCAAAAAGTTTAAATAATCCTTTGCTTGATTTAAAACAAATTGAAACTCAAAAACAGTTTAACGAAGCACTTAAGGTTAACAAAGATGCCAAAATTTTCTTAACACCTGGTGGAGCTGTGCCAAATATTTGGGTTGATAGTAAAGATAGCAAAAGAACAAGCTCGGTAGCAAACTAAAATTAAAGAGTGATAATGAACGCCCAGCACATTCGAGAGCAAATGATTTTTTATACTACTCATTTGCACTTGATTGATTTTTTACTAATGGCTTTGGTTATATTTTTTTTCATTATCACTTTATTTATTGCTTTAATTATTAGAAATAAACCTGCTTTTGCTTTTACGGTTATTTTTTTAGGAATTTTATGTTCAGCTAGTATTGCGTATTTGGGATATTTTTTAATTGACACCAAAGTTAGATCAAGAATAGCTAGTTTAGATAATGCTCAATTTTTTGTATATGACAGCTCACTCAGCGTTGATTATAGCTTAACAAACACTTCTAAAAAAAGCTTTAGATACTGCAAATTAAAAGTAGAAGTCTTTAAGAAAAGTGATGATAATAGCACTTTTAAAAATTTATTACACACTATAAAACCTCTAAGAAGCAAATCTACCATTATAGAAAAAACAATAAACCCCAACCAAACTATTAATTTAAAAACTAAATTTTCCGATTTTAAAGAAGGTCAAAAATTTGACATCGAAATTCATTCAAAGTGTTTTTAAATGGGATATTTTACTTTTTTTCATATTCTAATCATTTTCATTATGCTAGCTTCTACAAGTTTAACTTGGGTTTTACTTTACTTAAAAGTTCAAAATAAAAAATATATGATTATTTTTTGCATAGTAAGTTTTATACTTGCCTTGATTTTAACCATATCATTACTATTAACCATAGATCAATACACTAAAAAAGCAAGTTTGAGTAATTTTTCAACCTATAGACGTTTGGCAACAGAAAGCATTATTATAAAAGGTAGAATTACCAACGATACTAATTTTAAACTTTCAGAATGCTTTTTAGAGCTTAGAATAATTGATGATAATAAAAAACATGAAGTTAGTGGTGAAATTTTTAATCAACAAAATTTTGATAGTATCAAAAGAGCAAACCAACAACAAAGAGATGCTTCATATAATATAAATATCGCAAAAAACCTGCCAGGGCATACTTATAAAGATTTTTCATTTGAAGTGGGATTGCCACCTCATTTTCAAAGCTATAAAATATTTAAACAATTAAAATGCAAATAGGGATTATTTAATAAAATAATCCCCATCAAAACTAATCAAAGAATATTTTCTTTCATCGCCTATACTTGAAACTAATTCATTAATATCCAAAAAAGTCAAGCTATCTGCACCTGTATATTCTCTAACCTCTTCAACACTTTTATTAGCTGAGATTAGCTCTTCAAAAGTAGGCGTATCTATACCATAAATGTCAGGGAATTTAATTTCTGGGCATGCTATAGCCAAATGGATTTTTCTTGCACCTGCTTGTTTTAAAAGCGCGATGATTTTTTTAGAAGTTGTTCCTCTTACCACACTATCATCAATCACCACTATATCTTTGCCTTCTAAAACTTTTTTCATAGGATTGAGTTTTAATTTTACTTTCAAATTTCTCATTTCTTGAGTTGGTTCTATAAAAGTTCTTCCAACATAATGATTTCTCACTATTGCCATTTCAAGTGGAATTTTTAAATACTGTGCAAAACCTATAGCAGCACTCACGCCACTATCTGGAACTGGCACTACAAAATCTACTTTTTCTTTAAATTTTTTAGCCAAGGCTTCGCCCATTTTTTTACGCACTTCATATACACTTTTACCTTCTATAATACTATCAGGTCTAGCAAAATAAATATATTCAAATGCACAAATTCTTGGATCTATCTTATCAAAAACTTGAATACTTTCAAACTCATCACTACCTTGAGTAAAAACTAGCATTTCACCGGGTTTTACATCGCGGATAAATTCAGCCTCTATCAAATCAAAAGCACAAGTTTCACTTGCTACAATATATCCACCATCTTTTAATCTACCCAAAGATAAAGGTCTAACCCCATAAGGATCTCTTACTACAAAAAGTTGATTTTTGCTAGCAAGCATAAAGCAATACGCTCCCTTGCTTTGAGTTAAACTTTCTATAAATCTATCTTTTAAAGTTTCTTTTTTACTTTTTGCTATTAAATGTACCACATTTTCTGTATCCATATTTGAGTGAAAAATAGCACCATTATCAATTAGCTCTTTTCTAACTTCTTCTTTATTAATCAAATTTCCATTATGCACTAAAGAAATATCACCCAAAGAACAAGTAGCTGCAACAGGCTGTGCATCATGCAAAGAAGAATTTCCTGCGGTAGAATAACGATTATGTCCTATAGCTATCTCGCCTTTTAATCCTGCTAGAATTTGTGTATTAAAAATTTGTCCTACTTCGCCTTTAGCTTTATGGGTTTTTATATTTAAACCATCGCTTACGCTAATCCCACTTGCTTCTTGTCCACGGTGCTGCATTGCAAACAAAGCATAATAAGCCACCGTACTTGCATTTTTTGAATTAATTACTCCAACTACTGCACACATTTAAATTCCTAAACAATCATCTATATCGTATAAGCCATTTTCTTGAGAAACTAGCCATTTTGCACATTTTATCGCACCTTTTGCAAAAGTAGCTCGTGATGTTGCGGTATGATTTAATTCTATAAATTCACCTTCATTATAAAAACCAACTCTATGAGAACCTACTATATCACCACCTCTTAAACTCATCACTGCAATTTCATCTTTGCTTCTTTGCCCAATAATCCCATCTCTACCGCTTACTCTAACCTTTTCTAAGTCTAAATTTCTAGCCTTAGCAACATTTTGTGCTAAAGTCATCGCAGTACCACTTGGAGCATCTTTTTTCTTATTATGGTGCATTTCAAGTATTTCTATATCAAAATCTCTCAAAGCTTCACTAGCTAAATAAGAAAGTTTTTTTAAAATCGCCACACCCAAAGACATATTAGTTGCATAAAGAATAGGCATGGTAATGCTCGCACTTTGCATCAATTCATTTTGCTTAGCATCTAAACCTGTAGTACCTATCACCAAAGGCTTGGGATTACTTCTTGCGTATAAAAGCAAATCCTCACAACCCTTTGGAGTAGAAAAATCAATAATCACATCACATTTATTAAAAAAATCTTCATAATTTGATCCTTGATCAAAAAACGCACTAGCCTTTGCCTGCTCATCATCTTCTAAGCAAAGTCTTATTTGAGTACCCATACGCCCATTACTTCCATGAATTCCAATATTAATCATTTTAAAATCTGCCTTTTTAGAATTTGGAAAATTGTAGCGTTTATTTATTTAAAAGCAAATAACGCTTTTAATTAATCATCCCATTTTTGCCCTAAAAAATTTCCATTTCTATCAAAAAACATTTCCATATTATTGCTTAGTTTAATTTCATATCCAAATTCTTCCCAGTCTACATCCACAATAAAAGCTCCAGGAAAAGAACTTTGAATTTTATCCATAATAGGTTTAGAAAGTCCGTAATAATTTTGAGTATAAGGATTATGCTGAGGCATATTTTGTTGATATGAATTAGTATTTTGCTGTGTAATATTTGCACTAGCCATTAGTACCAAAGTTGTGCTTAGAATTAGTATTTTTTTCATTTTAGATTCTCCTTAATTTTTATAGGAGAATCTTAATTAGTTTTTGTGAAATTTATGTGAAGATTAATGCAAACTTTCAATATAAGCTAAAGCACTAAGTGCTGCAACCGCTCCATCACCTGCTGCACATATTACTTGTTTTGGTGCATCTTTTCTTAAGTCACCTGCTGCAAACAACCCTGCTATATTAGTTTGCATTTTAAGATCCACACTCACTTGACCACCTTCTTCCATAGCACATAAAAACTCACCATTATCTTGTTTTAAGATTTCATTTCTTACATTTAATCCAACAAAGGTAAATATTCCAGGTACATCAAGTTCTCTTTTAGAGCCGTCATTAAATGCTATTTTAATTTTATTAACACCCATATTATCGCCACAAACCTCATCAATCACTGCATTTGTGATTAATTCTATTTTGTCATTATTTTTTACTTTTTCTACTGTTGAAGGCGCTGCTCTAAACTCATCTCTTCTGTGGATTAAATATACTTTTGAGCAAATATTAGCTAGATACAACGCCTCTTCTAAAGCAGTATCTCCTCCACCTAAAACAGCTACTTCTTTATTTTTATAAAAAAATCCATCACAAGTTGCACAAGTACTTACACCTTTACCAAAAAATTCATCTTCACCTTTAAAACCAGCACGACGCGGTGTAGAGCCTGTGCATACAATTACAGCTTTTGCTTGCTCGTTTTTACCACCTTCTAATTTTATATTAAAACTTCCATCAGAATTTTTACTAATTTGCTCAACACCTACCATTTCATGTTTTAAACCAAAACGCATACATTGTTCATTCCAAGGAGCCATAAAAGAAATTCCATCTAAAACTTGAGCAACTCCAGGGTAATTTTCTATCTCTGAACTCGAAGTAATCTGCCCACCAGGCATACCCTTTTCAAACATGACAACATTTTTTAATCCACCTCTAGTAGCATATAAGCCAGCGCTTAAACCTGCGGGTCCACCACCTATAATAGCTAAATCTAACATAATATTTTCCTTGCAGTTTTATTTATAGGTATTATACAAATTTTTTCTTTAATTATAAATAATAAAAATTATTAAATAGTAAAAAATATGAAGAAAAGCCACAAAAAGTGGCTTAAGATTATAAAAGTGAGTTTAGTTTGTCTGCTAAAGCTTGTTTTGATTGAGCGCCAACTAGTTGATCCACCACTTCACCATCTTTAAAGAAAATGATAGTTGGAATAGATCTTACACCAAATTGTGCAGCTAAATCGCCTTGCTCATCTGTATTTACTTTACAAATTTTAGCCTTACCATCAAAATCATTTGCAAGCTCATCAATAACTGGAGCTAGCATTCTACAAGGTCCACACCATGGAGCCCAAAAATCCACTAAAGCTACACCTTCTTTTGCTTGTGCAAAATTTTCTGTAGTTAAATCAATATATTTTCCCATTTTTTCTCCTTTATTTTTTCAAATTCTATTAAAATAGAATAAACATTCTCTTAATAACCAATGTTCTCTAAAAGTTTTATATCATCTTTATATACACAAAGTAAATCTATTTGGTAATTCTCATCACTTTTGTGTTTCATAAAGTAATACTCTATAGCTTTGATGATTTTATTGTATTTTTTATTATCTAATCTATATGCTACTTCATAATCTCCTTGCGTACTTTTAACCTCAACAAAATGTATAATTTTATCTTTTATAGCAATGATATCAATTTCTCCAAATTTAGAATGAAAATTCCTTTTTAAAATTTCAAAACCTTGAGTTTTTAAATACTCGCATGCTAAATCCTCTCCTTTTTTACCAAAAAGATACTGCGATAAAGCCATTAATCTTCTATTCTCATCATAAAAACATCATCTTTTACAAATTCTTGTTCTCTAAGTTTTTGAATTAAAATTTGTATATTTTTTTCATAAGTTTGATGAGTGATAAAAAATAAAGTACTATAATCTTGCTTTTCTTTTTTTGGCTTTTGCAAGAAAGTATCGATTGAAATTTGATGTTCGCTCATTAATTGTGTGATTTTTGATAATACCCCTATTTTATCTAATACTTTTAATCTTAAATAATATCTTGTATAAATTTCATCTTTATTTAAAAGCTTATAAGAAGTATCATTTAAATATCCAAAAATAGCACTATTTTTTTCTTTTCTTGCTATATCGATTAAATCAGCTATAACAGCACTTGCGGTTGCCTTGCCACCTGCTCCTGGGCCATAATATAAACTTTCACCCAAAATATCTCCATCAACACTAATAGCATTCATCACTCCATCAACCTTTGCTAGTATTTTATCTTTACTAAGCATAGCAGGATGAACCCTTAGTTCTATTTTTTCATCTTTTATTTTAGCAATACCCAAATGCTTTATGGTGTATTCAAATTCCTTTGCAAAATAAATATCTTCATCGCTTACCTTACTAACACCCTCAATCAAGATATCTTCAGGTTTTACTCTTAATCCATAGGCAATATTTGCTAAAATTAAAAGCTTATGTGCAGCATCAAATCCTTCTATATCAAAAGTAGGATCAGCTTCGGCATATCCTAAATCTTGAGCTTTTTTTAATACTTCTTGAAATTTAGCATTATCTTCAGTCATTTTACTTAAAATATAATTGCTTGTGCCATTTAAAATGCCTTTAATAGAAACAATATTATTAGCACTCAAGCCCTCTTTTAAAATTTTAATAATAGGAATTCCACCTGCCACACTTGCTTCATAACCAAAAGCCGTATCTTGTGCTAATTTTTCAAGCTCATAACGATGATAAGCAAGCAAAGCTTTATTAGCAGTTACTACTGATTTTTTTCTTTTTAAAATCTTTGAAATTATCTCAAAAGGCAAATCAATACCACCCATTAACTCCACAAATACATCAATATCTTCACGCTCTAAAACTTCATCAATATCATTAACCACAGGAATTAATGCATTTGGTTTTGGATTTCTTGCTAAAGCAACCACTGGAATAATTTCTTCATCACATCTTGCTTTGATTAAATCTTGATTTTTTAACAAAGTTTCTACAACGGCACTTCCTACCGTGCCATAGCCTAAAATTGCTATTTTCATTTTATTCTCTTAAATATTTTTTTATATTTCTTGCTGCTTGACGAATACGGTTTTCATTTTCTATTAAAGCTATTCTAACATACTCATTGCCCGCTTCACCAAAGCCAACTCCAGGGCTTACTGCTACATTTGCTTTTTGCAAAAGCTGTTTAGAAAATTCCATACTACCAAGATGAGCCTTACTTTGAGGGAGTTTTGCCCAAACAAACATACTTGCATTAGGTTTTTTTAGCTCCCATCCTGCTTGAAAAAACGAATCAAGCAAGACTTCTAATCTTCTTGCGTAAGTTGCTTTAATCTCTTCAACACAAGTTTGATCTCCATCTAAAGCTATAGTAGCAGCAACTTGTATAGGAGTATACATACCATAATCAAACCAAGATTTTATCTTTTTCAAAGCAGCAATTAAGCGTTTATTGCCCACCACAAAACCCACACGCCAACCTGCCATGTTGTAAGACTTTGAAAGTGTATAAGTTTCCACTGCTACATCTTTAGCACCTTCAACTTCAAAAATAGAAGGAGTTTTATAAGAACCGAAAGTCAAATCTGCATAAGCAATATCAGAAATAATATAAAATCTTTCTTTTTTTGCCATAGCAACTAATCTCTCATAAAAACTTTTTTCCACTGTAACCGTTGTAGGATTATGCGGAAAATTTACTACTACATATTTTGGACGCGGAATACTTTCATGTAGTGTTTTTTGTAAATTTTCAAAAAAAGTATTTTCGTTTAATTCATAATTTTCATTAAAATCAAAATTCATAGTTGCTACATTACCACCTGCTATGATAAAAGCTTGAGTATGTATAGGATAAGCAGGTGTAGGCACAATAGCTACATCTCCTGGATTAATAACAGCTCTTGCTAAATTTACAAAGCCTTCTTTAGAACCCATCGTTGCAACTACTTCACTTTCAGGATCTAAATCAACATCGTATTTTCTTTTATACCAATTACAAATTGCAAGTCTTAGTTTATAAATTCCACTCGAAGCAGAATACCCTGAAGTTTTGTCTTTATTTGCACTTTCGCAAAGCTTGTCTATGATATGTTGAGGAGTTTTGCCATCAGGATTTCCCATAGAAAAATCTATTATATCCTCCCCTGCTCTTCTTGCTGCCATTTTAATCGCATTAACTTCAGCAAAAACATAATTTGGAAGTCTTTCTATGGTATTAAAATGAATTTCTTCAAACATCGTACATCCTTTTAGCGTCTTAAGTAAATTTTTAAACCCCTTTTTATATTATCAAGGCTAAACATATCCCCTATAATAGCATATTTTGCACCCAATGGTATATTTACATTTACTTCATTTTGTTTGTGTGTATTTTCTACACCTTGAATAAAATTTAAATTTTTATCTAAAAACTGAATTTTACAAAACCAAGAATCAAGATTGTGTGCACTAAGCTCCATACTTTTTGCACCTTGCAAGTCAATAATATATTCTCTTAAAGGTTTATTTAATTGAGTAATAGTATTTAATGGAATTTGAGTATTAACTTTAGGTTTTGCTTTTGAAAAATCTAGCTCATATTCATAATTTAGCTCTGAAATTTTGGAAATGTCTTTAATAAAAACAGAGCTTCCTAATAAAGCCTTATAAAAAACTCCCGGATCAAGCATGTATTGAGAATCTACAGCTAATTTATAAGTGATATAATTTTCTCTTAAAATTAACTCAGTTGGTATAAAATACACATAGCCTAGCTCGTTTAAAGTATCATTAATCGTTTTAAAAAATAAAACAGAATCAGCTTGGGCTTTAAAACTAAAAGTTAAAGTTTTTGGCTCATTTAATATAAAATTTGCTAAAGAATTGGTTTTTAAAATTTGAGAAATGGTGTAAATATCTACATTTCCACGCTCATCTTTATAATCATTTCTTGCAAATAAAAGCTCTAATTTTGCATCTTTAGAATTATCATTAACAATATGCTTAGCAACTTCTAAAGCACTTAGCGCAAAAGCATTAAGGGTAAAAAAAATGGAAAATATAAAAATTCTTACCATAATTTTCCTCTATTTTCTTTTATAAACTCAGCTTTTGTAATTTGTTTGATTTTACCATCTTTAATCATTAAAAATTTAGACACACCATTTTTAAACTCTAAAGTATTGTTATTTTCATCATTCAAACTAAAAGCAGCATGACCTGTGGTAATAAGCATATCTTTATCCAAAGATAAAACATAATCGTTTTTAATAGTTAAAGAACTTTTTCTAAAAGTTTTTAAATCCACCATACCAAGCCAAAGCTCTGCACTTGGTTTTATAATACTTTCTTTAAGCAAAACCATATTTTCTTCAGGCATATTTAAACTAGCATTATCCTCTAATGTTTCTTCTATAGTATTATTACTCTCATCTGTTGGCTCTAAAATAGTTGTATTTGTTTCATTATTTTCTATAACATCATCAGCAAAAAAATTAACAACCGGAGTTTCATTTTCATCAACTTTTTCTTCTAAAACAACCTGCTCTTGATTTAATACGTTAGTAGTATTCTCATCTAGTGTGGAACTTTGGAAAAATCTTGAAACACCCCAAGCTAAAGCCACTATCAAAAGCACTACTACTATAATCACAATATACCATACACTCGAACTTTCTTTGGTATATGAGTTCATTCTAGGTGAAATATGTACATGATTTTTTTTCTCAATACCATTTTCCTCTAAATAGGCATGATATTCTTCTAAAAAATTAGAAAAATCAAGCTCATACTCTCTTTGTAAAATTTTAATAAAGCCATTTACATTAAAGCGAGATAAAGACTTAAAATCTTTTTTAATGATATATTCAAGACAAGCTATTTCTATTTGTGTTCTTTTTTGAACTTCTAATAAATTTAAATCTTCTAATTTTTTCCAACTATCCATTTTTCATCCTATCGCAAAGTATTGCAAATGCTGCACTTACATTTAAACTATCAAAATCATTATGCATTTTTATACCTACGCACTCATCACATTTTTTAAGCACCTTTGGCGCTATACCAAAACCTTCACTTCCCATAATCAAAACTTTTTTATCTTTGGCCTTGATAGTATGTATATCACTACCTCCGCTTGCACTAGCATAGATATAAAAACCTTTTTGTTTTAATTCATTTATCATGCTTAAAATATCATCATTTAAAACTATTTTCATATCTAAAGCTGCCCCACTACTTGCACGGATTACTCCATCTATAGCTACACTTTTAGCTACCAAAATAACCCCATCAGCACCCAAAGCATAAGCACTACGCAGGATAGCTCCGATATTTCCAACATCGCTAATATTATATAAAATAACTATAAAATCTTTTTCTTTTAAACTTTCAAAAGAGCTAAATTCAAACTCATCAATTTCCATTAAAAAACCTTGATGATTTCCACCTCTTGCTAAGCTTTGTGCGGTTTTAAAATCAAGCTTTTTAATTTTTTTTGAAGCTTTTGCTATTTTTGAAAAATCAGCTTTTTCACATTCTTTTGCCAAATAAATTTCTTTAATTTTTTCTTTGTGCTTTTCTAAGATATAAAAAAACACTTGCTTACCATAAACTATCATTTTTAAATAATAGCCAAATTCAACTTAAAAGCAGTTTTTGATAATTTTCTTTTGGAGATTTTGCATTGATTTTTGAAAGAAGCTTTGCCTTTGTTTTTAAAGGCAAATCAAGTTCATAAATATCTTGCTCACACAAGGTATTTTGGTGAAATTGCTTTTCTTTAGCACTTATGACTACACACCATTCACCGCGCAAATCCATTGTTTTTAATTTTTCTAAAACCTCTAAGGCTCCTGCTCTAAATTTAGTTTCAAATTTCTTTGTTGCTTCTTTTATGATAAAAATTTCTCTTAAAGGATCAATTTTACTAATTTCTTCTACTAAATTAAGTATTCTAGTGGGTGCTTCATAAACTATACTAGGATAAGGATTAAGCATTAAATTTTCAATATCTTTTTGTCTTTGGGGATTTTTATTAGTCAAAAAACCCATAAAAATAAATTCTTTTTTACAAAACGCGCTTGAAACTAATGCAAGTAAAGCAGCATTTGACCCTGCCAAGACTTCATAATCAATATTGTTTTTAATGGCATATTCAATTAAAAACTGCCCCGGATCGCTAATACCTGGCATACCCGCATCACTTAAATATGCAATATCTTGTTCAAAAAAATCGCCATCTATTTTTGCTAAAAAATCTTTTTCGTTATGAGTATGCAAGGCTAGATATTTATCAGGTTTTATTTCTAAATTAAATTTTTCATTAAGAAGATGGACTAAAGATTTGCAAACTCTCGTATCTTCACATAAAAAGAGTTTGCATTTTTGTAAAATTTCTAAAGAATGAAAAGAAATATCGTTTAAATTTCCTATGGGTGTAGGAATAAAATATAACATTATTGCATTGCGTATTTTTTCTTAAATTTCTCTACACGACCCGCAGCATCTACGATTTTTTCACTACCTGTAAAAAACGGATGACAACTTGAGCAAATATCAACTTTAATTTCTGGTTTATTTGACTTAGTAGTAAAAGAATTTCCACAAGCACAACTAACTTTGCATTCTACATATTCTGGGTGAATTTCTTTTTTCATTGTTTATCCTTTTTCAAAACATTAAGGCGTAATTATATAGATTTTTATATAAAAAATAGCTAAATTTAAGCGTGTTTTTAAATTATGAATTTTGAAGCAACCCCTATTAAAGCTGTTTGCGCTTTGAGTATGAAATTAGCTTGTAATTTTGCTTTTTTTACATTCTCTTCTCTTTCTTTTTGCGAAAATCCACCTTCAGCGCCTATTAAAAACACATGCTCACTAGGTTCAAAACTCGTCAAATCTTCACCTTCAAAGTCTATTAAAACAATATTTTCATAAACTTGCTGAAATTTTTTAAAATCATCAAAGCTTTCAAGCTCCATTAAAGAAGCACGACCGCATTGTTGGGATGATTCTATAAGAATTTTTTCCATTCTTTTAAAATCTAACTTAAAATTTTTTTGTGAATAATCCATATACACAAAAGAAAGCTTTGCCACTCCAAGCTCGTTTAAAAAAGGCAAGGTTTTTTCTATAATCTTTGGATCAATCACCGCTAAAGCTAAATGCAAATGCGTTTTTAATTCTTGTTTTTCTTCTTTTTTATCAAGTAAATTTAATACGCAAGAGCGTCTAGAAAACTCTATACATTCATAAGTATAAGCAAAAAAATCTTTTAAATTTTTTAATATGATTTTATCACCTACTTTAATTCTTCTAGCTTTTAAGTGTAAAAAAGCTTCATTTTCTAACTCTAAATTTAAAACACCACTTTGTGGGTGATATAAAAATCGCATTAAAAATAAAACCTTTGAAGCAAATAAGGCACAAAAAGCAAAAATATTCCCAAACACAAAATAAAAAAGCTTAAAAATCTAAATTTAGCATAACGTTTAAACAATCTTGCTTTTTTAAATAAAACAAATTGATAAATAGCCAAAGCAAAAATCAAAATCCAACAAAACCACATAGAAAGTATATAGAGATTTAGCTCAAAATGCTTTAAAGCCCAAAGCAAACTTCCTGTAAAAAGTGTAATTGCTAAAAATAAATAATAAATTGGCAAAAATAGGCGAATTCTTTTTATAAAAATAAACTCTTGCGAAAAACTACTTTGAGTTAAATACAAATAAAACAACATTAAAAAGCCATTTGCATATAGGCTATACACATGTAATGCTAAAAAAAACTCATAACTTTGATCCATCACTGTCCTTGTGTACTATTTTCATCTTTGATATCATCATCTACGGGTATAGGAAGCGTTTCATCATCTATAATAACATTAGAATCACTTTGCTCAATTTGAACTTGCTCAGTTTGTACTTCTTTTTTTGTGGTTGTATTTTCTTGGCTTGAACAAGCTATAAAAAGCAATAATGGCACAATCAACAAAACCTTTTTCATCATACCTCCTTTTGATTGACAAAAACAAAATTTGAATCTTGAAGTTTTTTAAAAAAATCTTTATCTTTCCATTCGTCACTTATAGCTTGTGAAAATTCAATATCTGCTAGATTAATCTTTGGTAAAAACTCACTATAAGCATCTTCTCTAAAACCTTGCGCATAACCTGTTCTTGTTTCATGCACAATAATACTTTTTAAACTTACACCTTGCTCACCATTGACCATCTTAGTCTTTAAAAGCAAGGTATCTATCAGTACAAAAAATATACGTACAAAATTTTCCGCACTTACATTCACAGGCAAACTTACCCATCTTTGTGAATGTTTTTTCATATCTTCTAAATAAACTTTATCATCATCTTTAAAAAGCGTAATAGCATGATCAAAACTATCAATAATTTGTTTTATCTCATCTTTTAACAAGCCAAAATCATACACCATTCCAGCATTGTCAAGGTATTTACTCTCAAGTAAAATTTCTACCTTATAAGAATGGCCATGTATGCTTGTTTTACATCGCTTGGAGCTACAAAATCTAACAATATGAGCATTTTCAAATTCAAACATTTTTCTAATAATCATACGCCTTCTTTATCTCCCCAAATTCTAATATGCAATCTATCAGAGTAATTATATCCATTTTTTATACAAAATTCAGCAACACTTAAGGCATTTTTAGAAATTTCTTCTTCATTTGACCCCATAGGCATACAAAACACCTCATTTTCACAAACTTGTAAAATTTCATTGATTTCGCCTAAGGCTTTATTTTCTTGTAAAAAATCCTTATCTAAAACAAATTTATAAAAGCTATCCTTAGCATAGCATTTAAAAGCTTTCAAAGCTTTTTCATTAATCCTTTTTTCTTTTTTAACCCCACTATTACTAAGCTTCACCCCTAAAGCAAAATAGCATTTTTTATACAAAGGGTATTTTTCAAAGTCAATTTCAATACTTGCATTTGTTTCAAAATGCACCTTAAAACCATTTTCTAAAAGTAAATTAACAAAACACAAAAAATCTTTATTTTGATAATTTAATAAAGGCTCACCGCCGGTAATGACAACTATAGCTTTATGTGAATTTGCTAGTTTTAAAACCTCATCAAAAAGCTTTGTTGAAGTATATGTTTTATAACAAATTTTAAATTCTTTGGTAAAAACAGCTCTTATAGTATCACAGCCCAAAAGTATTTTAGAATCTTTTTCTTTTTTTACCCCAAAGCCTACGCAGTTAAAATTACACCCAGCAAACCTTACAAATATAGCTAAATTTCCACTATATTTTCCCTCACCTTGCAAGCTTAAAAAAGTTTCAACAACTTCCATTATCCACCTGTTTGATAAAAGGCTCTTGTAGAACTTTGATTGGCTTCATTTTCTGCCCATCTATTTTTTTCTGATTTGTTTTTTATCACGGTTTTTAAAACTTCACATGCTCCTACTATGTCTTTATTGCGTATAGCCTTTTTAATGCTTAAAGCCTCATCATAATACAAACAAGGTATTAAAAGCCCTTCGGCTGAAAGCCTTATACGGTTACAACTATCGCAAAAATCATGGCTATGTGGATCAATAATGCCAAACTCATATCCATCTTCAAGCTCATAAATAGTCGCAGGCGCATTTGGACTTTTTTGTCCTTGCTTAAAAGAATACTTTTGAGCAATAATATTTAAAATTTCTGCTGATTTTAAGCCTTTTAAATCTCCGTAAGCATGGTAATTTTCCATAAATTCTATAAAACGAATTTGACTTTTACGTGCTTTGGCAAATTCCAAAAGATCAATAAATTCACTATCATTAATCCCTTTAAGAGCTACGGTGTTAAATTTAATATTAAAGCCTAATTCTAAAGCCTCATTAATACCATTTAACACATCTTTAAGTATATTTTTTTGGGCTAATTTAAAAGCTACTTCTTCTTTTAAGGTATCTAAAGAAATATTAATTCTTTTTAAGCCTGCTTGTTTTAAGTCTTTTGCTTGTTGTTTTAATAAAGAAGCATTAGTAGTAAGCGCTAAGTCTATATCTTGCTTATACTCACTAATCATAGCAATAAATTTATGCAAATCTTTTCTTACTAAAGGCTCACCACCTGTAATACGAATTTTTTTAACTCCTTCATCAATACAAACCTTAACAAACATAAAAAGTTCTTCAAATGACAAAAGATTTTCCTTAGCACTCCATTCAAATGGAGTTTTTGGCATACAATAAAGGCAACGAAAATTACATCTTTGTGTTACTGAAATTCTTAAATAATCAATCACTCTTCCATAGCTATCTACTAACATCAAAGGCCTTTATAATAATTTATTAAATTTTAAAATAAGCTCAACCCTACCCATACCTATACGCAAATCTTTGGCAATTTGCTCAATAGATTTTTTTTGATTAAAAAGCTCTATTACCTTTTGCTCTTCATTATCATAACTTGGGCTTAATTTTGTAATACTTTGGGTTTTTTGTTCTAAATTCAACAAGCGATTTTTTTGCTCACTTTGAAATTCTTCAATCACCTCTTCTACTTCTTTTAAAGCGCTTAAAATAGGAATGATATTTTGATTGATTTTTTGTTCTAATACCTGCAAAAGTTCTTCTTTTAACTCTTCTTTAATAGCTTCAGTGTCTATTTCTTCTTTTTCTTGTTCTTGTTCCTCTAAACTTTCTTTTTTTAAATAATGATATTGCTTGTTTAAATCTTCTATCATCTTACCAAGCTCATTAATCTTAGCAATATTTTCTTTTTCTTTTATCATCATATAAGCAAACATAGCAAAAATTAATAAAGCTACCACAAGCCACAATAATAAATCACTACCCATTTTCTTGCTCCTTTAAAATCTTAATCATCGCTCTTTGCATATTTGCTACAAAATTATCATACACAAGCTCATCTTCTGCTTTTATTTGTGTGATTTTTGCCTCATTTTCATTTAAGGCTTTAAAAAAAATACTAATTTTTTGACCATTTAACTCAAATCTTGCATAATATTCCTCATCTTGAGTCAAACACTTATCTTTAAATTGAATGTGTGCAAAATTTACACCTACCACAAAGGCTTTATATTTTAAATCTGTAAATAATTTTGTTTTATTGATATCATTTTTTATCAAATACAATTCTTGTTTTATATCCATAAGTAAATCAAAAATAATTTGCTCGCCTTCGCTAAATTCCACTCTTGAAGCAAGTTTTTTCCATTTGCTTAAATTGACATAATTATTACTTGAAAGATATTCTTGCAAAAACTCTTCATATCTTTCTTTACTCTCTTCAAACTCAAGCTCTAACGAGCTTTTAAAAAATTTTATCTCCATAAAAGATCAACCCAAATAAATATAAAAAACACTATACTTAAATACCCATTTAAAGTAAAAAATGCTTTATCAATTTTTGCAAAATTCTTTCTAACAATGCGGTGCTCAAAAAATAAAATAATCGCACTAATTATCACACCTAAAAAAGCAATATTTCCCGTTGGAGCCACCCAAACAAATAAAAGCCAAAAAAGCACTGCTAAAACATGACAAAATGCTGAGATAAATAAGGTTGCTTCAAGTCCAAATTTAGCAGGTATAGAGTGTAAGCCTGTTTTTTTATCATATTCCATATCTTGCAAAGCATAAAGCAAATCAAATCCAGCTGTCCAAAAAGTAACACCCAAACACAAAATCACACTATAAATTTCAATACTTCCCAAAACTACAATGCTACCTGCAATAGGAGCAAGTCCTAAGCAAAATCCTAATACTAAATGCGCTAAGGATGAAAATCTTTTAAAAGCTGAATAAATAGCTAAAATAAACAATACCGGCAAAGAAAGAGCAAAGGCTAATTTATTAATAAAATAGCTTGCCAAAACAAAAATAATAGCATTTAAAATAATAAAAAGTAAAATACTAGTTTTACCTATACGTCCATCGATATTAGGTCTATTTGCACATCTTGGGTTATTTTTGTCAATATCCTCATCCATCAAACGATTAATCGCCATTGCAAAATTTCTTGCACTCACTGCACAAATAATACCCAAAAATAAAGCCTTAAAGCCAAACCAAGTGCTATCATTTAAAATAACAGAAGCTACAATCATTGAAGTGAATAAAAAGGGTAGGGCAAAAATAGAATGCTTAAAAACAATCAAATCTAAAATATCTTTTAATTTTTCTTTTAATATAGGCATTTTTTCTCTTTATAATATATTTTTGTTATGATTTTACTAAAATAATTTTAAATTTAGGATATTTTTACGATGTTTTTTGAATTTGCACTCATTGGAACTACCGCAAGTGGCAAAACAGAACTTGCTAATAAACTAGCTTATGAATTTAACGCAAGTATTTTAAGCCTTGATAGTCTTTGTGTATATAAACAAATCAACATCGCTTCAGCCAAAACAGAGCAAAAAACCTTAGATGAGCTTGATTATTTTGGCATAAATTTATTAAATGTCAATGAGCATTTTAACATCGCTTTGTTTTTTGAAGAATACAAAAAAGCAAAGGCTTTTGCCCAAAAAAATAATCAAATACTTATTATCACAGGTGGAACTAGCTTTTATTTAAAAGCTTTAATGGATGGTTTGAGTGAAAATTTTAAAGAAAGTCAAAGTACACTAAGTAATGATGAAATTTATCATTTAATGATAAAAATTGATCCACAAGCAAAAATAGAAAAAAACGATACTTATCGTTTGAAAAAATGGCTTGGAATTTATGAGCAAACTAATAAAATTCCAAGTAAAGTTTTAAAAGAAACCAAACAAGAAGCTTTGATTAAAAAACTTGATATTTTTGAAATTTCTTGGCAAAAAGATCTTTTAGAAAAACGCATTATTAAGCGCACTAAAAATATGCTAAATGAGGGTTTAGTAGATGAAGCTAAAATGTTATTTGATAATTATGATCATAATTTAAAAGCACTAAATTCCATAGGTTTGAAAGAATGCAAAGAGTTTTTAGATAAAAAAATAAATTTAAATGAGCTTGAAGAGCTCATCATCATCCACACAAGACAACTTGCCAAAAGACAAAGAACTTTTAATAAAAAATTCAATAAAGAAATTTTAGATTTTCAAAACGCTTATGAAAATTTAAAAGCTTATATTTTAAAAAAATATCAAGGCTGAGTGTTTAAGACATTTAATTTATCTTTACATAAATTTTGCCAATTGCTCGTTGCGTTAATGTCTATACAATTTTGCAAACTTTGCTTTTGATTTTGCACATCTTTTAAATCTTCATATACATTACTTTGCATATAAAAAGCTCTTGCGCGCTCATCATCTTTTAAGGGATTAGCAAGTAAATCTTTAAATAAAGTTAAAGCTTGTTGGGCTTGATTGTTTTGTTTTAAAGCTTTAATATAGATAAATTCTAAATCAGGACTAAAAAGATTCACCCCTTTTAAATTTTGATAATCAATAGCCTTTGGAGCATAAGTTAAAATGCTGGTTAGAAAATTATTTTTTTCACAATAACGCAAAAACTCATAATATAATTCCACCATACGATAATTCATAGGAAATTGCTCTAATTTTTGTAAAGTTCTTATCATAGCATTATAATCTTGTAATCTAAGCTCAGCAAAAAATTTAATATAATTTGCTTCAAATTTTTCATTATCACTAATAATCGTTCTTGTGTTTAAAATATCGTTAATTGTTTTTATAACAAAGCCATAACGCTTATCTTTAAGAGCTAAATCAGCACTTTGAAGCTTATAAAAGATAATATCATCGTTTTCATTGTCCACTATGTATTTTTTAGCTTCTTCAATGCGCGTTGTGCGTTTAAAACACTCAAGCATTTGTTTTTTGTTTTGTATTTTACCCCCTACATTATAAGCTTTAAAATCATCATATATTTTCACAGCAGCTAAACATTCATCATTTTTTAATTTTTGTTCTAAAACTAAAATAGCAGCTTGCTCTAAAAGATTTTTAACTTCTTTATTAGAGTATTTTTCAATATCTTTTTGATAACTTACAACTTTTTCATAATTTTTTTCTTGAAAATACAATTTTACATTATCAAACAATGCCTTACTAGAAATCTCTCCAGCGTATTTTTTCATAATTTCTTCATATCTTTGATGTAAAAAACTTGCATTAGCATCTTTTAAATATAAAAAGTTTTTATCTTGCGCTTCTTTGATTAAACTTACATATTCACCCAAAGGAAAATCTTCTGCATAAAGATCTAAATATTTTTGAGCCTTGGTATGCTCATTTGCATTTAATAAAGCCAAAGCAAGATCTTTTAGCACTTTTTCATATTCTTTATCAACCTTAGTTAAATGCGTAAAAATATACTCATAAATTTTAGAACTTAAATCATAAACCCTATTATTAGCAAAAGCTTTAGCTAATAATAAGGAATTTTCCAAATCACTCATGAAAAATTCAGGATTTGATTCTAAAATTTTATTTGCTAATTCTTTGGCTTCTTTTGTATTTTGAGTTTCTAAATAATTTTTTGATAAAAATAAAGCTGCCCTACTGGCTAAATCTGCATTTGGAGTAGAATAATACACATCTTGATAAATATTATTTGCGGTATTTTTTTTACCCAAATGATATAAATAATCTGCATAATCAAGCAAAGCCATTATAGTGTATTTATCGCCTTTATGCTCAGTATTTAAAGTATCTATAATATATTCAACATTTGATCTTTGTGATAAACCCATATAAACCCTCATCATAATATACATCACTTCTGTATAATCTTTATCGTTAATATAAGTTCTCACCCATCTTTTAGCATCATCTAACATTTGCTCTAAAATTACTTGGTCTTTATCAAGTTCATAAGTATAAAGTTTATTTTGCGCTCTTAATTTATAAAGCTCAAATTCATTCATAAATACACTACCTTGATAACGCTTAATAGCATTAACAGTATCTCTTAATACTTGATCATATTTTTTTGCTTCATATTCTTGTTTTATACTAAAATAAGCGTTAAAATCTGCGCTTTTAGAAGTTTCCATAGGGTTAGAATTTAAATCTAAAGCTCCAATAAAGGGCATTAATCCATCATCAAAATAAATATCAAAATCGAGCCCATCGCTAGGTTTGTAATATCTTAAATCTTTAGTAAAAATAAATACAAAATGCTTAGAAGTATCTCCACTTTGACTTTGAATTTCTTTTGCATTAAAAATATCTTGGGAATAATTAAACATCTTAGCTAAAATTTTAGGATAGATTTTGATTGTCAAAAAGGTTTGGTGCTTTTCAAAATAAATTGTAAAATCATCAAACTCTTTATTTTGAAATTGCATATTGCTAACACCCAAAACATTACATTCAAAATGGGTCTTTTCAAATTCAAAAACATTTTTACAGGTAAAATCTTTATTATCTTTTAAATGCAAAAGTGTAAAGGGGCGCTTGTGTTCTTCCCCTTTATTAACAATAATTTCAAAAGAAAATGTATAAGTTATACTTAATAAAAATAAAAATAAAACCCTTATCATAAGCGTGATTATAGCAATATTATTTTACAAAAGCAAAAACACGCAAGAAACACTTCCAATCAAACACAAGCACAAAATAATCTTTTGTTTTATATCTAAGTTTGCACTTTCTATGATTTGAGCTTTTTTGAAAAAAACATAAATTAAAATTTTCAAATAAGCATAAAGCATAATCATAGAACTTAAAGCTATGGCAAATACAAGCACATAATAGCCTGAGTTTAAAATAGAAGCTAAAATTAAAATTTTGCCCCAAAAAATCCCAAAAGGTGGAATACCTGCTATACATAAAATAAATATAGCTAACATTATAGACAATACCGGTCTTTGATCAAACAAACCCGAAAAACTCTCAAATGAACTTTTTTGAAATAAACTCAATATCAAAAAAATTCCATAATTTGCGAAAGCAAAAGAAATCCAATACACAAACAAAGCAAAAATTGAAAGCAAATAAGAAGTCCCATCTCCTTGAGAACTTACACTCATGCTAGAAACAATAACTGCTAATATAAAAGAAGAATGAGTAATAGAACTATATGCAAGCATTTTTTTTACATCTTTTTGGATTAAAGCTACTATACTTACAGCAAGCATAGAAAAAATCGCTAGCAATGCTACTATATATTCAAATTTTACCCCACCACCCAAAGCAGAAAAAATTCTTAAAACTACTATTATCATAGCTATTTTTGGTACTATAGATATAAATGCTATAAAATTTGTATGTACACCATAATACACATCTTTTAACCAAAAGTGAAAAGGTGCGATAGAAAGCTTTACCCCAACAATAACTAAAAACATTACTCCAGCACAAAGCAAGATAGGATCTGAAATGTATTCAGAATGCAATAAATTATCTAAATCCAAAGACTTAGTTTTTAAATACACAAAAGCACAAGCAAAGACAAAGAACCCAGCTCCCACCGCAGCTAAAGTAAAATACTTTATACTAGAGCTAATAGCATTATGAGTTCCTCTTAAAGCAATAAGAGTATAAAGAGCTAAAGAAGAACCTTCTAATGCTAGGAAAATTACGATTAAATTAGTGCTTGATACCATTAATATCAAAGATGCAACCATAAATAAAAATAAAGAAAAAAACTCTGGCTTTTGCTCATCTTTATCCATCAATAAATAAAGCATAGAAAAAACTAAAATAACTAATTGAGCAAAAATTGCATAATTATCGCTTACAAATAAACCAAAAAAAGCATGAGAATTATCTAAAACAAAGCCATTATAAAGCAATAAAAAACATAAGGTGCTAAGCAAAGCTATAACACTTGCTCCTATATAAAAATTTCTAGAAAGTTTTTTAAATGCACCCAATAAAAGTAAAGCAATAGCCCAAAAAAGCAATGACAACACAGGAAATAATAATACAAAATTCAATTTTTCTAAACTAAAGCCACTCATTAAAAACCTCTTATATCGTCTATGATTTTTTGATTTTCTATTGCAATATTTCTTGTTTGCATAACTTCAAGAATGCTATTTACATTCAAAGCAATTTGATCAAGCATAGCACTTGGAGCTATCCCTAAATAAATTACCAAAGCACTTAAAATACTCAACACAAAAATTTCGCCTTTTTTTAATACTAATTTCTCCATTTTTTCTGCGTTAGTGGCAAAAAACATATTTCTATAAATATTTAGCATATAAATAGCTCCTAAAATAATCACACCACCTGCAAACAATGCATACCATAAATTCACGCTTGCTATGCCTTGTAAAATTAAAAACTCACCTACAAAAGAAATGGTCAAAGGTAGTGAAATAGATGAAAATAATAACACTGCAAAGAAAAAGCTAAATAATGGAGTTGTTTTAGCTAAATTTTTATAAAAGTCTAAATCGAAAGTATGATATCTTTTATAAAGCATATAAGCAGCCAAAAACAAACCACCTGTTACTATACCATGTGCAAACATGTAAAATACAGAACCACTTACCCCATTATAAGTAAAAGTCACAATACCTAAAATCACCACACCCAAATGCGAAATTGAACTATAAGCGATTAATTCTTTTAAATCCTTGGTTTTAAAGGCAATTAAAGCTGCATATAAAATTCCAACTATACATAAAATAGCAAGTAAAGAATAATAATGATTTAAAGTATCAGGTGTTAAAGGCAAGATAAATCTTAAAAATCCAAAAGGAGCCATTTTAAAACTAACAAGCATTACAGATACTAAAGTCGGACTTTTTGCATAAACTTTTGGTGCCCAAGTGTGGAAAGGAAATAAAGGACTTTTAATCGCAAAAGCGATAAAAAATCCTATAAAGATTAAATTTTGCACACTTTCAGGTATGAAAAATTCACTCTGATACCAAGCAAGTAAATCAAAACTCCAATACCCAAAACTTTGATAATACAAAAACCCTACATAAATAATCGCTAAAAGCATGAGCATAGAACCACAAAATGCATAAATGAAAAATTTAATCCCTGCTTTATAATTATCTGAATATCTGCCTATTAAATAAATAAGCGGTATAAGAGAAAACTCCCAAAATACATAAAATAATAAAGCATCTAATGAAGCAAAAAGCCCTATAATACAAAATTGCAATAAAAATATACTTACCACAACACTTTTATCTTGAATATCCAAACATATAAAAGATAAAAAAATCATAATAGAACAAAGCAACATCAAATAAAGTGCTATAGCATCTACACCGATATGAAAATTAACTATTAAAGAATTTAAACTAAACTCATAAGCTATACCACCATGATAATTAAATAATAAAAAAACATTTAAAACTAAAATCAAAAAGCTAACTAAAACAGCAAAAGACTTGCTATCTTCTTTTTGCAAAAACAAAGCTATAAAAGCTGCAAAAAATGGAAATAACATTAATAAACCAAGCATTCTACACCGCCAACGCTAAACAAAATAAACATACAAAAGCCAACACTGTAATTCTTAAAACCAAAGAATAATCCTTACCTATGCTAAGAGTTCTAGCAAAAGTTTTAAGGAAAAATGCAACACTATCTACCAAAGTATCTAAAATTTCTTTATCAGCTTTTCTTAAAAATTCACAAAATAAAGCATATTTGCTAACAATAAATTGATGATAAAACCTTGGTATATAGTATTCATTAAACAAAAGCTTATAAATGCTTGTTTTAGAAAGTGATGGCTTAAACCAATTTTTCCAATAAGCTATGATAGCTAAAAGCACTCCAAGCACTGCAGCAGCACTTGCAAGCACCATAACTAAAGAATTTTGTCCATCAATAAAAGCTAAGTTTTGACTTACAAACTCCATAAAACTATGCTCAAAAAACCCTGCAATAATAGCAAGTAAAGCCAAAGGACTCATCGCAAGCAAGGCTATTTTACTAGCTTCATGAGGATGCTCTTCATATCTTTTTGGAGTAAAAAATACAAGCATTAAAAGTCTAAAACTATAAAAAGCCGTCATAAAAGCTGCTATTAAAAGCACCAAGAAAATTCCATGATGATGACTTATAAAAGAAAATCCTAAAATTAAATCTTTAGAGAAAAATCCTGCAAAAGGATAAATTCCTGCCAAAGCCAAAGAGCCTATAAGCATTAAAATAGCACTAAAACGCATACTTTTATAAAGTCCACCCATCTTACTAATATCAAGCTTATCATTCATCGCATGCATTACATTACCTGCACCTAAGAACAATAAAGATTTAAAAAATGCATGGGTTGCTAGATGAAATAAAGCTATAGCATAAGCCCCAAGACCTGCTGCTACAAACATATACCCAAGTTGAGAAAGTGTTGAATAAGCAATAATTCTTTTTAAATCTTTAGCCACCATAGCCATAGAAGCAGCAAAAAGCGCTACAAAAGCTCCAAGTATAGCGATAAAATACCCTACTTCAGGAACTTGCAAATAAAGCTCTCCTGCGCGAATTACTAAATAAACTCCCGCAGTAACCATAGTCGCAGCATGGATTAGTGCTGAAACTGGTGTAGGTCCTGCCATAGCATCAGCAAGCCAAGTATGGAAAGGAAATTGCGCTGATTTACCCATAGCACCCACAAAAAGTAAAAGCGCTATTAAAATCAAAATCATATCATTTTCATGCCCTAAAGATAAAAGGGTAAAAAACTCATCGTATTTTAAAGAATTGAACTCTATATAAATTAAGAAAATTCCTAAAAGCAAAGCCAAATCTGCAATTCTATTCATGATAAATGCTTCATTAGCAGCAAAGGTATATTTTTCATTATGATACCAAAAACCTATCAAAAGCCATGAGCAAAGTCCAACACCTTCCCAACCTATGAAAAGTCCTAAGAAATTATCACTCATAATCAAAAACATCATAGAAAAAACAAAAAGTCCTAAATAACTAAAATAGCGATTAAACCCTTCATCATGCTCCATATAAAATATACTATATAAATGCACAAAAGTAGCAACTATACTTACTACATTCATCATAATTAAAGTAATGGAGTCTATTTTAAAACCAAAACTAACATCTATTAAAGATATCCAAGTACCAAGTTCAAAATTAAAATGCACCCCATTGCTTAATAAAATAATTGAAGCAAGTGCTGAAAAAGCTATAAATAAAGAAGCTAAATAACCTAAAATAATTTTCTTAGCACTAAAAGCAAAAATACCTAAAACAATAGCTGAAACTAAAGGAGAAAAAAGCGCAATTAAGGCTAAATTTTGCATTTTAACTCTCCTTTTTCAGCTAAAGAGCCAAGCTCTAATGTTCCTGTTTTTCTATACCATAAAACACAAAGTGCTATCCCAACAGCTACTTCACAAGCTGCAACCCCCATTACAAATAAAGCAAAAATTTGTCCTTCTATATCTTTATGGGAAGCCCCTGCTGTAACTAAGGCCAAATTAGCAGCATTTAATAAAATTTCACTTGAAATAAAAAGCATAATTAAATTTTGGCGTTTTATAATACCTATTAGACCAATGATAAACATCAAAATAGCCACAATGTAGTATTTTTCTAACATCATTGCTCATCCTTTTTTATATTTTTTTGAGTAAGTGCTATTGCACAAATTAAAGCTATTAAAAGTAAAATTGCCATAAATTCAAAAGCAAGCATGTATTTTGTAAATAGGGCAAAACCTATTTGCTGGGTTGAATCAAGACCATAAACTTCATTAGCTTCATTTAAACCAAAACTATAACCCATAATAATACTAATTAACAAAATCGCGCTAAAAATCACAGCAAAAATAAATACTCTTTTACCTTTTAGACTTTCCTTTACTTTTATCGAAGCATCAAAAAACATCATAGCAAAACTATAAAGACCTAAAATAGCCCCACTATAAACGATAATTTGAATCGCTCCAATAAATTCAGCATTCAGTAAAAAATAAAATCCGCTTAAAAAAACCATAGCCGCAGCCAAAGAACTAATAGCATAAAGCACACTAGTACTTAAAACACTAATTAGAAAAAATCCCAATACCAAAACACTTAACAGACAAAAAGCTATCGTTTCAAACATTTTCTTCCTTTGGGGTATCTTGCTGTCTTTGCAAATCTATCTCATAATAATTTGGAGTTTTCTTTACTAAATCATCAGCATCTTTTCTTAAACTACCACTTCCTTCAAATACCACTTGATTTTTAAGCTCATCAATAGGAGTTAAAAAATCTTGCTTTTGACCAAAATAAGATCTTTGTTCTGCTGCATTTTCATACTCTTTACCATGTACAATGGCAAGTTCAGGACAAACATCAGCACAAAAGCCACAATAAATACAACGCCCTAAATTAATACTATAATTTTCAACCTTTTTACGACCATCTTCGCTTAAACTTGTTTCCATTCTTATGCAATTACTAATACAAATTTTTTCGCACAAGCCACAACCAATACAACATTCACTTTCACTTTCAATAAAACGCATTAAGCGATGAACTGCACGGTAGCGATTATCTAAAGCAACTTTTTCCATAGGATATTTAATCGTTGCACTATTGTTCTTTTTAAACATTTCTCTTAATACAACAAATAAACCTACAAAAAGTTCTGTATTTAAAGAACGCTTGATTACTTGTATGAATTTTTCATAAGCATTTTGAGGATTTTTACGCTCAAAATCTACTTTAAAATAACCTTTTTTCATTGTTTTTCCTATATCACAAGTACTAAAGCACTAATTAATAAATTTAAAACCGCTAAAGGAATTAAAATCAAATAACACATTCTCATTACTTGATCAGGACGCAGTTGCGGAAAAGCCCCTCTAGCCCAAAAATACCAAAAGAACACAAAAGACACTTTCAAAAGCATCATAATAGCCCCTGGTATAATCCAAAAATCATTAAATCCACCCAAAAATAAAAGCGATATCATAATCGCTCCGGTAATCATGGCTGTATATTCACCAATAAAAAACATACCCCATCTAAGCCCACTATATTCAGTGCCATAACCTGAAACAAGTTCAGTTTCGTTTTCGCTTAAACAAAGTGGAGTTCTATTAGTTTCTATAAAAATGGCTATTACAAATAAAATAAAAGCTAAAGGCTGTTTAAAAATAAGCCAAGAAAGTATGCCTTCGCTTTGATAGTTATTAATATCTACTAAAGATAAAGAGCCAACAAGCATTACAACACACACCAAAGAAAGTCCTGCAACACTCTCATAAGAGATAATAGAAACAAGCCCTCTTGCCCCACCTAGTAATGACCATTTATTATTACTAGCCAAGCCTCCTAAAAAAATCGCATAAAAACTAACCCCACCCATACCTATAACAAATAACAAGGCCACATTAATATCAGCGATAATAGGACGAATCACTCTACCAAATAAAGTAAATTCAGGAAAAATAGGAATAGCTGCAATTGCTACAAAAGCACAAATTGCTGCAATCAATGGAGCGATTAAAAACACCACTTTTTGAGCATAAGTTGGCACTATATCTTCTTTAGTAAAAAGCTTAATCATATCAGCAACTACTTGAAGCAATCCAAAAGGACCTACCATATCAGGCCCTAAACGACGATGAAATAAAGCCAAAGCCTTTCTTTCAAGATAAGTTGCCAAGCCTGCTAAAGTAGCAAAAATAGCTATAACAAGCACGCATTTGATAATTGTTTCTATAATAAAAAAAGTAATATCACTCATATTTTAGCTCCTGCTTTTTCAAGCCAAACTTTTGCATATCGAGTATTATTAAATAAAGATTTATAATCAATCTTACTATCATAATCCCCCAAATACGCGCCATTTTCTAAAGATTCATCGCATTTTACACTTATAGCAATTTGAGTTTTTTCATTTTTTAAAATAACACTATCATCTTGGTTTAAATCAAATTTTTGCATTAAATCAGACGATAAAAATAAAGCTCCAACCTCATTAAAAGCTCTATTACTAAGCTTTGAAAACTGATGAATGCTATTTGCATGATATAAAGTCAAATTTCCTTCATTTTGTTCTTTAACTTCTTGAACGCTTAATGTTTTTTCAAACTCAAAATGGGAAAAATCAAGCTCATAACCTCTATGATTTACCCCACCATTATCATAATGATTTTCTAACTCATCAAAATCAATTGCCTTAAAGCCTTTATTTTGTGGTAAAAATTTAGTATAGTTGATCGTAAATTCCTCATCAAAATCTAAAGCATTTGCTAAATCATTTAAAAAATAACCTTTAAATTCTAAAGCTGCATTTGTAGGAACTAATCTTTTGTCATAATTGACAAAGCTACCTTCTTGTTGATTTAAACTAGAACTTGCAAGATCAAAATACCCATCATAAGAAAAAGTAAAATCACCTTTTTCGTTATAACCTAGTGTTTTTCCCGCTTGAAAATCTTGACTTAAATCACAAATTAAACTCACGCCTAAAGTATTGGTGCAAGTTGGATTTAAAAAGACTTTAAAATCAGTATATTTTTGCACCAAAGCACAAAGTTTTGCTAGCTTTACGCTTTGCTCATCATAGTAAAAATCACTTCCTATAATAAGTGTAAATTTTTGCTTTTTAGTTAATAAAGTTTCTAAAATATCCTCATCTATACCAAGATTTTTCGCATAATTTGATCTTTGCACTTCTATGCTTTTTTTAATTTTTTTAGGCACAAGTTTTTTAACTTCTTCTATAATAGTGTCACCATTTTCATTTTGCTTTTCTATCTTTTCAACAACTTCTTCATTAATAGTTTCTTCTATTTCTTTAGTGGCTTGATAATACGCACTTTCTAATGTATTTTTAAAATCTTGTGGAAGCTCTTTGGCAAATTTTTGCAAGATAAATAATAAAATATTTTCATTATCTTTAATATCATGATTAATCTGCAAGAAATTTTTAGAATATTTATCCACACCTTTATCTTTTATAGGGTGAAAATATAGCCCTGCACCTTTATTCATCACTAAAGCGTTATTAACTTTATATCCTAGCGTTGGCGCATCATAGCGTAAAAATGAACCTACGATGATTAAAAAATCACTTTGAGTGATATCATCTGTATTTGCGTTATACATTGCATTTGCATTTTGATAAAAACAAGCTAGGAAATCTTGGAATTTTTTAGCTTCATGGTTTATAAGATTAAGATTAAATTTTTTACTTAAATTTTGCAAGATTAAGGCTTCTTCATTAGTAATAAAACTATTAAATAAAATATTTTTTATTTCATTATTTTTTATCATATTTACTAATTTTTCAAAAGCTTTTTCGTCTTTACCCTGAACTTCATTTTGGGTATTAAAACCATATCTTGCAGCTTTATTTAGCGTAGCAAAAGCAAAGTCATTGCTCACTCTATAAATTTTTTCTTTTTGATTATTAATACTAGTTTGTTTAATATCATAATACATCAACTCACAATCACTAGAATGGGGATTACTAGCTGGAATTTTCTTTAATTCCCAAGCATTAGATGTATATTGAAAAGCCGAACCCACCAAGGCTCCCGTTGGGCATACACTTGTACATTCTCCACAAAAAGAACAATCAAGCATATTACCGCTACTTGGCGCAATTAAACTCTTTTGAAATTTAGTCCAAATCGCTAGCGCATCTTTACTCATACTTTCTTTAAAACTTGCATCAGGTGCATTTGCTCCTCTTGGAGTAGTTTTTAAAGCACTTTCTCCTATTTTATCTTTACAAACTGTGATACATCTTTCGCACACTATACATAAAGCTGGATCATAATTAATCTCGCCCCATTTTTTATGCTCTTTATGGGTATCTTTAATCCAATAATTTTGCACATTTACTCTTGCCTTGTGTGTAAAGTTTTGAAGCTCACATTCGCCAGATTTATCACATACCCCACATTGTAAAGGGTGGTTGATACAATATGCTTGCATGATAGCATTGCGCTCATCCCATAAATTTGGCAAATCACTCTCTACTACCATACCTTCTTTAACTTTAGTATTGCAAGAATAAACCTTTTTACCATCAGCTTCTACCATACACATACGACATGCAAGTGTTGGAGAACAACCATTTAAATAACAAATTGCAGGAATGAAAATATCATTTTTTCTTGCGACATTTAAGATATACTCACCCTCATTTGCCTCACATTCTATACCATTAATGATAACTTTCATTTTATAACCTTAACTTGAGCTTTTGAAAAAGCAAAATCAGCGCTTTCATAATCAAACAAAGCCACCGTGCCTTTTAAATCATGATTGATTTTTACTATAGTTGTAAATTCTTGAGTGTTTATTTTTAAATTAATTTTATCCTCATCTTTAACCTTAGCAATCAAAGCAAAAGATGAAGAACAATGCAAATTTTTATCCCTTAAAGGTGCTTGCATGATGATAGTTCCATCAAAATTATCAAGTTCTAAAAGTTCACTAAAAGAATTTTGTATTGATAAATTTTCTTCGTTTTCATTAGAGCAAATTAGCAAAAGATTAAATTTATGACAAAGTTTTTCTAAAAAATACTTAATATTTTCAAAGTCTTTATGTTGGTATAAATTTTCATCAAAAATAATACACTTTGCTTCTTTTAAAAACTCCAAAATCTCTAAAGCCTCTTCTTCGCCAAAGCAAGATTCAGCACTTAAATAACCCTCATCAAGCTCGTTAAATTCAGCTTCTAAACTCATCTTACAAAGTAATGCAAGCACGAAAGGTACACTTGCAATCTCACATTTATAAAAGCTTGCTTTTAAATTTTTATCTTCTAAACAGGAAATATTGTAATTTTTACTTTTGTTGAGCTTAGCACAAAGCGAAGGATTTTTTAAAGAAAGCAAATCCACAAAACACAAAGCATTTAAGCCTTCTTGATATCTTGCTAATTTCATTGTCCTACCTTTTTAAAAACTATAGTCCAATCTACTTGATTAAATTTTAAAGAATTTAAAAGTTCACAATTTTGCTCTTTTATGAAAGCAAAACTTTTTTCTACATTAGAAAAATCTCCTATTTCAAACAAAACCACTAAAACTTCACCCATATAGCCATTTTGAATGATTTGCTCTAAATCCTTAAACAAATCTTGACTTTTTCTTAAATCCACGCGTCTCATCGGTCTATCTCACCTAAAACTATATTAATACTTCCTAAAATCGCCACCGCATCAGCCAAATATGATCCAACAAGCATTTCTTCTAAAAACGCACAGTGAAAAAAACTTGGGGTTCTAGCTCTTAATCTATATGGCCTACCGCTACCATCTGAGTGAATAAAAAACCCAAGTTCGCCTTTTGGACTTTCAGTTGGCACATACACCTCGCCTTTTGGTGGCTTTAAGCCTTGGGTTACTAGGACAAAATGTTGCATAAGTGAATAATTTTGTGTCATGATTTGCTCTTTTGAAGCGCTTACATACTCAGGATGATTGCATAAAATTTCAGGCGGAGTGTCTTGATAAAGCTTAGCACATTGAACTAAAATTTTCAAACTTTCTCTAAATTCTTGCATATAAACCTTATATCTTGCATAAGAATCACCCATTTTGGCCACAGGTACGCCAAAATCTACCTCATCATAAAGCAAATAAGGCTCTTCTTTTCTAACATCATAAGCAATCCCACTTCCTCTTAGCATAACCCCGCTACAACCCCAACTTAGCGCTTGTTCTTTACTTACCACTCCTACATTTTCAGTTCTTGCACGCCAAATTCTATTATCATCAAGCAAGGCTTCATAATCTTTTATATCATTTGGAAATTTATTGCAAAATGCTAAAAGTTCATCTAAAAAACCTTCGGGTAAATCAAGCATTACCCCACCTATTCTCATAGATGAATGTGTAAGTCTTGCCCCACAATATTTTTCTATTAGATCAAGCACATATTCACGCTCTCTAAAGCAGTATAAAAATACTGTCATCGCACCAATATCAAGAGCATGTGTAGCAAGCCATAACAAATGCGAAGCAATGCGGTTTAACTCAAGCAAAATCATCCTTATCACACTTGCTCTGCGTGGAATTTCCAAACCACAAAGTTTTTCTACAGCAGCTACATAGGCATAATTATTTGCACTAGCTGCGATATAATCCATTCTATCAGTAGTCGGGATAAACTCTTGATAGATCATATTTTCAGCCATTTTTTCCATACCACGATGCATATAGCCTATACAAGGAGCAGCCTTGGTGATTTCTTCTCCATCAAGTTCTAAAATAAGGCGTAAATTTCCATGAGCACTTGGATGTTGGGGACCAAGATTTACTATCATAGTACCATCTTCACGCTCAAAGCTTATATTTTCATAATAAGGTTTTAATTTAGTAGAAATTTGCATTTTATCTTCTCTTATCTAAAATTTTTACTTGCGTTCTTTTGGCTTTTTTCACAAAAGGCACACCACCTTCTTCTTGATATTCTTGTAGATATTTATCTTCTCTTGGGGCTTCGCCTTTACCAACCTCATGATAAATTCTGCTAAAGTTTAGCGTGTCTTTTTCATCTACAAAACCTGGATCTCTATTTTCCTCACCTACAACCTCGCGGTATTCTTTTCCAAAAATTTTATCTATCTCATACCATTTAGCAAATTCATCACCATGCAAAGGATAGCTTTTTAAAAAAGGATGTCCATACCAATCATCAGGCATTAAAAGTCTTTTTAAATTCGGATGATTGATAATGAAAATTCCAAACATATCATATATTTCTCTCTCACACCAATTAGCACCCTTAAAAACACTCATAACACTTTGAAGTTTTTCTTTTAAACCAACGAAAGTTTTTATTCTCACTCTTAAATTTTTCTCCATATTTAAAAGTTGATAATATACTTCAAAACCTTGTTTTTGAGCGACAAAATCAATCGCACTTGCGTCAGTAAAACAACTATAACCTAAATTTTTAAGCTTGCTAAGAATAGCAACATTATCATCTTTATTTATTTCAATCACCCAAAAATCAAGCTCTATAAAAGAATTTTTTAACTCAAATTCTTGGCTTAAAATTTGATGATCACTTTCAAAAACACTACTCTCTGTGCTTAGTTTTTTAGTTGCAGGTGCATGGTAAAATCTATCTTCATAATAATTTTTTAGCTGAGCATTTTTCTTATCGCTATATTTTCTCATCATATAAGCCTTTTTGGAGCTATTTTTCTACTTGCTTTTTCTTTACGAATTCTTTTTTGCAAAATCATCAAAGCAAATTGAAAAGTTTCAGGGCGCGGGGCACAACCTGGCACATAAATATCAACAGGAATAATTCTATCTACCCCTTGAACAGTAGAATAGGTATTAAACATACCGCCGGTATTTGCACAAGAACCCATAGAAATAACCCATTTAGGATCAGGCATTTGATCATAAAGTCTTCTTGTAAATTCAGCATGTTTTTTGCTTAAAGTACCCGCTATAATCATTACTTCAGATTGTCTTGGACTTGCTCTAAAAATCGTTCCAAATCTATCAAAATCATATCTTGCACCACCTGCTGCCATCATTTCAATAGCACAACAGGCAAGCCCATAAGATAGCGCCCATAAAGAATTACTCCTACCCCATTGCACTAACTTATCAACCGTAGTTAAAACAACTGGCGCATTGCTCATTTTTTGATACTCTGCCATGCGAATGCTCCTTTTTTATAAGCGTATAAAAAACCTATTGCAAGCAATAAAATAAAAACAAATACTTCCACTAAGGCAAATAAAGATAAGCCATATTTTGAGAGCTCTGCGGTTAAATCTTTAAAAATCACCGCCCAAGGAAACAAAAACACCACTTCAATATCAAGCAAAATAAAAATCAAAGCAAAAACAAAAAATTGAGAATTGATTTTATTTGCTTGCTTAGAAGCCATAGGCCCACACTCATAAATTCCTAGTCCTAGTTTTTTTCTATTATGAGAGGCTAGCTTAGAACCTATTTTAGAAGAAATATACACCAAAGTAAAAAATATAACACTTGCAATAACAAGCATTGCAAAGATGCCAAAGTATTGATGCTCTATAGTTGCGTGCGTCATAATAAACCTTTTATTCAAGCATAATTAAAATTTATTTTACTTTAACTTAGCTATATAAAAACTTATTATCAAAAAAATAAATTTTATGATATTTCAAAATGAAACAATTTTTATCTTTATTATAAAAACACTTTTTTATGGCATATATCTTGCAATATTTTTTCTTGATGAGAAATAAATATATAAGTAATATCGTGTGTTTTTTGAAAAGCGTGCAAGTAGTTTAAAATTTTATAAGCGGTCACCACATCAAGCGCTGCTGTGATTTCATCTAAAATAAGCAATTTTGGCCTTAAAAGCAAAGCTCTAATCAAACCTAATCTTTGACTTTGACCACCACTTAGCTTAGAGGGTTTTAAATTTAAAATATCTTTTTCAAGCTCAAAAACATCAAAAAGTTTAAAAAGCTCTTCAAAATCGGGCTTAAGTTTAAAATTTTCATATACATCAAGTAAAAGTCTTTTAGTGCTTTTGTAAGGATTTAAGGCTAGCTTTTGATCTTGGAAAACATATTGAATTTTTTGGCGTAATTTTCTTTGAGTATTAAAATCTAAATTTAATATATTTTCATTTTCAAACAAAACTTCTCCAGTATTTGCGCGTTCAAGCATACAAAGAATTTTAGCTAGAGTGCTTTTGCCACTACCACTTTCCCCGCAAAGCAATAAATTCTCATTTTGATTTAAAGCAAAACTCACATCTTTAAAAACAAAAATTTCTTCTTCTTTTAAATACCAGTGTTTTTTAATTTTATAAGATTTACTTAAATTTTTAACTTCTAAAAACATTTTCATTCTCAAAATAATTCAACAATTCTTTAGCAAAAACACCTTTTGGATTGCTTAAAAACTCTTTCATAGACATTTGATAAAGCAAAGTTTTATCTTCTATGATAGCTACCTCATCGCAAAGTTCTTTGGCTAAATTTATATCATGCGTGATGAAAATAAGATTTTTAAATTGTGCTTTTAACTCTTTTAAAATAGCGATGATTTTTTCTTCATTAGCCCTATCAAGTGAGCTTGTAATCTCATCACACAATAAATACTTAGCCTCACTTAATAAAGCTAGAGCTATTTGAACACGTCTTGCCATACCACCACTTAGCTGATATATAAAAGAATGCCACAAAAGATCATGATTTTTAAGTCCCAAGCACTCAAAATAATAAAATGCCCTTTCTTTAATCTCTTTTGTGCTTAAATTAGTATGAGTTTTTAAAACTATATTAAAATAACTCCCTATATCAACAAGAGGATAAAAACTCCCATAAACATCTTGAAAAAGTAAATTTACCTTAGCTCTTAAGGCATTTAGCTCATTTGCTTTTAAATTTAAAATATCTTTTTGATCTATCTGAAATTTTTGTGCATTAAGCTTATAGTGTTTATCAAAAAGCTTAATCATGCTTTTTAAAAGCAAGCTTTTTCCTGCTCCACTTTTACCCATGATAGCCAAAGCTTTGCCATCTTCTAAATTAAGATTTACATCCTTTAGTAAGATTTTATCTTTAAAACTAAGGTTAAGATTTGAAATTTCTATCATGCTTTAATCTCTTCTTGTAAATCATTACCCAAAGCAAGCAAAGGCAAGATAAGCATAAGTATAAAGGCTACTGGAAAAACTATCATCCACCAAAACCCTAAAAACACGGCCTTACTTGCTTCATTTAGCATATTTCCTAAACTTGGAGTCCAAAGCTCTACACCCAAGCCAAAAAAACTCAAAGTGGCTTCACTTGTAATAGCATGAGCAATATTTAAAACAAAAAGCACAAAAAGCAAATTCCAACAAGCAGGCAAAAGCTCACTAAATAAAGCTTTCATCTTGCTAGAACCTAAAATAATAGCATTTTGATAAAACTCAAGTTTTTGAAATTTATTCAGTTGGGTATCAAGCACTTTTGCCACAAAAGCAAAATGCCCCAAAGCGATAATAAAAATCATACTCCACAAAGATCCTGCCAAAAAGCTTTGAAAAAACATAATCACAAGCAAAGAAGGTAGTGCCAAAAGCATATCAAGCACTCTAGCAAAAAAAGCATAAGCAAAAAATCTTGTTAAAAACACATAAACACAAGCAAAAAGCACACTAAAAAATGCTGCCATTACTCCTACAAATAAAGAAACACGCAAGGCATATAAAATACGCGTAAAAACATCTCTACCAAGCAAATCTGTGCCAAAAATATGACTTAAATTTGGGGCTATTTTAGCCTTGCTTAAATCCACTAAATTAGGATCATAAGAACTTATTAAAGGTGCAAAAAGTGCTAAAACAAAACTTAACAAAATCATCATCACGCAAAACTTACGCATTAGCAAACCTTGGATTAATCATCTTGCAAATTATTTCTACGATCAAATTTACAAGCACCACCACTAAAATGCTAAAAATCACCACAGCTAGCACAACAGGATAGTCTTTAAACAATATGCTTTTAATTACCAAATTTCCCACGCCCTCATAAGAAAACACACTTTCTACTATATAAGTTCCCATTAAAAAACTCACAAAAGAAGCACCAAAATACGCAAGTATAGAACCAAAAGCATCTTTTAACACAAAGTGCAAATAAATTCTTGTTTTGCTAAGTCCTCTTGCAAAAGCACTTTCTATAAAGCTTTGATTTAAACTATCAATCAAACTTGTCCTTATAAAACGCACAAAAACAGCTAAATGTGAAAGCACTAAAGCACATACTGGTAAAAACAAATGCCACAAACGATTAAACACATCATCTTCAAAGCCAATATCTGCAATAGCAGAACTTGGAAAAAGCTTAAAAAATACAGCAAAAACCAAAATAAGCATTAGTGATAAAGAAAAAGCAGGCAATGCAAAAAAACTCATCGTTAAAAAGGTAATAATTTTATCCAAAAAACTATCTTTATAAAGAACACAAAAAAGTGCTAAAACCAAAGATAATACAAAAAGTATAAAAAAAGCTAAACTCCCTAGTATGATGGTATAGGGAAGTTTTTCTTTTAAAATTTCACTAACCTTTTCTCCGCTAATTAAAGAGTAGGAAAAGTCGCCTTTCATGGCATTAAAAAGCCAATTTTCATACTGCTCTAACAAGGGCTTGTCTAAATTTAAATTATGCTCGATTTCTTCTTTTATTTTAAGGCTAGTTCCTTGAGGTACACTAGCAAAAACCACGCTTCCTTTAGCATGATAAATCATCACAAAACATAAAAAACTCGCAAAAATCATCAAGAAAAACGCCCATAAAAGGCGTTTAAAAATGAGTTTTAGCACTAATTTTTGCTCCACTCATAAGCATTCCAAGTAAAACCTACCCCATGATGACCCAAAATATGAGGTCTTATACCTTGGATATTTTTAGCAAAAACTAAAGGATAATCAATATAAGCTATAAATAAAAACGCAGGATCTTTATATAAAGCATCAATAAATTCTTTATAGTGTTTTTTTCTTTCATTTACATCAAGTGAATTTCTAGCCTTTGTTAAAGCCTCATCAACTTTAGCATTTTGATAATGGCCAAAATTCCATCCACTAGAGTTTAAAGCACTATCTTGAGAGCTTGCAAAAACTCTAAAAGTGTGAAAATCAGGATCATAAGGACTACCCCAACCCACCAAAAAGCTATCAATTTTCGTATAATCAAAACTTCCGCTTGGCTTAGCTACTGCTTTTGCTTTTATGCCAAGCTTTAAAAACTCACTTTGTAAGATATTTACCAAAGCTACTCTTAGCGGATCTTCACTCATAGCATACATTTCAAAACTAAATTCTTTGCCATTTTTTTCTAAAATTCCATTCTTGTTTTTTACAAAACCTGCTTTTACTAAAAGCTCATTTGCTTTTTTTACATCATAGGTATAGCTTGCAAATTCTTTAGGATTTGCCCATGATTTTTCTAAAGGATGATTTGCTACCTTTCCAAAAGAATGCAAAAGTGAATTTATAATGGCTTGTTTATCAATGGCATAATTTAGCGCTAAACGCACATTTTGATCTTTTAAAAACTCATGATTAAGATTAAACATCAAAGCACGGTAATCAGCCGAAGGCTCTATAAGCATTTTAAAGTTTTTATCATTTGCAAAATTTGAAGCTAAAGCAAAATCAACCAAAGCCACATCAATAGAACCATTTTTAAGCTCAATAGCACTTATACTTGGATCTTTAATGTGTTTTAGTATGAGTTTTGGTGTTTTTACCTTAGCTAAATGATAATTTTCATTTGCCTCTAAGATCATGTATTGACCTTGTTTCCATTGCTTTAGCTTATATGGTCCTGTTCCTATAGGCATTTGATTAAATTTAGTGGTATTTAAATTTTCTTTTTCAAGTAAGTGTTTTGGTAAAATCCCTACACTCAAAGCGTCTAAAAATGCAGGAAAAGGCTTTGAGAGTGTGATGGACAAACGATAATCATCGATGATTTTTACTTCTTTAACTGCATCAAAATTTACTTTTGAAGGTGAATTTAGCTTCTCATCTTTTAAAGCATTTATACTAAATTCCACATCTTTAGCGCTAAATTTAGCCCCATCATGCCATAACACATCATCTCTTAAAGTAAATTCATAAACAAGCCCATCCTTGCTAACTTTCCAAGAACTAGCAAGATCAGGCGCTAATTTCATATTCTCATCAAAGCGTGTAAGCCCTGAAAACACAAGAGCAATTGCCACATCATGATCTTCACTAAAAAGTGGATTTATACGCTCTGGCTCATTTTCCACTGCTATAACAATCGTATCTTTTGGCGTAGCAGCAAAAAGATTTAAAGCACAAAAAAGCATGATAAAAAATCTCAACATAAAAGGCCTTTCTTATAAAATAAAGTGAAATTATAACGCTTTTTAATCATAAGCTTTGGTAAAAATTTCATTTTTATCATCAAATAAAAGTTGCAAATACCTCTCATATTGCTTTAGTATATCTACGATGATTTCTTGCTCGTTTAAATACTCTATATTATAACCATTACGCGAATCAGCAAAGAAAGTTTGTGGCTCAAAGATAAATTCTTTAGAATAAGTTGGCATAAATTTATCATCGATTATGCTTTGGCTTGCTTGTTTTTTTACTACTTGCACTCCATAGATAAAATCTTTTGCAAATTCTTTTTTTATAATCAAACTTATACTTGATTTTTCTTGAACAATTTGTGTTTTTAAGCCGTAATTTTTTAGACTTTGGCTGAGTGATTCCATAGCATTTTTGACTTTGGTGTTTAAAAAATTTTGTATGTCTTGTTCTTTGCTTTGTTTTAAAATTCTAGCTAGTCTTTCTTGCCAAAATTCCCCTGAAAAATACACACTACTTTGACTAAGCTTAGTTAAAGAGTAATTTACATCTACGATTAAACCTTTAAGCAGTGAAAAACACATCAAACAAAGCAAAAAGGCAAAAGGTAAAGCCACTATCATGGTGATACTTAAAATCGCTCCCAAACCACCTGAATACAGCAAAGAAGTAGCCAAAAGTGCAAGCACAAAACCCCAAAGGACATTTTGCCATTTGTATGGCTCATGAGCCCCACCACTGCTTAAAGAATTTAACACAAATATCCCACTATCTGCTGAAGTGATAAAAAACAAAGCTAAAACCAAAAGCGCAAGCAAAGAACTAAAATAAGAAAAAGAAAAATTTTGTAAAAAATAAAAAAGCAAGCTTTCAGGTGCTGAAGTAAAAGGACTTAAGATATCATTGAAATGTAAAGCACTATTGCCAAAAATGCTAAACCAAAGTATATTAAAACTAGTAGGCACTACAAGCACACCAAAGATAAATTCCCTTATAGTTCTACCGCGAGAAATCTTAGCAATGAAAAAGCCCACAAAAGGCGCCCAACTAAGCCACCAAGCCCAATAATAAATAGTCCAGTTATTAAACCACTCTATATGCTCTTTTTCATAATAATAAGTCTTAAAACTCAAAGAAATTAAATTTTGCAAATAATTTCCAATATTAGAGCTAAATTGTGAAAGAATTTGAATGGTGTTGGTTGAAAAAAGCACAAAAAGCATTAAACACACTGCAAAAACCAAGTTTGCCTCGCTTAAAATTTTTAAGCCCTTTGTCAAACCACTAATCGATGAAAGCGTAGCTAAAGAAATAATGATGATTATAATCACGCTTTGTTCTAAAAAGCTTTGTTCGTTTAAAATACCTAAATTTAAAAAGCCAGCATTAAGCTGAGAAGCACTATAACCAAGCGTAGTGCTAATTCCAAAAACCGTAACAATTAAAGCTAGCATATCGACTAAATTTCCCCAAAAGCCATAAATTTTATCTTTAAGCAAAGGATAAAAAGCGCTACGCAAACTAAGAGGCATTTTATATCTAAAACCAAAATACGCCATAGCCAAAGCACATACCCCATAAATAGCCCATGGGTGAATTCCCCAGTGGAAGATAGTATGTAGCATAGCTTCTTCATCGCTTGTTTGTAAGGCTTTTTTATGTATAAGAGGTTCAGCCACACCAAAATACATAAGCCCCACACCCATACCCGTAGCAAAAAGCATAGCAAGCCATGAAGTGAATTTAAAATGAGGTTTTTCATCATCATCGCCGAGCTTGATATCACCAAATTTTGAAAGAGCAAGTGCTAGCATAAAACACAAAAAAAAACTCACGCTTAGTATATAAAACCATGAAAAATTTGCAAAAATCCCACTTTTGATATGATTGATAAAATCATTTGTAAGTTTAGGCAAGAAAATACAACTAAGACTTAAGATGATTATAATGCTAATGCTTGGGATAAAAACTGATTTTTTAAAACTTGTCTTTAGCATGGTACTCCTTTTTTGGATAATTTTCATTATACCATAAGCTAAAAACGAGCAAAAAACCTATTTACAATAACTATTATAATGCTTTATGAGAAAATCTTTCAGAGACTTAAGTGCTATGTGATTAAAATCAAAAATTTCAGCATAAGAATTTTTTCTTGCTTTTTTAGCTTTTTCATCATTTGATGGAGAAAAACCTAATGCTTCAAAATAAGCAAATCTAGCTGATTTTTTATGGATATTTTTACTATATTGTGGATTAAGCTTTTCTATGCATTTTTTATAATTTTCAAAGCACTGACAAATTTGTGCTTCTTTGGCTATGGCAAATAAAAGGGTTTCTAGTTCTCCATTTTCAAAATTATTTGGAAAAAGAAAGATATTTTCATCTTGTAATAAATCTTTACTTTCTTTTTTAATCCTTTCTAATGTTGAGTTAAAATTTTTATCTGTATCAAAAATAAGTAAAATTTTTTCATTATTATCTTTTGCTTCTTCCATTTTAGATATAGCATCTTCATCAAGATGATTTTTTCCACATGGTATTATATTTGCATTTGGAAGTTTTAAAAAATTTAAATATTGTTCTAAAAATTCTTTATCATGCTTTCCTTCTACAAAAATATTAATTTTCATTATTTTCTCCTCTAGGATCTATCCTATCAAGAGTGAAATAAGCTTCGCCATTTTGAGAATACGAATAAGTCTTAATGCCTTTTTCTGTTAAAGCTACTTTAAATATTTTACTCTCATCATTTAAAATTTTTCTTGCTATATCTAAAAATTCAAGACTATGAGTAGTAAAAAAGAATTGAAAATCTAATTTTTTTGATAATTTTAAAATACTTTTTAAAAGTTTTTGCGTGCTAGAAAAATGCAAACCATTTTCAATCTCATCTATACAAACGCAAAAACGCGTATGCCATTGATTTGCTGCTAGCATTAAAGCAAGTATGCAAGTGTATTTTTTAAACCCTTCACCTAAAAAATTAATATCAATCAACTTTTCTATGTTTTTAAGATTAACCAAAACACTATTTGCTTGTGTTTCTATATCGATAATTCTCTCATCAAAAAGTCTTAAATACCCCAAAAGCTCATCTCTTTTTTTCTCTTTTCTTACAATATCAATAAAATACTTCAAACCCCACTGCTCTATATCACTTGGAAGGTATAAAGCTAAAAGTGGAAGTTGCTCGTCGCTTTTGGTGGAATCTTGTATATCGCCATTAAATTGAACACTAAAATGAGAGTTAAATTCTTTTTTTTCGTGTATTCTTGTGAAATTTAAACCATTGATATTTTGCTCTAGCATAGAACTTTGTTTAAATTTTTCTTGAGAAATGCTTTCACTTTCAGTTTTTGGTTGAATTTGAACTTGGATGTTTTTTTCATCATAGTTTGAGTGTATTTTAACTGGTGTTAAAAAATCAAAATTATAAAAAATACTAGAAAGATTAGCAGGTATTACCATAGTGCGACGAAAATTTTGAATTCTTATCAAAGAATTTGCTTCTTCTTGACTATAACACATAAAAATAGCTTCTAAGATACTCGTTTTACCACAACTATTTTCTCCGACAAAAATATTAAAACGCTTAAAATCTTTGATTTCTAAATCTTTCAAACCTCTAAAATTTGTAATTTTTATAGTTTTAATCATTTAAATTCCTAAGAAAAATTGATTTAATGCTAGATTTATTCTTTGATTTTAATTATATATCTTTTAAGCTAAATTTTTACAATAACACAAAATAAAAAAAGCCAAGCTTTAGCTTGGCACTATGGAGTTTTTGCGTGCGGTTTTTTGGAGTGAGAATATCACTAAAGCTACAAGTATAAAATACACTACCGATAAACTAAGCAGTAAAGGATAAGTAGCGTTGCTGTCTTTTTCTAAAAAGCTTCCAAACACAGGAAGCATTAAACTAGGTTTTGCAAGTAGTGCAAAAATACAAACTATATAAGAAATACCAATGATGATTTTTCTTATAATTTCTTGCTTATCATCAAGTAAAATAAATTTCAATACAAAAAATACAAAAAGACTTATAATAGCAATATGTGTATACAAAGCTACAAAATCTAAAAAATTAAAAATCACATAAAAAAAGCTAACAAAAATATATAAATTAGTAAAAATATTGAAAGAAAGTATCGGTAAAACTATAAATAATAAAATCAATACATAAACAAAATTGCTTTTTATAAATTCATCTAGCTTGCCACTTTCTTTGTTTATATTTAAACCAAAGATATTATAAGTCGTTTTATTGTATTCTTTAAAGATATAACTTTCGTTAGTATCTACTTGAACGATATGATATTTTGCATTATTTTCTATGCTAGGTTGTTTAAATTTATCAAGTGCAAAAGAAAAAACGCTAAAAAGCATGATGATTATAAGTAGATTATGAAACACCTTTAGCAAGTCTGTATGATGATCACAAAGTTTGCGATAAAAGAAAAGCTGATATTTATCCACCACATCTTTAAAGGTTTTATCTTTTTTATTTTTTAGTTCTAACTCTTTACAATAAAGCTCGTATTTATGAAAATTTGAAGCGTCTAAAAGATTATTATCTTTTATCAATGCATTTTTAAAAACCCTAAAAGAATCTCTAAAATCATTTGCAAATTTATCTAAAGGTTTTTTATCTCTCTCATTTTTATTAAAATCCTCATATTCTTGTTTGATTTTTTCTTGCAAATTATCAAAAGTAAAATTTAAATTTGTATTGACAGCATTTAAACTTCCTTTAAAAATCGCTTGAGAAAAATTCGGAGCTTTATCAAATGTAGCTCCATAAAAACTAGCTGTCTTTTCAAATTCGCACTCATGAAAATCGGCATAATCTTTAAAATGACAATTAGAAAAATTTGTATTTTCTAAAAATTTTATTTTTGAAAAAAATAATTTCTTTGTAAAAATAGAATTTTTAAATGAAACATTATTTAAATGCTTGTTTTTTAATAAAATTCTAAAATCTGCATTATCTATAAAAGTACAATTTTCAGCAATAAAACTACTATTACTTTCTAAAAATCCATCATAAGAACATGATTTACAAAAAACACTTTCACTAATATCAATTTCACCATCAAAAAATCCAAAAATTGAAAAATTGTTCATAAAAATAGTTTTAAACTTTAAATTATTATCTGCAGTGCCATGTGTGTAGAATTTTTTCTCAACACCTACAAATTTTTTATTTGTCATAATTTTGTTTAAATCATTTATTTTAGTATTGTATTGTTTTTCAAATTCATTAAAATCATCAGGAGTTAAATATTCATTACTTCCTAAGATTTTTATAGGAACTAAAACTTTATAAAATATAATATTATTAATTATGTGCTTACATATTATTTCTTTTAAATATTCATGATTTTTTATTGTTTCATATATAAAATGTGTTGAAAAATGATTATATTTATCTGCATATAAATATTTTTTACATGATTTATTTTTATAATTACATATAATTTTTAATGCAACTCTTTCTAGTCCTATTTCTTCTTGAATAGAAATCAATTTACCTACTTTTACTTCTAATATTTCTCCCATCACTTGCCTTCGATTATTTTTATTTCTTCTTCGTTTAGGTTGTAAAGTTTATAAACGATAGAGTTTATTTTATCTTCTTGGGTTTTGGTGTCTGCTTTTTTGTCTTGTTCTTTAGCTTTTAAAATCTCATCGACTAAGCTTATAAGCTTGTTTGCTAGTTTTTCATTTTTAGAATTTATTTTTGGTATACAAAATTTTTCTATATAAGCAGGTTTAATCCTATAAAATCCACCTCTCATCACAACGCTAGTTTTTTGCAAAAACCACCAAGTTAATGATGAATTTAAAATAGCTATTAAATACTTATAATCTAAATTTTTATATTCTTCATTTTTAACATAACCATAAATAGTTGTAGTGAAATAAAATTTTCCAAGATCATCAAAAGCAAAATGAGTATTATTACAAATATCTGGACAAAGTAATTTTTCTTTATCGAATAATGTTTGATTTTTTGGATAAATATATCTCCACCATAAATCATCATTAGATAATCTTCCGTTTTCTCTTGCTCTTAAAACATTTTCACACTCTTTTAAATAACTCCAAGCTTTTGGAAATTTAGCTTTTAATTCCTTTTCATCATAAAGAGACATTTTTGCTTTAGTATTTACATCATCTTGTTTATAATAAGGAAACAAAACCATTGAATTTGAAACAGGTTTTTCATATCTATGAAAATTATCACCCATTAAAAGTGGTTTTAAAATTTCTTTTTCTATCTCCACTTCCTTATTAAGCTCTTTAGAATATCCTTTAACTAGATTTTTATTTTCTTTGCAATCTTTTAAAAAATAAACACTATCTTTACTTGTAGCTAAACCTTGAAAAATTTTAGAAAAAATATTTTTCACCATTATATGTTGATTAATTTTTGAGAAAATTTCTTGATTTAAATTTTCTTCAAAACTCCAAAATGATGAAGATAGTTTTTTATTGTCTATAATTTTAAAATCTTCTTCTTGTAAATTAAAAATAAAATTTGACATTTCTTCTTTTGAGTTGATATTTTTATCCGTTTGAATAAATTTCAAATGCGAAGAATTATTCTCAAACCATTGCAAAGCCGTATATGTTGAAGCATCAAAAACCTGAAATTCCCCAAAAGATATAATCTTGCTAATCTTATCTTTTACAAATTCTCTTAAATTTAACCCAAAATCAGCATTAATCCATTTATGAGGCATTATAAAAGCAATTGTTCCTTTATTTTTTATAAGCTTAAAACATTGCTCTACAAACAAAATGTATATATCATAATTTTTACTTGCCACTTTAAAATGTTTTTTATAATACTGCGATAAATTTTTATCTAACCCTTGTATTCTTATATAAGGTGGGTTACCGATGATGAGATCAAACCCTTTAAAATTCCCGCCCTCATCAAGCACTTCGCTAAATTCAAAACGCCATTCAAAAGGATTTGCACTTTCTAAGTCAAATATACTCTCATAAAGCTTTTTAAGCTTTTTAAATTCTTTCTTAGCCGCACTTTCATCAAAGTCAAATTCAAACATATTTTTAGAGAAAAATGCTCTAAAATTCTCATCTTTTTCATCTTGTGCTAAAAAATCGCCGTATTTTTTAGAGTATTCATTAGCGCCGTTGGTAAGTTGCTTGATCTCTTTGGCAAATTTGTCTTTTAAACAGAAATTTTTAAAAGATTCTTTGAGGTTTTTGATCTCTTTTGCGATGAGAGTTTTATCGGTGTAAAAGCCTTCTTTATAGTCTTTGACTATGCGTTTGTATTTATCCATGCGTTCTTTGATGTTGGGATAGTGAGAAAGGCTTTTGTGAATTTCAAAATAACTTATAAGCGAATTCCCGCATTTTATGTTGATATCGATGTTTGGTAGGGTTTTAAGATCATGATAGTTTGTATCATCAAAGCTTTCATAAAAGCTGTGTTTTAAAAGCTCTATCCAAAGCCTTAGTTTAGTGATCTCACATGAGTTTGGGTTGATATCTACTCCAAAAAGGTTGTTTTCTATGATGTCTTTTTTACGCTCGAAAAGTTCTTTTTGGCAAAGGTGGGTTTTGTCTTTGTCAAAATCAGGGCGTTTATACTCTAAAAACTGGCCTTTGTGATTTTGCACTAAAATTTCATCATTTTGCACGCTTAGGTAAAAGTCCTCTTCAAACAAGCCAAGCTCATAATGCACCATAAGCATGGCATTTAAAGCTGAAACTAAAAAATGCCCACTTCCCACCGCAGGATCGCAAATGCGTATGGAACTTAGCAAGGCTAGTTTTTGTTCTTGAGGGATTTTTTCTTGACGTAGCTGGATTCTTAGCTCGTTTAGCTTGGTGGCATTTAGCTTAAAAGTATGGTTAAACTTATCTAGCACGACTTTTTCTATGCTTGCTTTACACATATATGAAGTGATAAAACTTGGGGTATAAAAACTACCTTCTTTATAGCCATTTAGCTTTTCAAAGACATTTCCCAAAACGCTTGAGTTGATGAGTTCTTTTTGCTTGATGAGTTCTTCGCTTTGCTCATCTGCTCCAAAGTCAAAGCTGTCTAAAAACTCAAACAAATACTCAAGCAAACCTACTTTGTCTTTTTTACTTTTTCCCTTGTCATCTTTTAACTGCGTGTGCGGGTGATACTCTAGCAAAGCGTCATTTTCTAAAGTAGCGATTTCTAGTGTGGTTTTTTCGATGGCTTGTTTTTCAAAAAGTGATGAATTTAAATAAGGCAAATAGCTAAATTTACTCTGCGTCCTTGTGTGCTTTTCTTTAGCTAAGATATCAAAGAAAAGATGTGAAAGGGTAGTAAAATTTGGAATTTTTTCATAGTTTAGAAATTTAAGGGTTTTATCATCATTAAATCTAACTAAATTTGACTCGATAAGCTTTAAAAATAAAATACGATTTAACCAAAGTATGATGAATTTTAACACCTCTTCAAAATCATGCTTTGGAAGCTTGCTCGCTATGAGATGATAAAGTGTGCCTTGGGCTTGTTTACTTTGCTCACTTTGCGTGATGATGAATTTAGAAAGCTGCTTACTCTCGCTTAAACCTAGGATGTATAAAAGCTCTTTATAGAATGCGTTGTTTAATGAGTTTGCGTCATTTGGGCTAAATTCATTGAGCAAAAAGTCTTTGTGGAAGGTTTTGAAAATGCTTGCTAGGTTTTTGAAATTTGACTTTTGCTTGTCTTTTAAAAAGGCTAAATCGATGAAAAAGCCTTTTAAGCTTTCTTTAGAATTTTCTATGAGCTTGCCTGCTTCTTTGTAAAATTCATCAGTATTGCCTTTAAAAAGTGAATTTGGGCTTTGAAATTCTTCAAAAAGCTTTTTAAAGCTTGTGTTTTTATAAAAAAGTTCTTCAAACTCACTAGCTTTGAAAATGTAGAATTTATAAAAGTCTGTGATGATGATAAATTTCAAACTAAAGCTATACTCTCTGTTTCTAAAATAATACAAAATGGCTTCATGCAAGGCTTTGGAATTTGGCTTTGTATGGGTGATGAATTCTTTTGAGTTAGGCTTTTTAGCTTCGATAAGAACTTCTAAGTCTTTGCTAAGCTCATCTTTAGCGATGGCTAAATCAATCTCGCTTTTGCCTTTTTGTTTGGTTTTGATGTGGGTTTTGAAATTTAACATGGTTAAAAATGGACTAAGCGCATTAGCTACAAGATAGTCTTCATTTTCACTTTGTGAGCTTTCAAGCCTTTCTAGATACTGCGTTAAAGCCTTGCTAAAAGTGTCAAATTCATTTTGTGTGATTTGCTTTTTGCGGTAGTAAGGGTTGAAAAAATCTTTTTCATTTAGCAAAGTAAAGTGCATTTTTAACCTTTATAAAGAATATTTTGTATTTTACTAAAATTTACTTTAAAGGATTGAAAAGACTTTGTGAAAATATAAAAACAAATAAATTGCTAATTAATAAAAAATTATTAAATAATATTTAATTTTATGATTTTTGTGCTAAGAAATTTTTAATTTTATTGATATACAATAAGTTTATATCAAAAAAATGTCAAGGAGGCAAAATGGGAAAAATTTTGGTTATCTGCTTAGCACTTGTTTCTTTTGTTTGTGCTAAAAATGAATTTTTTACAAGTGAAGTAAGCTCACTTTACTTAAGCAAAAATGACACAAAAGCTGTTGGTAGATTGCTACCTACAAATCCTTTTGAAATATTAAAAACTGATGGAGATAAAGTTTTAGTCAAGATCACAGGCTATGTTAATCCTGCTTCGCCTTCTGTACTTTATTACAACGATAGTCAAAGAATCATAGTTGCTGCATTTTCTAAAAATACAAAACTTGATTTTAAAACTTACACAAAAAGCAAAAATGGCAAATGGGATAAAACTACCATAGAAGTTTGGACTGATAAGAAAGATTTTACAAAAAGCAATAAAGAAATGTTTATAAAAGCAAAAGAACTTTATATGAACAACTGCGGAATTTGTCATAGTATTCATAAAGAAAGCGAATTTAGCGCTAATGGTTGGCCTGCTACTTTTAGATCAATGGTAAATAGAACAGGAATTGATAAAAAAGATCATTGGTTAGTGATACAGTATTTACAAAAAAATGCAAAAGATTTTAAGGAGGTAAAATAAAATGGGGCTTGATAGAAGAAAATTTTTAAAAATTGGTGCTGGTTTAAGTGTATTACCTCTGGTTCCTAGTTTGGTTATGGGAAAAAGCGTTGAAGCTTCAACTATAAATTCAGGTTTAGTAAAAAATGGAAGCGTGATAACAGCAGCACATTGGGGAATTTTAAAGCTTACCATTAAAGATGGCATTGTGATCAAAAGTGAGCCATGGGAAAAAGTAACACAAATTGACAATCCCTTACAACACTATACAGCAGATATGATCTATAAATCACGTGTGAAATATCCTTATGTAAGAAAAAGTTATCTTGAAAATCCTGACAATCCAAAGCCTGAGCTTAGAGGAAAAGATGAATTTGTGCGTGTAAGTTATGATGAGGCTATAAAACTTATAGCAAAAGAACTTAAAAAAACAAGAGAGCAAAAAGGAACCCAAGCTATATTTGGTGGAAGTTATGGGTGGAAATCTAGCGGAAATATGCAAAATTGTAGAATATTACTTCATAGATTTTTAAATGTCACAGGTGGGTTTGTAGGGACTACTGGAGATTACTCAACCGGAGCTTCTCAAGTGATCATGCCTTATGTTGTAGGCTCCATTGAAGTATATGAACAGCAAACTTCATGGGAAAATATTTTAGAACATTCTAAAATAGTAGTTATTTGGGGTGCTAATCCTATCGCCACTTTAAGAATAGCTTGGACTTCAAACGACCAAAGAGGTTTGCAGTATTTTGAAAAATTAAAAAATAGCAAGATCAAGGTTATTTGTATAGATCCTATAAAAACTGAAACTGCTAAATTTTTAAATGCACAATGGATCTCCCCAAGACCAAATACAGATGTTGCTATGATGATAGGTATGGCTAGTCATCTGATCGAAAAAAATAAAGTCAATTATGAATTTTTAGAAAATTATACAAGTGGTTTTGATAAATTTAAAGCTTATTTAGATGGCAAGAATGATGGTATTAAAAAAGATGTAAAATGGGCAAGCAAAATTTGCGGGATTGATGAAAAAACCATTAAAACACTAGCTGAAAGCTTTTATGATAACCCTACTATGCTCATGAGTGGTTGGGGTATGCAAAGAGCTCATCATGGTGAACAACCTCATTGGATGTTAATAACCCTAGCTTCAATGATCGGACAAATTGGTACTAAAGGAGGTGGCTTTGGCTTAAGCTATCACTATAGCAATGGTGGGGTTCCATCATGCAAAGGTGGTGTTATAGGAGGTATTACAGCAGGAACTGTGGGAATTTGGGAAAATGGAAAATTTAAGGGGCTACCAAAAGCAGGAGTTAGTCAAGGTGGTGCCGAATGGCTACAAAATGCTGCTAGTTATTCTTTTCCAGTAGCTAGAATAGCTGATGCTTTGTTAAATCCTGGAAAAGTTATAGACAATAATGGTTCTAAGATAACCTATCCTGATATTGACTTTATTTATTGGGCGGGTGGAAATCCTATAGTTCATCATCAAGATACAAACAATAATGTAAAAGCATGGCAAAAACCAAGAACTATAGTTGTAAATGAAATTTATTGGACTCCAACTGCCAAAATGGCAGATATTGTAATGCCTACCACAAGTTCTTATGAACGAGATGATATTACCATGAGTGGTGATTATTCTAATATGAATATAGTTCCAATGAAGCAAGCGGTATTACCAATAGGCGAGAGCAAAGATGACTATGAAATTTTTGCTGATATTTGTAAAGTGTATGGAGATGATGTATTTAATGCTTATACTGAAAATGGTAAAAATGCAAAAGATTTTATCAAAGAATACTACAATAGCGCTTTAAAACAAACTCAAGCTTATGGGGATGTATTTGAACCAAAAATGCCAAGTTTTGAAGAATTTTGGGCGAAAAACGAGCCTATAACTTTTTCTCCAACTATAGAAAGTATGGAATGGGTTAGATTTTCTGAATTTATCGAAGATCCTATCTTAAATGCTCTAGGCACTGAATCAGGTTTGATAGAAATTTACTCAAAAACTATTGAAAAATATAACTATAAAGACTGCAAAGCACATCCAATGTGGATGGAGCCAATAGAATGGCTAGGAAATGCTACTAAGGAAACACCTTTTCATCTACTAACCAATCACCCAACAAATAGACTCCACTCACAAATGTGCCATACTTCACTGCATGAAAAGTATGCGGTAAATGATAGAGAGCCTATCTTAATCAATCCTATTGATGCTAAAAAACTTGGAATCAGAAATGGCGATATTGTAAGAGTTTTCAATAAAAGAGGTCAAGTTCTCGCGGGTGCTGTAGTAACTAAAGATATTATGCCAAATGCTGTAAGATTATGCGAAGGTGGATGGTATGACCCAAATCATGAAGGAATGTGCAAATACGGAAACGTAAATGTCTTAACTATTGATATGCCAACTTCTGAATTAGCAAACGGAAATATTTCTCATACAAGCTTGGTAAATATAGAAAAATACAAAGGAATACCACCTGAAATAACAGCATTTACAGCTCCAAAAGGCGCTGAATAAACATTCTCTTTCTTAGAAGATAATTTCTTCTAAGAAAGCTATATTTTTAAACCCGTATGTCATCATAAATTTTATTATAAATTAAACTCGTACATAACAACCAAAAACTAAAACCCAAATTTATCAAACTCACCATAAACATTTTAAAGCTAAAACGACTAAATCTCCAAACTCAACCCATCAAATAAACCATTAAAACAATTCAATAACCAACAACACAGAAAGCCATAATAAACAGCTAAAAAACCAAATATTTCATTCTTGATAAATATTCTATCTAACCATAAAAAACCATAAAAATTTAAAAATAAAACCAATAAAAAATAAAAAAACAAACTAATCTAAGGATTAAGCCAATAAATAACTAAACAACATATAAAACTAAAATTTTATAAAATAATAAAAAATAACAATAAATACCCTATCTAATCAACACGAATTAATTAAAAATTTTCACAAACAAACAACCAAAAACTAGAAATTAAAAAATCACCTACAGTTAACAACCAAGCTGACTAAATAACTAAATAAAGAATAAATTAAAAAAACCATAAAATTTAAAAATAGAACCCATAAAACAAATAAAAACAAAAACATCTAAAATAAAATAACTAAACTAACATATAAAAATAAAAAACCATAGCCAAATAAAAAAACAAACTATTCTAAAAAAATTTAAAAATAGCGTCACAAACAAATAATCTAAAAATAAACCAATTCAATAACTAACAATAAAAACA